>JBCDBQ010000008.1:0-37331 GCA_039183375.1 Pseudomonadota bacterium
GCGCTCCGGATGGAAGTCTTCCAGCGCATCCCACTTTTCACCGGTGCCAAGCAGCTTGATCGGCTTGCCTGTGACGGCGCGCATGGAAAGCGCAGCACCACCACGGCCATCGCCGTCAACGCGGGTCAGTACGATGCCGGTAATGCCAACCTGCTCTTCGAAGGCCTTGGCTGTGTTGACCGCGTCCTGACCGGTGAGACTATCCGCAACAAGCAACGTTTCATGCGGGCCGGTCGACGCTTTGACCTGAGCCACTTCACTCATCAGTTCCTGGTCGAGCGTGATGCGACCTGCGGTATCGAGTAGGACGACATCGTAGCTGCCGAGCCGCGCTGCATCCATGGCCCGACTGGCAATCTGGATCGGAGACTGGCCGGCAACAATTGGCAGGGTCGCAACTTCGGTTTGCTCACCGAGGACACGGAGCTGTTCCTGAGCAGCTGGCCGGCGGGTGTCGAGCGATGCCATCAGCACCTTTTTGTGCTCGCGGTCGGTCAGGCGTTTGGCGATCTTGGCGGTGGTCGTTGTCTTACCGGAGCCTTGCAGGCCGACCATCAGGATCGGCACCGGCGGGGCAGCCGTCAGATCAATCGGATCGGCATCAGAGCCAAGCACACTAATCAGCTCGTCGTGGACGATCTTGACGACCATCTGGCCCGGCGTCACAGACTTGACGACTTCCTGGCCGACCGCCTTTTCCTTCACTTTTTCAGTGAATTCCCGAACGACATCCAATGCGACGTCGGCTTCCAACAACGCGCGGCGAACTTCGCGCATCGCTGTTGAAACATCACTATCCGACAGGGCGCCGCGCCGTGTTAGCGCATCGAAAATCCCGGAAAGGCGGTCTGATAACGACTCGAACATGTGTCCTCGAACTGATCCAAATGACCGGGGAAGGGCCCCGGGCCTCAGATCAAATATGAATACGAAACCGCCCAAACACAAATGCACCCGCGGGCGAAACTCGCTGGCGGGTGTTGACCCCGTCGAACGGCCATTATCTCAATGAAATAGGCGGAACGTCGGAGCGGCTCGTCTTGGGCGGGCCGGATTAGCGCCGCACAATCGTTCAGAAGGCAGGAAATGTCAATGTTTTCGTCAGCTCAACTTGGCGTGGCTGAGGTTGCGGCGATCAAACGTTGAGCATCTGCCGGACACGTGGTGCGATCCAGCGGGCCAATGCCAGTGCGGCAATCGTCGCCAATACAACTTCCAAAATCATCGTCAACCTCTCAAGCAAGACCATGAGGCAAGAGCAATCATGGCAACCGATCGCGGTTAACTTCGGGTTAAGAGCGATAGATCTCGGGTAAATATCTGCAGCTCGGACCCAACATTTATGTTACGGCGTTTGCATTTCCTGAAGCTGAACAGCGAGAGCTCGCATCATGTCCCTACCCAAGCCCTACGCAGGCCGGGTCCTGCCCGAATGGATCGACCATAACGGCCATATGAACGTCGCGTACTACGTCTTGGCGATCGATGAGAGCCTCTACGACTTCTTCAGCCACTTCGGCCTCAACAAGAACTACCGGGAGACAACCGGCTGCTCGACCTTCACCGGAGACCTGCACATCTACTACAAGCGCGAAATTCGCGAGGGGGATGCGTTCACAGTGAAGAGCACACTGTTGGGCTTCGATGACAAGCGCATCCGCTACATGAGCCAGATGTTCCGCGCTGACGATGGCTCGGAAGTCGCATTGCAAGAAGCACTATCTCTGCACGTTGATCTGACGGAGCGCCGCGTCTGTCCGATCCGTGAACCATTGATCTCGCGACTAACCGAGCTGCAGGAAATGCAAGGCAACATCGAGGTGCCGCCGGAAGTGGGCCGCACAATCGCGAAGCCACCGATTTACGTGAGCCGATAGCAAGGGGGAGGCCGCGCCTCAGTGCCGGACGCTGGTGATGTCGGCCTAGGCCTAGACTACTGAAATCACCGGCAAATCCCATTTCCCGGCACGCGAAAGAGGGGTCTTGTTCGGCCGAGCCTCTACTGGACCTCGCCGTCCGCAAACGCCTGGATCAAAGAGCGGGCAATCGCCTGCTTGCCTGGCACCCACAAACCTTCCGGGTGCGAGTCATCAAGCATCAAAAGGATCTCGTTGCGTGAGAACCACCGCGCTTCCTGGATCTCGTTGGGATCAATGTTGATCTCGGTGGTTTTGGCGATGGCATGGCAGCCGATCATGAGCGAGTGCGGGAATGGCCACGGCTGGGTCAAGTGAAAGCGGACGTCTTCGACCACAATCCCGGCTTCTTCGAAGGTTTCGCGCTTGACCGCGTGGGCGATATCTTCACCTGGCTCCAGGAACCCGGCCAAGGTCGACCACATGTTCTGCACAAACCGCGCTTCATGGCCAAGCAAACAGCGGTCATTGGTTGGATCGACAATCAACATGATCACCACCGGGTCTGTACGCGGGAAGTGATCCATGCCGCAACCCGTGCATTTGCGCCGCCATCCGCCGTCGGCAACCCTGGTCTCGCTCCCGCAGGCACCGCAGAAACGCGTCTTCTGATGCCAGTGGTCCAGCGACTTGGCCATGCCGAACATCGACAGGTCCTCATGGCCCATAATGCCCTGCATCGCCAGAGATCTGAGATCGACCATCGGGAATAGGATTTGCATCGCATCTGGCGCGTGCTGCACCTCGACCTCGCCAAGAGCTAGTGCGAACCGGGCTCCGCCATCGGGATGGGTGCCGAGAAAATAGCTATTCTCGACAGGCAGCCCATATTGCGCGAGATCCTGCTTTGTGAACCACTTTGCGCTCGCCTCGGATCGTTCCTCGTCAGACATGATCACCGGCTTATCGCCGAGCAGCACGAGAAGCCGCGTCTGCGGATCGTCCAGCTGGGCCTCGATGTATGCATGATCCGAGCGGTTGACGCTTTGACGGTCAAGCAGCGATGACTCACGAATTGTCGGTATAAACATTATGTCCCTCCAGCGCCGCGACAACAGCACACGTGCTCCCCGCGCGCAATGTAGTCGAGATCAAAGCCCCGGTTTTCCGCGCAAAATCAGGTATGTGCAGATGGTTGTCTGTAGACGCATTATAAGGGCGCATAGCCAACTTGAGGTCGGCGCTGATAACCCCCTTGCCCTCCTGAAACGAAACCGCCATATTCAGCCCGGGAGGTTGGCGCGGACGTGTCCCTCGCCAACCGGGTCAGATCCGGAAGGAAGCAGCCCTAACGAGCCCGACATGGGTCGTTGATCAGCCTCCCACTTCGCATCCTTGCACATGGCGGACATTTGATGTCCCGCCAGTTTCTTGAGTTGGCCGTATCGGTCTGCACATTTTGAATACGGAGCAGGACCGCGATCGGCCATGGCAGATTCCACCGGCGACAACCAATCTTCCTTGTTGGGCGACGATGATCAGTCGAAGCCTTATGTCGTGCTGGCGCGCAAATACCGCCCGGAGAGCTTTGAGGATTTGATCGGCCAGGAGGCCATGGTCACGACGCTGCGAAACGCGTTCGCGTCCGAGCGCATCGCGCAGGGCTATATGCTGACCGGGGTTCGCGGGGTGGGTAAGACAACGACGGCGCGTATCCTGGCTCGCGCGCTGAATTGCTCCGGCCCAGACGTCGAAGACAAACCAACCGTCGATCTGGTTGGCTATGGCGAGCACTGCCAGGAGATCATTCAGTCGCGCCACCCTGATGTTCTCGAAATGGACGCCGCGTCCAACACGGGCATCGACAACATCCGAGAGATTATTGAAAGCGCCAAGTACCGCCCCCTCACGGCGCGCTACAAGGTCTTCATCATCGACGAAGTCCACATGCTCTCGAAGGGCGCCTTCAATGCTCTCTTGAAGACGTTGGAAGAACCGCCGGAGCATGTGAAGTTCATCTTCGCCACGACCGAAGTGCGCAAGGTGCCGGTAACCGTCCTGTCGCGTTGCCAGCGCTTCGACTTGCGCCGTGTTGGCGTGCCAGATCTGACAAAGCACTTTGCCGGTATTGTTGCAAACGAAGGTGCATCCGCCGACGAAGATGGCCTGCGCCTCATCGCGCGTGCGGCCGAAGGCTCGGTCCGTGATGGCCTTTCTATTCTGGATCAGGCCATTGCCATGGGCTCTGGTCACGTGGGAGTCGAGAATGTGCGCGCGATGCTTGGCCTTGCCGACCGCGGTCGCGTGTTTGACTTGTTTGAGACGATGCTGCGCGGCGACACCGCCGGAGCGCTGGGTGCTTTTGAAAGTTTGCACGCCGATGGCGCGGATCCTTTGCAGGTCTTGAACGATCTTGCCGAGGTGGTTCATCTCACAACCAAGGCGAAGATTGCCGGTGCCGATGCATCCGGCGAGACGGTGTCCGCCGAGGAAGCCGCCAGAACGCTGGAATTGTCGGCGAAGTTATCGATCCCGCTTCTCTCGCGGATCTGGCAGATGCTGCTCAAGGGCATTGACGAGGTCAATGGTGCGCCAAGCCCGGCAACGGCTGCTGAAATGGTTCTCATTCGCATTACCCACACCGCCGATCTGCCAACACCCGATGAGCTGATTAAGGCTTTGGGCGATGGCGGTGCAACGCAGTCCCGCGCGACATCCGGAGCGAACGGAGGCGACGTCCAACCTAGTAATGGGCCGGTCGCGCAGGCTGCTGGCAATCTGGCTCCGGCCGCCGATCCTGTACCAAGACCGGACCCCTCGCCAACCACCGCCGCCCTGCCGCAAACCTTCGAAGAGGTTGCGACATTCGTCGGCGAACAGCGCGATGCCATGCTTCGGGTCCATATCGAAGAACACATGAGCTTGATCGCGTTCGAGCCCGGGCGCATTGAGTTTTATCCGCTCGATGGCGCGCCGAGAGGTCTCGCCGGTGAGCTCGGCGAAAAACTGAGCAAGTGGACCGGTACGCGCTGGGTTGTTGTTGTCGGTCGCGAGCGCGGTGAGCCGCCCATCGGTGATGTCAAACGGGCCAAACGTGAAGCTGAGATAGCCGAGATCAAGCAGGAGCCTGCTGTTGCAGCGGTTCTGCAGGCGTTTCCGGACGCTGAAATTGCTGACATTCGTCCCTTGGACGATTCAGAAACTGATAATTGAGTTAGACGCTAGGCAACGACCAAGCACTGGAGATTGAGACATGAAAGACCTCATGGGCATGATGAAACAGGTCCAGCAGATGCAGGCCAAGATGCAGGAAATGCAGCAAGAGCTTGAGGACTTGGAGATCATTGGCCAGTCCGGAGCCGGCATGGTAACCGTCACACTCAACGGCAAGGGTGAAATGCGCGGCGTCAAGATTGACCCTTCACTCATGAAACCCGACGAAGTCGAGATTGTCGAAGATCTCATCGTGGCCGCCACAGCTGACGCCAAGGCGAAAGCCGATGCCGCGAGCCAGGATAGGATGAAAGATATGGCCGGTGGGTTGCCAATCCCGCCGGGTCTCAAGCTCTGGTAGCTTCGGTTCAAGGCCGCCGCCGATCGAACTGACATCCGATCGGACGAGGATTGCTTTCTGAGACCTTTGTCGGGGATGCTCGGCTTTTTTAGATCCTGAATTGGCAACGCAGGCTGAATGCGCATTCGAAAGATGGTTTTCAACAACGCATCACGTGAATTGCCATCGGTGAATTTTTAGTCATGATGACGGTCTCGCCTCCAAACCAAAGGGCGGTGGTCGTTCATGACGAAATTTGTTGTCGCTCAGTCAATTGCCAATCGAGCTGGTTTATTGCTCGCCAGCCTTCTTGCATTTGTTCTGCTATTGGCGCCCGCGGCGACACCGGTTCGATCCACAGCAACAGTCGACCTCGCTTTGGTTCTGGCCCTAGATGTCTCTGGCAGTGTGAACGGTTATGAATATCGCCTTCAACGAGACGGGTTGGCTGCAGCGTTCCGTGATCCGGAAGTCTTAGCTGCAATCCAGCTCGGCCAAAGAAAGCGCATTGCGGTTGTCGCCGTGCAGTGGGCTGGTGTCGGAAAGCAGCTGATTTCAGTGCCGTGGAAGATCGTTGGCGATCTGGAGTCCGCTCTGGCATTCAGTGACGAACTCAAGTCCATGCCGCGAAACTTTATCAACGGCGAAACGCACATTTCAGGCATCATCGAATTCGCAACCAAGACTGCGCTTCAGGCACCGGCGATGGCCGCCCGCTACGTCATCGATATCTCGGGTGACGGTATGGACAACGTTGGCTATGCGCCAGACTTTGCCCGAAACCGCGCAATAAAGTTAGGCGTTACAATCAACGGATTGGCCATTCTCAACGAGACGCCACGGCTACTGGAGTACTATCATCACCGGGTCATCGGGGGTCCCAATGCATTTGTGATGAAAGCCAATCGTTACGAGGATTACGCTGAAGCTATCCGCAAGAAGCTCATCCGTGAGATCAGCCAGCATTTGCTGACTTGATGGGTATCACGCTGCTCATGCCGATAGCTTGAGGTGACGCTTAATGAGCTGCTTCCACGTCACCGAGTGGCGATTGCAATACTTGATCACGAATGGAGTGAGGTAGGTCCGTTCAGCAGCTGAAAGCTGGGACTCCCTGAGGCCTTTGAGAGCCGTGTTGGTAAAGTCGCGATAGAGCTGCCGCTCCTTGGCAAGTGCCCTTGGCTTCAACGTGTCGGCAGAGTTTGTCGTGATCCTTTGATAGTAGATCACCGCATCATTTCCTGTCACGCGGCCCGAAAGAAGGAACGGTAGCAGGGTAATAAAATCATGGCCCCAGGCATGACCAAACTCACGCACGAGTGGCAGAGCGTAGAACAACACATCGCGGCGATACATGCCGTAAAACCAACCGTTGCGCGCATGCCGCAGGAGATACTGCTTGTAGAATAAGCTGCTCGGCCGGCGTGCTGCGGGCGCCGCAATTCTGCGGAACTTATACCAGTCTTCGCTCAGCAAAATGTTGCCACCGGCAGCGAGGTCGGCATCGGGTGTGTCACTGAGGGTCCGCCGCAATACGTCGACATAGTCAGGCGACCAGCTGTCATCCTGCGCCGCCCACATGAAGTAGTCGCCCTTGGCTTCTCGAACCAACCACTCGAAGTTGCCGATCGTGCCTAGGTTCTGTTCGTGACGTTCGACCCGCACTCTTGGGTCAGCTTGCGCCCACTCGGCAAGAATTGCGGGGCTCGCATCTCTCGAAGCGTCGTCTGATACGATGATTTCGATGTTGCTTGCGGTTTGCGCGCTGAGACCCTCGATTGCCTTGGCGAGATACTTGGCGCCGTTGTAAACTGGCATGCCGATTGTCACGAGCGGCTGGTCGGACATTGCGAGGCGAGTTCCTTAAGTGACGTAGCGCCGGGTAATCACATCCCGGATTCTCATTTACCGGTTGTAGCCGGCTGCTTTGCCTCGGTCCACAAAGCCCGCTAAATCAAGCATCTCAAGTCCAAAATCGTCGCATCCTAACGCCGGTCTGCGGCATTCCCGGGAGAGTTATCACATGAGCAACGGCCAGCATTGGTCAGACGACGTCTATGCTGAGATCAAAAAGCGCGACATCGAAACCGTCTGCACCGTACCGGACGGCGGCCTGACCAAACTTCTCAATATGATCAATGATGATCAGTCGATGAAGCTGATCACCTTGACCACCGAGGAAGAGGGCATGGGCATCGTCACGGGGCAATGGCTTGGTGGTAAGAAGGCGATGATCGCCATGCAGTCTTCCGGTGTTGGAAACTGCATCAATGCATTGGGCTATCCGAGTATTCTCAAGGCACCCTGCCTGATGTTGGTGACCATGCGCGGCATGTGGGGCGAATTCAATCCCTGGCAGGTTCAGATGGGGATGGGCACAAAGCCGGCTCTGGAAGCCGTCGGCGTCAGATGCTTCCCCGTCGAAAACCCGACAGAGGTTGGCGAGACGTTTGCTGCTGCAGCAGACATCGCTTTTCACGGCGGCATGTCTTGCGCGGTATTGATCAGCCAGAGGGTCATGGGCGCTAAAGGCTTCGGACAGGACTAGGAATAGGCAACATGGCACAGACAGGATCAAACAAGATTCAACGCCGGCAGTTCGTATCCGATCTCCTGGCCAAGCGTGACGGCGCACTCGTTGTACCCGGATTGGGATCACCGACCTGGGACACCTTTGCGGCAGGCGACAGTCCGGAATATCTCTACTCCTGGGGTGGGATGGGCATGGCCGTGCCGACCGCACTCGGATTGGCGCTCGCCCAGCCTGACAAGCGTATCCTGGCGCTGACCGGTGACGGTGAAATGATGATGGGGATCGGCTCGTTGGGTGTTGTTGCTAACCACGCACCGAGCAATCTCGGTATCCTGGTTCTCGACAATGAACACTTCGGCGAAACCGGTAAACAGACCGGTCTCACATCCAGTCAGGCAGATCTCTGCAAAGTTGCTGAGGGTTTCGGGATTACCAAGACCATGCACGTGACCGAGCACGGTGCGGTCGACGACCTCGCCGAGCTGGTCTTCAAGACACCAGGCCCGACGTTTGCCGTGGCCAAGATCGCGCTCAGTGAAGACCCTTGGATGCTGCCCGAGAAAGATGGTGCTGCGATCGCACGTCGTTTCCGCGTTGCGCTTGGCTTGGCCCAAGCCTGAATAGGTTTGAATTGGCCCGCCAGTTTTTCAGGGGCTTTGTCCAAGCAACGCTGCCCCAGAACTTTGGCTGGCGACGCATTGTGGCAGGCCACGCCGGACGGTTCCTGCTAAGTTCCCTTGCAAGGCAATACCAGCATGGGAGCAACGCAGGCGATGGGCGATAATCACAATCGATCAGCTGCAACGATTGCGGCGCAGGCACTGCATATCATCAATGAGCAGACCGGCGGCGTGGTACCTGGCATCGAGCCGGCAACGACGTTTGCCCGCGATGACAACTACGAGTTTCGCTCAGAGTTCGGCTACTCCCGCGACTCCAATCCGACGACCCGCACGGCTGAAGAAGTGATCAAAGCCCTGTCAAGCGCCGAAGATGCGCTTGTCTTCAACTCTGGCATGTCCGCCATTTCCGCCGTGTATGAAACGTTGAAGCCGGGTCAGCACGTCGTGGCACCCGTCATCATGTATCACGGCGCCCAGCACTGGCTGCAGCATCTTGAAAAGACCCGCGGCATCGAACTGACTCTGTTCGATCAGACCAAACCAGGCGCGCTGCAAGCGGCCATCCAGCCCGGCAAAACCGAACTCGTATGGATTGAATCGCCCGTCAATCCAACTTGGGATGTGATCGATATCGCTGAGGCGGCGAACCTCGCGCACGATGCCGGCGCCACTCTTGGGCTGGACACAACTGTCGCCCCGCCCTGTACCACTGATGCATTCGCACTTGGAGCTGACATCGTCTTCCAATCTGCAACCAAGTATCTCGGCGGCCACAGCGACCTCACCGGTGGCGTCCTGGCGACAGCGCGCATAGATGAGCGGTGGCAGAGCATCCAACACGTGCGGAAGCATGTCGGCGGTATCCTGCAGCCCTTCGAAGCCTGGCTCCTGATTCGCGGCATTCGCACGCTGTTCGTTCGTTACGAGCGTGCCTCGCAGAATGCGCTGGCACTCGCCCGCCACTTTGAGAACCACCCCAATGTGGAGCGTGCCTTGTATCCCGGTCTCGATAACCACCCCGGCCACGAGATTGCAGCCCGGCAGATGACCAATGGTTTCGGCGGGATGATGTCGTTGTTGATCAAAGGCGATGCGGCTGAAGCCCGGGCCACGGCTGCAGCCTGCCGCGTCTTCATGCCGGCCACGTCTCTGGGTGGCGTGGAAAGTCTTATCGAGCACCGCAAGACCGTCGAGGGCCCGGACAGTGCCGTGCCCGATAATTTGCTGCGACTGTCAGTCGGTATCGAAGGCGAACAGGATCTCATCGCCGACATCGAACAGGCGCTCGGCCAGAAGCCTGCCTAAGTCAAAGCTCTAAGACCGAATGTCCGGAAGAAACCATGTCAGCAATCCGATTGCCGGCAGGAATGCGCAAATCTGGAACACCGTCGCGATGCTCGTCATATCAGCCACTTCGCCAAGCAATGCGGCGCTGATGCCGCCAAGTCCGAAGACAAGGCCATAGAACAACCCGCCGATCAAACCGATGCGACCCGGCAGAAGCTCCATGGCGAAGACCAGGATCGCAGCGAATGCACTTGCCATGATGAACGCGACAAGGATGGTCAACGCCAGCGTGCCATAGAAATCCGCGTGAGGAAGAATCAGCGAGAACGGCAGTGCGCCAAGGATTGAGAACCAGATAATGCGTCGTCGGCCGATCTTGTCACCGAGCGGCCCGCCGACCAGAACGCCCAGCGCACCAGCTGCGAGGTACGCAAAGAGCATGAGCTGCGCAGTTTCAATTGGAACACTGAAGCGATCAATCACGAAGAACGTGTAGTAGGATGTGAAACTCGCTGTGTAGGCGCTCTTCGAGAACATCAATACGATCAAGATGAAAACAGCAAACCAAACGTAGTTGGTCGAGTAGGGACTGGTCACATCAGCGTTGCCGCCCTTCTTCGGTCGGCTGAGGTGAACCAGTTGTTGGGAATACCAGCGCCCGACGTAGCTCAGAACCAGCATTGCGAGTAGAGCAGTGACCGCGAACCAAGCGAGGCTTGCCTGACCGTTCGGCACGACGATGAACGCAGCCAGCACGGGGCCGAGCGCGCCACCACCCTGTCCGCCAAGCTGGAAGATTGCCTGGGCAAAGCCCTGCTTGCCACCGGATGCCATTCGCGCAACGCGCGTCGCCTCTGGATGAAAGATCGCTGAGCCGGTTCCAACTAGCGCAGCGCCGATCAGTAATGTCGAAAAGCTGGCGGCTGTGCCGAGCACCACGAGGCCGATCAGCGTGAAAATCATACCGATCGCCAGTGAGTAGGGTTGTGGCTTCTTGTCAGTAACAAAACCGACGGCTGGCTGGAACAGTGAGGCTGTGAGTTGGAAGACAAGCGTAATCAAACCAATCTGGCTAAAGCTCAACCCATGCACATCCTTAATGATCGGATAGATCGCCGGCACCAGGCTCTGCATCATGTCGTTGAGCAAATGCGCGGCGCTTAATGCTAGCAGGACAGGCATGGCCGTGGCCGATGCGGCAGCAGTAGACTCGGAACTGGGAGACGCGACTGTTTTCTGCATCGCTTCCTCTCACAACGGGATCATGAACATCGAATGTCAGAGCGCATACCATGACTAGGCCAGCGTGACGAGTGGAAGTCTGCTGGATTGCCCCGGCTGTACGTCCGCTTTCGAAGCCAAGCAGTGAATTTCAGTCATGCTGATTTCGCGATGGGCTGCAACCAGACCTGAGTAAGCGCAGTAAGATCCCATCTTTTGCAATAAATTGCTGGTGTCCTTGGCGGCCTAACAAATGTGTTCAGGACGGACGCTATTGAGAAAATATCAGTAGCTTATCACTCAAATCGAGGCGGTGATTTATACCCAGTTGGCACAAGTCCAAGAGCCTTGATAATGTGAAGAACTGGTCGAGAAGAGCAGTTTGGGAGGATACCGTGGCTACATCACAGGCAACCGAAGCAAAGACTCGGTCAGATGCTAGTGTCGAATTCGATGCAATTATAATCGGCGCTGGAGTCGCTGGACTGTATCAGCTCTATCTGCTGCGCGAGCTCGGCTTGCGTGTCCAAGTACTCGAGACCGGTAGCGGCGTAGGCGGCACGTGGTATTGGAACCGCTATCCGGGTGCGCGCTTTGACTCAGAGAGCTGGACCTATGGTTACTCCTTCTCGAAGGAGCTTCTGGAAGAATGGAATTGGGAAGAGCATTTCTCCGCTCAACCCCACACCGAGCGTTACCTGAACTATGTCGCTGACAAGTTCGATCTGCGACGTAATATCAAGTTCAATAGTCGCGTGGTCTCCGCGCACTGGCAGGAAACCGCCCGCCATTGGGATGTCGAATTGGACAGCGGCGAGCATCACACGGCGAGATTTCTCGTTACTGCCGTTGGAGTTCTTTCGGCCGCCGTTATGCCGAACATACCTGGGATCGATAGTTTCAATGGCATTTCTTGCCATACCCATCGCTGGCCAAAGGACGACATTGACGTCGCTGGCAAGCGGGTGGGCATAATCGGAACAGGCGCAACCGCGGTACAGACGATTCAGACGATCGCCAAATCTGTCGGGCATCTGACAGTCTTTCAACGCACACCCAACTGGTGCTTTCCACTCAACAACTCAAAGATCAGCCCGGCGGAGATGGCCGACATAAAGGCCCGCTATCCTGAGATACTCGCTCGCTGCCTTGAAACTCCGAGCTGCTACGTCCACGGACCAGACCCACGTAAGGCACTCGAGGTTACGGAGGACGAGCGCGAAGCTTTTTGGGAGAAGCTTTATCGTACGCCGGGGTTTGGTCAGTGGCAGGGCAATTTTAGCGACGTGCTGTTAGACCGAGAGGCCAACAAGCTCGCATCCGAATTCGCTGCGCGCAAGATCCGCGAGCGGGTCAAAGATCCCGCAGTCGCTGAGAAGCTAATTCCAAAGAACCACGGGTTCGGCACACGCAGGATCCCGCTGGAGATAGGATATTATGAAGTCTACAACCAGCCCAATGTCGAGTTGGTTGATGTCAACGAAACGCCCATAGAATGCATAACCGAGAACGGCATTCAGACCAGCGATCAAGAGCGCGAGTTCGATGTGATTATATATGCAACGGGCTTTGACTCTATCACTGGTGCATTCGAGCGCATCGACATCCGTGGTGTAAATGACGTGAAGCTGAAAGAAGAGTGGCAGAATGGCCCGGAAACTTATCTCGGTGTCTTCACCTCTGGCTTTCCAAACATGTTGATGGCAATGGGTCCGCACGGCGGTCTCAGCAACTACACGCGAACGGCGGAATACGGTGTTGAGTGGATTACCGATGTAATCAAGTTCGCTGTCGAGCGTGGTTTGACGCGCATCGATGCCACGCCGACGGCGGTTGCAGAGTGGACCAACCATGTCGATGAACTTGGTCAGGGCCTTCTTATGAACGAAGTTGGTTCCTGGATGACCGGCGTCAATCGGAATGTCGAGGGTAAGCAGGCTCCTCGGATCATGCGCTACAGCGGAGGTCATCCCGCCTATCGCGCACATTGCGATGCCGTAGCCGCAGAGGGTTATACCAAGCTGGCTATGAGCTGAGCGTGAGCGAATGCAGTCAGGTCCAATGAACGCAATCGACATTCAACTATCAGAACGATCATCGCCGAGGGATTGATTGTTCGGCGCCGAACCCGCAGACTTTGTCTGAAGTGCAACGAGGCTACGGGAGATCTCGGCGATGAAGTTCGGAATATTCTACGAATTCCAGATCCCGCGTCCGTGGCAGGCCCACACCGAATATCAGCTCCACCAAGACGCACTCGACCAAATCGAATTGGCTGACCAGCTCGGCTATGATTATGCGTGGGAGGTCGAGCATCACTTTCTGGAAGAATACTCCCACTCGCCGGCTCCGGAAGTCTTCCTCGGGGCGGCGACCCAGCGCACGAAACATATTCGCCTCGCGCACGGCATCATCCAGCTCACGACCAATCATCCCGCCCGTGTGGCTGAGCGCGTTGCGACCCTCGACCTTCTAAGCAAGGGGCGTGTTGAGTTTGGGATGGGTGAAGGCAACACATGGACCGAACTCGAGCCGTTCGATGTTGATTTCGAAGACAAGCGCGAGCGCTGGGAAGACGCGGTTCGCTGTATCACGCCGATGTTCAACGATGATCCCTGCGCTTACAATGGCCCGTTCTACAAGTTTCCATGGCGCAACGTTGTTCCCAAGCCACTGCAGAAACCACATCCGCCAATGTGGGTCGCCTGTTCGCAGTTGCCTACCATACAAATGGCAGGTGAGCGCGGCATTGGGGCGTTAGGCTTCCAGTTCGTTAGCGCGGATGCCGCCCAGGCCTGGGTGCACGCCTACTACAATGCGATCACCAAACGGCTCGACAAACTGGCCGACTATCAGACCAACCCTAACATCGCGCTCGTCAGCTATTTTATGTGCGCCAAGACCGACGAAGAAGCACGCGAGCGCGCAGACGGCCTGACATTCTTCCAGTTTGCGTTGCGCCACTATGCACATGGCCCCGACAAACACATGACACCGAAGGCCGGCAATCTCAACATCTGGGAAGAGTACCAAAAGTGGAAGGCTGAGAACAAAGATGCAGTCGCCGCCGCACTGACCGGTGGTCTAGTTGGTTCGCCCGATACCATTCGTCGGAAGCTCAGAAAGTTCGCCAGCAGCAACGTCGACCAGATCATCTTGCTCAACCAGGCCGGCAACAATACCCACGAACACATCTGCGAAAGCCTTGAACTGTTCGCCAACGAAGTGATGCCGGAGTTCCACGCCAGGGAGCCGGCTCATCAGGATTGGAAACGCAAGGTTCTTGCCGGCGAGATCGAGCTTGAAGAGATCGACACTGCGCCGTACCGCGACCGCTTCGGCAAGAAGCTAGCCGCCATCAAACCGTCAGATAAGGTCGATGCGGCCGAGTAAGTTGATCGCCACCTGCACTTGACATGGAATACCGGCGGGTTGAGACCTGTTCTGACAACAATCAATTCGGGAGAGAGATATCATGAACGTTTCAGGTAAGAAGGCCGTCGTTTTCGGCGGAACATCAGGTATCGGACTAGCAACAACACGCATGCTTGCTGCCGAGGGCGCGACTGTCGTGGCCATCAGTCGAGACCCCTCCAAGGCGGGCGATCTGCCATCCGGTGTAACAGTTGAAGCCTGTGATGTAACCGATGCAGGCGCCGTCGAAGCGCTCCTCAACAAGCTTGCGCCTTACGACATTCTGGTCAGTGCTGCGACCGGCGGCGCGCGCGCTGTTGGCCCGTTCCTTGAGATGGACATGGATGGCTACAAGGGGTCATTCGCGAAGCTTTGGGGTTATGCGCACGTCGTTCGTTTTGGTGCCAAGCATGTCACCGACGGTGGCTCGATTACGCTCGTCTCGGGTGCGCCGGCCCGCAATTGTCGGCCAGGCCAGATCGCAATCTCATCTGTTGGAGGTGCAGTTGAGGCTATGGCCCGCGCCGTCGCCAAAGAGGTTGCCCCGCGCATCCGCGTCAACGTCGTGTCACCAGGCACAATCGACACACCGATGGTGGCTTTGCAAGGTGAACAACGCACAACCGCCTACGCCAACATGACCAAGAATAACCTCGTGCCGCGCGCCGGGACGGCAGAAGAAGTGGCTGAGGGTCTGATGTTCGTCATCAAGAACGACTTTGTCACCGGCACGACTGTCGACGTTGATGGCGGTTGGCTGATTGCCTAGAGAGCAGTGCGCCCGGCATTTCGTGTGCCGACACAATCATTGACGGGATTTTGGCAGCTGGAACCAGGCGTTCCGGCTGTCTTTGTTTGGGCATCTCGCCTAGGCTCGACGGCAAATAGCAAACCGGGAGACCATTGCCATGAAGAAGACGACCAAGCTACGCGAAATCCTGAACTCGGGTGAAAGCGTATTCATCCCCGGTTGCTACAATGCCATGAGCGCGCGCGTGCTCGACAAGGTCGGCTTTCCTGCCATCTATATGACCGGCTACGGCACATCATTGTCGCTGCTCGGTATGCCCGATGCAGGCCTCGCCACAATGACCGAAATGCAGATGAACGCCCGCTACATTGCCAATGCCGTCGATGTTCCGGTGATCGCAGACTCAGACAACGGCTATGGCAATGCCATCAATACGATCCGGACAGTCAAGGAATACATCCAGACAGGCGTTGCGGCCGTTCATATCGAAGACCAGGTCATCCCGAAGCGTTGCGGTCACGTCGCCGGCCGCCGCGTCATCCCAATCGATGAGGCCGTTGGCAAGTACAGAGCGGCCGATTATGCCCGTAAAGAGGTTGATCCCGATTTCATCATCATCGCGCGGACAGACGCACGCGGTGCCCATGGTGGTACTTTGGATGACGCCATTACACGCGCGAACGCTTACCTCGAAGCCGGCGCCGACATGGCCTTCGTCGAAGGGCCGACGAACGTTGATGAAGTCAAGCGTGTCTGCGCAGAGGTCAAAGGCCCGATCTTTTACAACCAGACCGGCGTCTCTCCGCGTTTCAGTATGGAGGACTTGCGCGAGCTTGGTATCGCGATGACCATCACACCGGGTGCCACCTTCCGGCAGACCATGATGGCGGTCTATGATCTCGCGGTGAAACTGCGTGACGAAGGCCCACTCGCCGAGAAAGAGTTCAACGAGCAGTATCAGAACCACCCCATGGGCGATCTGCATACATTTGCCGGATTCGACCAAGTCATGGCTTGGGAGAAAGAGTTCATGGGCGAAGAGGAACTCGCCAAGTACGCTGACTCGGTCGGCCATCAGCCGAAGCGGGACGCGGCAGAGTAGAAAGCCTCAACGCAGAGCCCTCCCGTTCCCTTTAAAGAACGGTGACCCGAAGAGCACACGCATGACCGGCTCCAGAGTTTTGATCCTTCTCTTGTTTCTGGCGCTGGTCATGGGCGGCGGGTTGACCATCGGTTATCTCACGCGGCCCGGCGACTGGTACCTTCAGCTTGCCAAGCCATCATTCAATCCGCCAGGCAGGGTGTTTGGACCGGTTTGGACCGTGCTCTACGTCATGATCGCAGTCGCCGGCTGGCGCCTTTGGTATGCGGCAGAGGCTGGCCTTGCGCGCGCTCTGTGGTGGCTGCAACTTGTGCTCAACTTTAGCTGGTCGCCCGCCTTTTTCGCAGCCCATCAAATCGGCGCAGCGTTGGCGATTATCGTCGTTCTCCTGATCACCATTGTCTCGATGATTGCGTTGACCTGGCGTCACGATCGCACGACGGCTCTGCTCTTTTTGCCCTATGCAGCGTGGGTTGCGTTCGCCACGGCACTCAACACGGCGATCTTCCAGCTCAACTGATTGGTCATATCCAAGAGGTTCGCGATGGCTCTCTATCCGGGCACCGAAAATGAAGTGCGTGTTCCCAGGGAACTGTTGCACGGTGCGGTAGTTGAGGTTTTCTCTCTATGCGGGATGGCACATGGCGACGCCAACACTGTTGCCGGCTCCCTTATCGAAGCTGACCTTCGCGGCATCCACTCGCATGGAGTCTTGCGTGTGCCCGACTACGTCGGGAAATTGCGCCACGAAGGCGTAGATCCAGTCGGTCGACCACGCATTGCCAAGGAGTTTGGCAACCTTGCGGTTGTTGATGGTGGCAATAATCTGGGCCAAATTAGTTTGATGTTCGCCGCACAGTGGAGCATCGCTAAGGCAAAGGAAGCCGGAATTGCCTTCGCGGCGGTTTCCAACTCGAACCATGCTGGTACGATGGAATACTTCGCGCGCCGGGCTCTGGCCGAAGACATGATCGGGATTTGCGGAACCAACGCCCTGCCCACCATGGCGCCTTGGGGTGGCAAGGACAAGCTCGTCGGCATTAACCCGCTCGGCGTCGCCATTCCGGGAGGCAGCGAGGGGGATTTCGTTCTCGACATTGCATTCGGCGAAACGGCACACGGCAAAATTCGAGTGTTCGCTCAGAAGGGTGAGCCGATCCCGGAGACCTGGGCCTACGATGCCGATGGCAAATCAACCACAGACGCGGTCGCGGCACTTGAAGGTTTGATACGGCCTGTTGGAGGGCATAAGGGCGTCGGTATGGGTATGGCGGTGGGCATGCTCTCGGCGCTGATCTCCGGGTCTGGTTATGGCACCGAGACCGGCAACATGGTGGACGGACCGTTCCCTGGTCGCGATAGCCAGTTCTTCGTGGCAATCAATGTTGCAGCACTGCAGGACATCGATGATGTACGTGGCCGCTCAGACAAAATTCTGAGCGAAATCAAGAAAAGTGGTCGGGCAGCCGGAACAGATCGTCTCTTTGTTCCCGGCGAGATCGAGGCGTCACTTGAAGCGCAATTTCAGGACGAAGGAATTCCGCTCAACGATGAGACTCTCAATGACCTTTTGAAGATTGCACAATCTGTTGGTGCGAATGTTGAGCAGCTTGATGAGCTCGTCGTCTCGCGCACGAACAACCACCCCAGCTAGAGCAGAGGCTGTCCGATCGCTGTCAGATTGGTGACCTGCCCTGCGGATCCAGGAGCCATAACGGCCAGAAGCACCATCCATGTCCTGATAGTTGCCTCGTGCCACCGGCCTGCTACTGGCCCTGACCATGCATCGAGCCATAACATCACGCATCGATTAGTCGAGCGATCAAGTAGCGACTGATCAACTTGCCATGGGAGGCAAACCCGATGGAATTGTCAGCCGAACAAATCGCCACCTACAACCGCGATGGGTTTTTGATTTTCCCCGGACTGTTCAGCCCGGAAGAAGCATCGGAGCTGAAACGTGAGGCAGCCCGTGTTTCCGAGATCGATTCCGACTGCGTGTTTCGCGAAGGCGAGTCACAACAACCTAAGGCCATGTTCCGTATGCACGAGCCCGACGGCCCGACAGCGTCAGCGGCCTATCGTGCCGCCGCGTGCGGCCCGCGCGTTCTGCGTATGGCACAGCAGGCACTCAGTGATGATGAGGTCTATATTCATCACTGCAAGGTCAACATGAAAGCAGCCGTTGAAGGCACGGCATGGCCCTGGCACCAGGACTTCGGTAGCTGGCATCTCGACGGTATCGCCAAACCGGACATGACCACGGTCATGGTCATGTTGGATGAGGCGACCGAAATGAATGGCTGCCTCTATATGTTGCCGGGTAGTCATCGCGATGGCCGCGTCAATCCCTATTACGATCAATCAACGGCCTACAAGGTCTGGGCTGTCGGGCCTCAAGAAGTGAAAGCCTACATGCAAGATTCGCCTCCGCCGGTGCCGCTTGTTGGCCCGCCGGGAACGACCGCCATCTTCCATTGCAATCTCCTACATGCATCGGGGCACAATCTTTCGGCGCAGGATCGCTGGCAGGCCTACTTCTGTTTCAACCGCGTAGCCAACCGGCCGGCAGACGTTGATAACCCGCGACCCGACTACGTTCGTTCAACCAATTGGAAGCCCATGCAAGTCATGAGCGAAGCCTCAATCGTCGCGGCTGAGTAACAATCAAAGAATCCAACCAGAAGGCGGGACCAACCATGCAATACGACTACATCATCGTTGGTGGTGGATCGGCCGGATCCGTATTGGCCAATCGTCTCTCGGCTCGGAGTGCCAATAAGGTCCTTGTTTGCGAAGCGGGTGAAGATACGCCACCTGGTAAAGTCCCCGAGGAGATCCTGGACTCCTACCCAGGCACCGCCTACCTCAACAATCGCTTCGTCTGGTCAGAGCTTAAAGTCAGCACCGAAGTCGTTTCTCACAACAATCCCGACGCACCGAAGCCGCGGCTTCGCAAATATGAACAGGCCCGCGTCCTGGGCGGTGGCTCGTCGGTCAATGGGCAAATGGCAAACCGCGGCGCTCCAACCGATTACGACGAGTGGCAGCAGCGCGGCGCCCAGGGGTGGAGCTGGGATAGCGTCCTTCCTTATTTCAAGAAGCTTGAGAACGATCTCGACATCGACGATGAATGGCACGGTCAGGACGGCCCAATACCGATCCGCCGTGTTCCACGATCGCATTGGTCCGCTCATTCTCATGCCCTCGACAAGACGTTGGGGCGGGCCGGTTACAAGTACCTTGAAGATCAGAACGGACACTTCGAGGACGGCTACTTCCCAATTACGATCTCAAACGCCGAGGAACAGCGTGTTTCGGCGGCCATGGGTTATCTCACTGCCGACGTGCGAAAGCGCGAAAACCTGACAATATCGACCGAGACGCATATAACCGAGTTGATCTTCGAGGGCCAAAGCTGTGTCGGCGTAAAGGCACAGGTGCAGGGACGGGAGCAAGAGTTTCGCGGCAAGGAGATCATACTGTCTTGCGGCGCGATCCATTCACCAGCGCATCTCCTACGCGCCGGCATCGGGCCAAGCGGCGATCTCTACGATCTCGGCATCCCGGTTCGCCATGCCGCCTTCGGCGTTGGCAAGCGCCTGATGGACCACCCATCCATCGCACTCGCGGCATTCGTCAAGCGCGGTGCGCGGATCGACAACAACAAGTCCCGCCGCCATATGCATCTCGGCTTTCGCTACTCCTCCAACATCGGCGATGCACCACCTGGTGACATGTTTGTTGTCTGCACGACCAAGACATCGTGGCATGCCGTCGGCGAGCAGATCGGCAGCTTTCTTCTCTTCGTCAACAAGACGTACTCGGAAACCGGGCAAGTCAAACTGGCCTCGACGAGCTGGCGCGACGAGCCTGAAGTCGAATTCAACCTGCTGTCCGACCGGCGTGACCTCGAACGCCTCGCCGACGGGATCCGTAAGATTGTGCCGT
The DNA here is from genome assembly GCA_039183375.1 of Pseudomonadota bacterium. Lineage (GTDB taxonomy): Bacteria > Pseudomonadota > Alphaproteobacteria > Rhizobiales > Hyphomicrobiaceae > Tectiglobus. Next base: position 20,292 of record JBCDBQ010000008.1, read on the forward strand.
TGTACGATGATCCGGCTCTCAAAGCGGTGACGACCGACCCGTTCCCAGCCAGCTATTCCGACAAGGTTCGACAGGTTGGCGAGATCAACACCAAGAACCGTGTGCTCACCTCCATTATGGCCGGTCTTCTCGACGGGCCAGCCGTGCTGCGTAGCTTCCTAATAAAGAACCTCATTATGGAAGGCTTCACGCTGGACGGTGTCTGCAACGATGAAGACGAAGCAGAGGCCTTCATTCGAAAGGCCGCCGTTGGTGTGTGGCATGCCTCGTGTACTTGCCGTATGGGCACGGCCGATGATCCCATGGCGGTGACCAACAATGCCGGGCGCGTCCATGGTGTCGACGGCCTGCGCGTGGTTGATGCATCCATCTTTCCGGTCGTTCCATCCGCAAACACAAACATCCCAACCATCATGACTGCTGAGAAAATTGCCGACGCCATCTTGGATGGTCACTAACTAGTTCTGGATGGATCCCTACGTAAACTTGGGGCGGCCGTTTCGCTTTCCCGGAATTTGCTACGCAAATTCCGGGGATGCAATTGGGGAGTTTGGTGTGCAACGCCGCACTCCTCGTGCTTCGATTGGTCGATGGCCCCCGGACTAGGGCACTTCAATATCGAAGTGCAGCACATCCTCGCGCCTGCCAAGGCTGGAATAAAGTGCGATGGCGGGTGGGTCGTCATAGTCGGCCTGCACGAATACAACGTGCGCTCCACGTTTGGCTGCGACATGCTTCAGCGTTTCAATCAGCTGTGTTGCCACGCCTTGCCGCCGGTGCCCGTCCAAGACAGCCAGATCGTAAATGTAAATCTCACTCCGTTCCTGCTCGAACTTGACGAGCTCGTAGGCTGCCAAACCACCAATGATCTTGCCGGCCTTCTCAGCAACAACGACAAAGAATGTATCGCGTTCCAAGAGCTTACCAAGATACGCATCGCTCGGTTGTCTGCTCGTGTAGTTCTGCGGATCTTCAAACGCCTCGCTAAACACATCAAGCAGCTCCCGAACCGTCGATACTTCGGTGGGGTCTAAAACTCGGTAGGTAGGCGAGGTCTCGAGGCTCATATTGAAGATCCGTGAGTTAGGACTCTATTGGCGGGGCGGGCATTTCACTCCATCATGTGGCGATGCAGGAAGAAACGGTCAATGAAGCATCAGGATTGAATGTCAGTGGCGTGCTATTGCTGGTCGCAGGTCTGACATTTGCAGCTCTTGCTGGTGCGATCATGAAACTGCTGTCCGACGATCTTCCTATCACACAGATATTGTGGTTCCGATTTGCCGGCTTCTTCGCACTGCTTTTGCCGATTGTAGCGATCCGGTTTCGCGGAGCCGTTCTCAGGCCAACACCGGCCTGGCTGCAGATCGTGCGTGGTTGCCTGCTGCCGCTATCCACCGGTTTCTTCGTGATCGGCGTGAGAACCATGGATTATGCAGAAGCGGTTGCTGTGCTCTACATCTATCCATTCATTATCGCGATGGTCAGTCCGTGGCTATTGGGCGAGCCAACCCGCCTGTCATCCTGGCTCGGCATCATCGGCGGCTTTGCCGGCATTCTATTGATTATCCGACCCTCACCTGACGGTCTCGGAAACCCGGGCACCATATGGGTGCTCGGCACCGGATTGCTTGTAGCAGGGCAATTGATCCTCAATAGAAAACTGGGCCGGGACGTGAACCCCTGGCTGACCTCCATTTGGGGTGCCGGAACAGCGACCCTTCTGCTCACGCCGATCATGCTACCGGCCTGGACGCCTATGGAGACCGAGCAATTGCTCCTTCTTCTGGTGTTGGGCGCCTTGGCCGCCATCAGCCAGACGATGTTTGCAATTGCCTTTGCCCGCTCGCCTGCAGCCGAACTCGCACCGTTTACCTATACCGAGATCGTCGCAGGGATTGCGATTGGCTTTGCCGTATTCGGCAGCCTGCCGAGCCTGCTCTCATGGATCGGTATCGCGATCGTCATCCTAAGCGGTGTCCTGGTGGCTCGTTCACAGTTGTCCCGGTGAGTCCAAACTCCAAGTCTGCCAAACGAGTTTCGATGCGGGCGAAAATGCTGTTACGGTGCCGTCCATAGAGAAGCGTACGAGAATAGATGCTGAAAGGGAGGTGCCACATGTTTGAAATCGAGAGATTCACCGCCGACTGCCGCGCTGCCATGCAGGGTACAGATTCGATGCAGGGTGTGCATGAGATCGTAGCCGAAGCGGTGTCTGATCCGACCGGACTGCTCAAGGTGCTTGGTGAGCCTGAGCAGGGCACGGTGCAGTGCCTGCACAAATCCAACGACCTAACGGTCTTGAACGTCATCTGGGCACCGCGCATGACGATCATGCCTCACAACCACAACATGGCGGCTGTTATCGGCGTTTACACCGGCCGTGAAGACAACATCTTTTGGCGTCGGCTTAAGGATGATGCTGAAGGTCGGATCGAAGCTGCAGGCGCAGATTCTCTAGGGCCAAAGGATGCGTGCCAACTTGGAAAGAATATCATTCACTCGGTGACGAACCCGACGAGCAAGCTGACCTGCGCGCTGCATGTTTATTCAGGGGACTTCTACGAAGAGCACCGCAGCGAGTGGAACCCGGACGATCTTACCGAGGCCGACTACGACGTTGAAAAGAACATGAGGCTTTTCGAAGAGGCAAATGCGCGTCTCTAGCTTCAAGGTACGTTTGCCGCGAACTGTTCCCGGGACTTTCATTCCATACAAAAAAAGACCCGGCTCAGTGCCGGGTCTCTTCATTTCATTTGGGCGCCTGTTCAGGTCCAGGCATTATCCCATCTGGGTGACGAACTTGTTGCTCATATAGGCCTGCAGACCTTCGATGCTCTGTTCGTGACCATAACCGGAATCCTTGATACCGCCGAAAGGCGTTTCCGGAACAGCCAGGCCGTGGTGGTTGATCGAGACCATGCCGTGATCGAGGGCATCAGCAACCTTCGTTGCCAGTCCGGCATCATGCGTGAACGCATAGCTTGCCAGTCCATATGGCAGCTTGTTGGCGCGTTCCAGCACTTCGTCGGTGTCCTTGAACGGCAGCATGACAGCGACCGGGCCGAATGGCTCTTCGCTCATGATGCGGGCGTCTTCTGGCACGTCGGTCAGGACAGTCGGTTCGAAGTAGTTGCCCTGGTTACCGATGCGGCTGCCACCCGTCGCAACTTTCGCTCCTTTTTCCTGAGCGTCAGCAATGATGGACTCCATCGCATTGATCCGGCGAGGATTCGCTAGTGGGCCCATCTGGCTGTCCGGATCAAGTCCGTCACCAACCTTCATGTTCTTGGCAATGTCGGTGAACTTGGCAACGAAGTTATCGTAGACCTTCTCGTGCACGAAGAAGCGCGTCGGAGAAATGCAGACCTGACCGGCGTTGCGCCACTTCAGTCCGGACGTGAGGGTCGCAACATGATCGGTGTCGATGTCATCAAAGATCAACATCGGCGAGTGACCACCCAGTTCCATCGTAGCGCGCTTCATGTGCGCACCGGCAAGGGCGGCGAGATGCTTGCCGACCGGCACTGAGCCAGTGAAAGAGATCTTCCGGATCGAGGGGTGCGGGATCAGGTACTCAGAAAGTTCAGCCGGAACACCATAGACCAAGTTGAGAACACCGGCAGGCACACCGGCATCGTGGAAGCAGCGGACCATGCCGATTGGCGAACCTGGCGTCTCTTCCGGACACTTGACGATGATCGAACAACCAGCTGCCAGCGCTCCACCGATTTTTCGGGCGGCCTGACTGACAGGGAAGTTCCAAGGCGAGAAGCCAGCAACAATGCCGACCGGCTCCGGGATCACCATTTGGCGAACGCCGTCTACGCGAGCTGGAATGATCCGTCCGTAAGCGCGCTTACCTTCTTCGGCGAAGAAGTCGATCACGTCGGCGCTCATCATCACTTCGAGCTTGGCTTCAACGTTGACCTTGCCCTGCTCTAAGGTCATGGCGCGTCCGATGTCATCTGCCCGGGCGCGCATCAGGTCTGCAGCCTTGCGCATGATCTTGTAGCGCTCGAAAGCTGACATCTTGCGCCACTCGGCAAAGCCTTTCTCTGCCGCGACCACGGCTGCATCCAGCTCAGCCTGCTTGGCATGTGGAATATGGGCCAGCACCTCGTCGTTTGACGGGTTCAGGACATCTTCTCCGGCGCCGCTGCTGCCGGAGGTAAATTCTCCGTCGATGTAGAGTTTGAGATCTTCGTACATGATCAATCCTTCCCTTGGCGGTCGTTATTCTCAGATCGTCATAGAGCATGTCCGAAACAAATAGAAGCGGGACAAATGCCATCAGCCTCTTGTTTGGTGACACAAATGTCTGTGAAGTGAGTATTAATTGTGTCCGATTCGCGGATCGTAGCTCTAGGAGGAGTATGATGGCTGATACGAGATCATCGACGTGCACGATCATCGGTGCGGCATTGATGCTGGTCGCCGCAATTTGGATCTCGGGTTGCTCGGCTTACATGGCAGCCAACCAGCCTCCTCCGAAGAATTTCGCCGTCCTGAAACAAGGAACACAGCGCAGTTTGGTCATTGCCGAACTTGGAACCCCGGTTCATTCCGAGGCGGGAGCGACTGGGAAAAAAGACATCTATAAGTTCACCCATGGTTATCATGGTGCTGTGCGGGCCGGACGTGCCGTCGCCCACGGTGCAGCCTCGGTTGCAACATTGGGGCTCTGGGAAGTAATCGGAACCCCCATCGAGGGTTATGCGAACGGCACCGAACTCAGTGTCGAAGTGCAATATGATCCAAATGATCAGGTCGCCCAGGTCATACCTCTCAAGGGGACCGAAGAGATCAACCGAAACCTGGCAGACCTTAGTCCGAAAAGGCAGCTCGCACGGCAAAAGGCCCAAACCCAGACGCTGACAACGGCGTCAACGCAATAGGGCGTCGGGAGAAACGCACGCCGAGCTGCAGTGTGTTTTTCTGGCCAGGCGTAGTGGTTCTCTAATCAATATGTCGTCTGATGCTTGCATGATTGTGCGCATAAGCGTATCTCTCCGTGCTGCGCTGCAATAGTGCGCGCAACAGCCTGAAATTGAGGACAGAACAATGGGCTACAATATCGCCGTTGTCGGTGCCACGGGAGCCGTGGGCCGGGAAATGCTGAACGTCCTCGCCGATCGGAAGTTTCCGGTCGATGAGGTCTACGCAGTTGCATCACGCCGTTCTATTGGCCGTGAAGTGGCATTCGGCGAGAAGACACTCAAATGCCAAGACCTCGAAACATTCGATTTCAGCAAATGTGACATCGCATTGATGAGCGCTGGCGGCAGCGTATCCAAAGAGTGGTCGCCTAAGATTGGTGCGACCGGCTGCATCGTCATCGATAACTCGTCGGCCTGGCGCTACGACGCCGGGTGCCCGTTGATTGTTCCTGAAGTCAACGGTTCGGTCCTGATCGACTACATGGCGAAGAACAACCGCAAGAACATCATCGCCAATCCGAATTGCTCGACGGCCCAGTTGGTGCTGGCCCTGAAGCCACTGCATGACGAGAATCCGATCAAGCGTGTTATCGTCTCGACCTACCAATCGGCATCCGGTGCCGGCCAGGAAGGTATGGATGAGCTTTGGCATCAGACCAAAGGCAAGTATGTGCCTGGTCAGGAAGTCGGCGCGCAAAAGTTCACCAAGGAAATCGCTTTCAACGTCATCCCTCACATCGACGTCTTCATGGAAGACGGCTACACGAAGGAAGAATGGAAGATGATGGCGGAGACCAAGAAGATCTTGGACCCCAAGATCAAGCTCTCTGCAACTTGCGTGCGCGTGCCTGTGTTCGTGGGCCACTCAGAAGCGGTCAACATTGAGTTTGAACGCTCAATGACAGTCGCGGAGGCGAGAAGCATTCTGCGCGAAGCCGAAAACATCGATGTGGTCGATAAGCGGGAAGACGGTGGTTACGTCACTCCAGTCGAAGCCGCCGGCGAGTACATGACGTACGTTAGCCGGGTGCGTGAAGACGCTACAATCGATAACGGTCTGTGGCTGTGGGTTGTGTCTGACAATCTGCTCAAGGGCGCGGCGCTCAACTCGGTTCAGATCGCGGAGACGATCGTCAAGCAGGGCTTGATGCAGAAAGCGGCCTAGCTAGCGGCTTTGGATTTGAGAGACGATCAGCGGGGGTCATGCGATCCCCGCTTTTTTGTTTGCGATCCCCGGACGAGATCATCATGCGTCAGGTCCAAACCGACTGCTCAACTCTAGTGGCTACCGCGCGGGGCTGAGAAAGTCCGGGCCGCGCCGTGGCAGAATGCACGCCGTGTGGTGCAGCGGCGAACTGTTTTTCCGCTCGCGAGGGTCACTCGTCGGCAAACCCGGCGCCGCTTATGGCAATGTCTCGAATTGCGAAAGTGGACGTGCTGGATGCTGCTCTGACCGCTTCCCAGCAGCTCAAGTGCTGCAACTCCGCTTGGTGCAGCCGTGGGACCGGCGAGTGCACTGGTGCTGGCCAGCGCAAGGCCGGCCGCAGCCGCAACTGCCGAAAGCAAGAACGATCGCTTCATGGGATCTCCTGACAACTCTAAGTTCCTTGATGAAAGGCGTGAACCTTCAGGAACTATAGAGCCGAGGTGGAGATCGACATTACACAGCTGTTCACAAGCGTGTCGGGCTAGAGCACGGATTTCTCAAGAAAAATTGTATCTGGTATAACGCTTGCTGACGATCAGATCGTTATCGCACGTTGACCGTGACTGTCTGCGGCTGGCCTGACGTTGCCCCCTCTTTGTCAGCCACAATGACGTTGAAGCTTGCCTTTCCGCCCATGCTGCCATCATGGACAAACATGATCGATCCAGCCTGCAGCTCGGCTTGTGTGAATCGGGAAAGCGCAATTGTGGCTGCGCCTGTCTTGGCAACGAAGCCAGAAGCGGCATCCGATACTGAGAAGGTTAGATTCTGGGCCGTATCATCGGGATCAACCGCCGTTAGATCAAGCGGTGTAATGCGAACCGTTTGCCCACGATTGACGGTCAGGTCAAGGTCACCGGCAATCTGTGGCGGTACGTTGCGCACATCTGCGCTTAGGTTTGCACCGGCTTCCATGGCCATTTGGCCATACTGCACGTTGCCGCTAACTGAGCCCACACGACCAATTTTTATGAGATTGCGGATCGTAACCTCGCCTTGGACATCGCCGTTGATCTCGGCTTCTCCAGCGTTGATTTTACCGTAGAGTCGGCCTGTTTCGTGGACGACGATAAGATCTGCTTCAACTTCGCCGTCGATGTAGCCGTGAAGCTCCAAAACTTTGCACTTGCCGATTCGGCCGGTGATGGAAGTGTGTTCCATGATCGTCATCACGCCGCTCTGCTGGCTCACAATCTATCTCCATTGGTGCTCAAATTAGTTCTGTACGCCAACTTTGCGGCAGACGTCGGTAGTTTTTTCGCCTTTTGGGAAATCCATATGTGCCGAATGGTACTTAGGCAACACCCAAATACGTAGTTTGTTAAATAGGTGATATTTGTGGTTATTCAGCGGCTTGCGATCTTCTGTTGCGCTGCGCAATGATTCCGGCTGTCCACGTGTCAGGCCGCTTCAGGAAATCGTTGAGACTCTTGCCGCGCTCCTGTTTGAAATGTTCCTCGAGAATTGCGAAGTCGGACATGCGGTCGAGCCGAAATGTTCGGAAATCGTCGCGCAACTCGCACCACGCAGCCAGGCACCAGGATGGCCCGAAGAAGGCGAGTGACAGCGGTCGAACGGTCCGCTCCGATATATCACCGATCGCATCGCGATAGCCGAACGACACCTTGTTGCGATTGCGGATCGAATGGCGCAACTCGGCAATATCGAAGGCAATGGGCTCAACGAAATGGTCAGACGGTGCCAGCAGCGCGGTGTCGGCCATATAGGTGCGCAACCGTTCTGGAATGACCGCCTCGACTTTGGCGATCACATTGCTGGCCGCCTCCGCGAGTGCGCAGTCAGCCCAGGTCTGAACAATCCTGGCACCGAGCACGAGGGCCTCGATCTCCTCCTCCTTGAACATCAAAGGCGGGAGGTCGAACCCGTCATGCAGAATATATCCGACGCCAGCTTCCCCCTCAATCGGCACCCCACTTGCCATGAGATCGCGAATATCGCGGTAGATTGTGCGTTCAGACACTTCGAGCGATTCGGCAAGGTCGGCAGCACGCACCAACTTGCGACGGCGCAAATGCTGAATAATTTCGAATAATCTGTCGGCGCGGCGCACTTTTTGACCCTCCACACGCAGCCATAATCTCGATGTTTGGCATTCTACGATAACCCTCCTGACAAGGCCTGTCAGGAGCCCGATTTCCTCATGACACTAGGCTGTCAGGAGGCCTCTGGCATTGTCTTTTCATCGCCAACAAACAACCAGAAACTGGCGAACAAGATAACAAGAAAATAACGATGGAGATGAACATGCTGTCACTAACACAAATGCCAAGCACTACGGCCAAAGCAAGTTCGCAGCGCTCATTTGTTGGGCGGATTTGGGATGGCCTTATGCAGGCGCGGCAACGGGCGGAAGGCCGTGCAGCCGTCGCCGGTCTTCTCGATCAAGACGACCGGATGCTGCGTGATATTGGTGTAACCCGCGAGGACGTCGCCAAAGCCTTGCAGGTTGTCGGCGAAGATCCTGCCCGATATCTCGCTCGACTAAGGCGGCAACGCATTGACGCCGATCGTATCGGGCTCATCTAAGACGATAAAAAAGATCATGAGTTCCAAGCCGGTAGCAATTGCTGCCGGCTTTTTCGTGTTCGCAAGCCCGGAGCGACCTGATTGCGCGCTGGTCGTTTGCGACGATGGTGTCTATACCAAGCTCAACCTTCTACGCTCGGACACGAAAGCCCCAGTTTTTGCTCGGCCGCCAATCGACAATCGTAATCTTGATCCGGACGGATCGTGGTTCAAATGACGACGCTTAGATTTGCGCGCGAGAACGCGCGTTGGTTGGCGGCCGGTATTCTGCTCACGTGGTCATCGAGCTTCGGGCAAACGTACTTTATCTCTTTGTCCGCCGGCCACATCCGCGAAGCGTTTAGCCTCAGCCATGGCGAGTGGGGCGGAATTTACACTATAGGCACGACCGCGTCGGCAATCCTTTTGGTGCAGGTCGGTTGGGTTGCAGATCGCTTGCGTGTCAGGACGCTTGCTCTGTTCGTGCTCGTCGGATTTGTCAGCATGTGCCTGGCGATGTCTGTCGTGAACCATTGGATCTTGCTCATCTTTGTCATTGCTGGCCTTCGTTTTTGCGGCCAAGGCATGATGAGCCATCTGGCACTGACCGCGATGGGGCGCTGGTTTCGTGCCCAGCGGGGCCGTGCTGTTGCGATCGGATCGCTGGGCTTCGCGCTCGGAGAAGCATTGCTTCCAATGCTCTTTGTGGCCATTGCTGCGACCGTCGGCTGGCGTGGCAGTTGGCTTTTGGCAGCCGGCAGCTTGGTCTTCTTCACGACGCCGCTGCTGATGTACCTTCTGCTCCGCGAGCGGACACCTCAATCGATGGCCGTCAGCGAGCATTCGCCTGGAATCGGCGGGCGTCATTGGGAGCGTGGGGAGGCAATCCGCCATTGGCTGATCTGGGTTTTGCTGCCCGGCATTATGGCGCCGTCATTTATGATCACTTCGCTATTCTTCCATCAGGTTCATATGACTGGAATCAAGGGCTGGGAGCTGTCGAGTTACGTTGCCGTCTACCCGCTCTATTCGCTCGTCATCGTTGCTTGCAATCTGTTCTCAGGTATTCTCATCGATCGGTTTGGCTCAGCCAGGCTATTGCCAGTCTATCTGCTGCCACTCGCCGTCGGCTTGGCTCTATTCGGCACGTTCTCGGGCTTTTGGGTCGCCATCGTCGGCCTCTCATTCCTAGCAGCGGGGCAGGGAGCAGCCCACAGCCTTCTCGGTTCGATCTGGCCGGAATACTATGGCACGCGCCATCTGGGTGCCATCAGGGCACTTATCGTAGCGTTCACCGTGGCAGCTTCGGCTATCGGACCGGGCATTACTGGTTGGCTGATTGACCTCGGTGTAGGCTTTGAAACGCAATGCGTAGCGATGGCAATCTATCTGATTGTGGTCAGCGCCGTATTCGGTTTCGTTGCCCGCTTCGTCACTGCAATGAAACCAACTGACGAAAGCTTGAGCGGTCAATAACGCGTTATGGCGACGTGCGGCGCGTTCAAGAAATCCGGCAATCGGCAATTTTCCCCTTCCAGACATCGCTGGTTCGGGCAATAATCATGCAGCGTCCTGTCCTATTGCTCGGACGCAAGAAAACCGGGAGGCGCTGATGCCCGATCGGAATTATCGCAATAAGCTCAAAGCAAATACTTTACTTGTCGCAAAGCGCATTGTTGAGAACGAAGGATTGGGCGCGCTGCAGGCCCGGCGTATTGCCCAGGAAGCCGGCTGCTCGGTCGGAACTATTTATAACCTGTACGACGGCCTTGATGATCTTATCATTCGGGTGAACGCCGGCACCTTGGAGGATCTCGGATCCCAGCTGTCGGCTTTGGAGACGGCTAGCGAAGACAATCTTGCGGAAAGCTTGACGGCGATGGCCTTGGCTTATCTGTCGTTTGCATTGGACAAACAAACCTCCTGGCGCGCCGTCTTCGAGCATCAGCTTGCGAAGGACAAGGTGGTCCCGGATTGGTATCGCGAACATCAATCGGCGTTGTTCTCGATCGTCGAGAAGCAACTCGCAACTGTCGTCTCGGACGATAAAGAGCGCAGGCTCGCAGCCCGGGCATTGTTTGCAGCAGTCCACGGCATTGTCTCCATTGCGCTCGATCAAAAGCTTGGCGATTTCGACTATGCAGCGACACAGGCTCAAGTGAAATTCATCGTGCAATCTGCTGCGCATGGTCTTATAGCCCGACCAAGCCATAGCTATGCCGATGTCACGACAGTGCCCACGGAGACGGTTCGGCCACCCTTAGAGTCAAACTAAGGAGCCTGCGGCAGGTCGCTGGCGTAGGCTAAGGCTGCTACGCGATCAGGCAGCCGCGTCTTCATCCGTCGCCGTCTTTTGCGAACGCAGCTGATACTTGTTGAGCAGCCCAACCTGCGAGATGGCGAAAATCATCGTGATCGGCATGACGCCGAACAGCTTGAAACCGGCCCAGAAGTCGGTCGAGAAAGAGCGCCAGATAAACTCATTGAGAATGGCCAGGAAGACGAAGAAGCAGGCCCATCGGAACGTCAGGAGTTTCCAACCACGCTCCTGCAGCTGGAACACTTCTCCGAAGAGAAATTTCAGAAGTGCGTGACCCATAAATAGGCCGCCGAACAAGATCGTTGCGAACATCAGATTAACAACGGTCGGCTTGATCTTGATGAAGAACTCGTCCTGCAGGAACAGTGTTATCGCACCAAAGCCAAGCACAAAAATGCCGCCGACAAGTGGCATCACCGGTAGGCGCTTGAAGAGTATGCGCGAGGCGATCAAGGCAATTGTTGTGGCGACCATGAATGCGCCGGTCGCCCAGAAGATTTTGGTTTTCTCGGTGGCGCCAAATATCTCGACCGCATAGGAATTGCAGACGAAGAACACCACCAGAGGTCCCGTCTCCAGCAGCAGTTTTGGTAGCTGGTTCGGATCGAACTCAGGTTCGTCGCCGGCTGTGGTCGCGTCTGTCTTGGCTGGTTCGTTGCTCATGCGCTCACCGGATCAATGATAAGTCTCGGGTCGTCATAACGACTGTACGCCTACCCAAGAGGGTCGGTTATATCCACTCGCTATTAACGTGGTTTGGCGGACGTGCCCGCGGCCACCCTATTCTGCTGGCGCAGAACCGGTCTCTGTGTCAATGCGATATCGCTGCATCTGCTGTGTGAGCCACCAGGCATAGAGCCCACTCATGGGCATGATGAGACAGATCTTGAATAGGATCCAGACGTTCACCCCATCCATTGTGAAGCCAAGGATGTTGTACATCTCGTCTTTTGCAAAGCCTATGCGAACCGCTTCATTAAGCACTGCAGTCAACACGAAGAACCAGGCGAAGCTCCATGTGAACTTGTCCCAGCCTTCTTTCGTGTAATGGAACGTCTTCTCAAAGATGTACTTGAAGAAGTTCTTACCCATCCAAAGTCCAACGAACAGGAAGACTGCAAACATAATGTTGAAAATCGTGACTTTGATCTGGATCCACATCGCGTCACCGGTGATCAATGTCATGATGCCGAATGCGATGGTGACGCCGCTTGCAATCAGCGGGAACATTGGCAGACGCCCAAGCACCATGAGCATCGCAACCACAGACACAACGGTGGCGAGGATCAGTGCCCATGTTCCAGCGATAATGCCATGCGTTGCATTGATGATGAACATTGCAACGAGGGGGCCGAACTCTCCGAGAATATTAACAGTCTGCTCGGCATTGAAAGGATATTTCTTCAGTAGCCACTTCATGATCAGTCGATAATCCCGGAATGCGTGGAGAGTAGCAGGCGGTCGCCCGTAGAACTCTCCGGTAAATTGGTAGCTTGCTAGTCTAACGCAATAGCATGAGCAAATTCTTTAGCATCGAAAGGCGCCAAATCTTCGACGCCCTCACCGACACCGATCGCGTGTACCGGGATTTGGTGCTTATTTGCAATTGCGACAAGAATACCGCCGCGTGCGGTGCCATCCAATTTTGTCATGACAAGCCCCGTAACACCGGCCCGCTCGCCAAAAACCTCCACTTGACTGAGCGCATTCTGTCCCGTCGTCGCGTCAAGCACTAACAAAACGTTATGCGGTGCCTCAGGATCAACTTTCTTCAAAACCCGCACAACTTTCTCGAGTTCATCCATCAGAACGGCCTTATTCTGCAGGCGACCGGCGGTATCCATCATCAGAACATCGAACCCTTCCGACTTGGCGCGTGTCAGGGCGTCGAAAGCAAGTCCGGCAGCGTCTGCGCCGACATCCCGGGACATGACCTCACAGCCGGTCCGCTCACCCCAAACCTGCAACTGTTCAATCGCGGCTGCCCGGAACGTGTCGCCAGCAACCAGCAGAACCTTCTTGCCTTCTCCACGATATTTCGCGGCAAGCTTGCCGATTGTCGTTGTCTTGCCGGTGCCGTTGACGCCGACCATCAAGACCACATGCGGTCGGTTCTCAGGCAGGATTTTGAGCGGCTGAGCCACCGGAGCCAAGACGCTCTCCACCTCATTCGCCAGGATTTCCCGAACTTCGTCGGCGGAAATGCCCTTGTCATATTTACCGGCCGAGATTGTATCGGTAATCCGCATAGCGGTGTCGACGCCAAGGTCAGCCTGGATCAGCAGATCCTCAAGTTCATCGATACTGGATGCGTCGAGCTTGCGCTTGGTAAAGACACTGGTGATGCCGTCAGTCAGCTTCGACGATGTCTTGGACAGTCCAGACTTCAGCCTTTGGAACCAAGACTGCTTGGGCGGCTCAGTGGGCGCTTCCTCAATTGTTTCCGCAACTGCATCGACGATAGCTGTGTCATTCGCCTCAGGCGTTGATTCTGCCGTGGTATCGTCTTGCAGACCAACCGGGTCTGCGACATCGTCGGGCTGGGCACTATCGACGATTACTTCTGGCTTGGTGTCTGCTTGCTCGCCGGGCTCTTCTGATCGCGAGAACAAGCGGCCAAAGAAGCCTGGTTTCTTTTCACCTTCACTCATGAAAGAGGCTCCGCAAGCAATTGCTGTCCATTGTGTCCGGTGACTTGGGCGCGCACAACATCACCAGGCCGGGCAGTCGTCGCGTTGCATACTACCTGCGCATACTGCGGCGTGCGGCCCATGCTATCCTGCTCCATCAGAACATCAGCAATGCTGCCCGTCTGATTGCTGTAATACTCGGTCAATCTCACCGCTGCCTTGTCTCGTAGTTTTGCTGCGCGCTCTTTGATGATTCGCTTTTCCACCTGGGGCATCTTCGCCGCCGGCGTTCCGATGCGCGGCGAGAATGGAAACACATGGAGATAAGTCAGCTCGCATTCGTCGACGATATCCAAGGTCCGCTGAAACATCTCCTCGGTCTCTGTCGGGAAACCGGCGATCAGATCCGCTCCAAACGCGACATCAGGCCGAAGTTCCTTCGCCTGACGGCAAAAGGCAATTGCGTCTTGTCTCAAGTGCCGACGCTTCATGCGCTTGAGGGTGAGATCATCGCCCGATTGCATTGAGAGATGAAGATGCGGCATCAGACGTGGCTCGTTGCCAATCGCATCCAGTAAGTCCCGGTCGATCTCAACCTGGTCGAGCGAAGAAAGCCGTAATCTTTCCAGCCCCGGCACGTGCTTGAGGATCTGCTTCACCAGTCGGCCCAGCGATGGCGACCCCGGCAGATCGGGTCCGTAAGACGTTATGTCAACGCCGGTGAGAACCACTTCCTTGTGTCCGTTATCGACTAGTCGCGCGATCTGGTCGACGACAGTTCCAGCAGGCACGGAACGCGATGGTCCACGACCGTAGGGAATGATGCAGAATGTGCAGCGGTGATCGCAGCCGTTCTGCACCTGAACGTAAGCTCGAACACGAGATGCAAACCCGTCGACGAGGTGCTCAGCAGTCTCGCGCACTTCCATGATATCGGTAACCTGGATGCGCTCTGCATCGGGCCCCGCCAACGATGCGAACGTCTCCGGTTTGAGTTTTTCGGCGTTGCCGATCACATGGTCGACTTCGATCATGTCAGCAAATCGCTCGGGCTCAATCTGAGCAGCGCAGCCGGTGACAACAATCTTTGTTGCAGGGTTCGAACGTCTTAGCTTCCGGATCGATTGGGCGGCCTGGCGAACGGCCTCGGCAGTGACCGCACAAGTATTCACAACAATGGCGTCGTCTAGTCCGGCTACTGCCATGTTCTGGCGAATGATCTCGGATTCGAAGGTGTTGAGGCGGCACCCAAGCGTGACGACGCGTGTGTGCTCGGTCTCCCGATCAACACTGGTCTTGTCCGCATTAGATATTGATTTCGACCGATCCGTCATCGGCGATCGTCACCTCGCCCTGGTACTCATGCTCGGCGGGTCCGCTCATGAGCACGCGTCCGGCCTCTGTCCATTCAATTTGCAAGTCTCCGCCCGGTACACTCACCGTTGCAGAGCGCTTGAGATATCCTAGTCTTGCGCCACAGACCAGTGTGGCACAAGCAGCAGAGCCGCAGGCCTGGGTAAGGCCGGCTCCACGCTCCCAGGTACGTGTCCTCACGTGGCCGTCGTTTAGGACCTCGGCAACGGTTATGTTGGCACGATCCGGAAAGATCGGGTGGTTCTCAAGCATCGGCCCAAACCGATCAAGAGCCGGAGTTGCAACATCTGAAACCCAGAAAACAGCATGCGGATTACCCATGCTGCAAGCCGAAGGTGAGTGCAAGACAGGGTCATCAATCGGGCCAATCTGCAGCTCGATCCGGGTTGTGTCGTGAAATTCATCGCGCAGCGGTATCTCGTCCCAACCGAAACGCGGGACACCCATATCAACAGTGAGCAGGTCCGTGGCCTTGTACTGGACGGGCAGGAGACCCGCCTCGGTCTCGTAGACCACCTCACTCCCGGGCCGCTGCATCACCAGACCGACGCATCGCATGCCATTGCCACAGGCACCGGCGGTGGAACCATCCTGATTGAAAATCCGAATATATGCCTCTGTTCCGGCAGACGTAGCCAGCTCAAGTGCCATGAGCTGATCGAACGGTGTGCGCGGATGCCGTGCAATCGTGGCGGCCTGCGCACCGGTCAGCCGGATCTGGCTATTTCGCAGATCGGCAACAACGATCTGATTACCCAGACCGTTCATCTTATGGATCGGTATCGTGTTGGTCCCGCTCATGCGGTCTTATACCTGCTGCCTGCGCCGAAAGCCAAAGGAATGACAGTTATATGGGGTCGCAATTGCGGATGACACGCCGCCTCCTGCACAAGGTCATGGCGAAGAGTAAGATGCACAATTTTTGACCATAAATTACAGGCAAGTCGCCCAATATATAGGCGAAAATCATAGTATTTACAGCGCTGATCGGACTTCAACGCCCAATTCACCGTGGTTAATCAAAGATTAACAACTGGCACAGTTCTTGATCATTAAGCCTCTGTCGTAATCAGTTCGCCTTCAAAAATGGCGTCTGCATAGAAAAGAAGCAGCATAGCTGCGCATCAACATTAGAGGCTGGGGCATGGAAAAAATTCAACCGGGGGCAGACGTCTTCTTCCTCCTGATGGGGGCGATCCTGGTATTTGCAATGCACGGTGGGTTCGCCTTCCTCGAGGTCGGCACGGTGCGCCGCAAGAACCAAGTCAATGCGCTCTGCAAGATCCTCGTCGACTTTGCAATCTCGACTGTCGTTTACTTCTTCATCGGCTACGCGGTTGCCTATGGCGTAACATTCCTGATGAGCGCCAAGGATATCTCAGGCGCTGCAGAAGGCTTTGATGGCAATGGCCTCAGCCTCGTCAAGTTCTTCTTCCTGTGCACGTTTGCAGCGGCCATTCCGGCAATCATCTCGGGCGGCATCGCTGAAAGAGCCAAGTTCCTTCCGCAGTGTGTGGCGACCGCGCTTCTCGTTGGCCTCTGCTATCCATTCTTCGAAGGTATCGTTTGGAATGGCAATTTCGGCATGCAGAGCGGTTTGTTTGGCGGCGTTTTCGGTGCCGATTTCCACGACTTTGCCGGTTCCGTTGTCGTGCATGGTTTCGGTGGTTGGGCAGCATTGGCAGCTGTTATTGTGCTGGGCGCGCGATCTGGCCGATATCGTGCGGACGGCTCGGCCCAGGGCATTCCACCGTCATCAATTCCCTGGTTGGCCCTTGGATCTTGGCTGCTGTGCATTGGCTGGTTCGGCTTCAACGTCATGAGTGCACAGTCACTCGAAGGCGTATCCGGTCTCGTGGCGATGAACTCGCTGCTGGCCATGGCGGGCGGAATTCTGGCTGCCGTTATCGCCGGCCGCAATGACCCTGGCTTTGTCCATAACGGCGCATTGGCAGGCCTTGTCGCCGTTTGTGCGGGTTCAGACTTGATGCACCCGATTGGCTCATTCGTCACCGGAGCGGTTGCTGGTGTGATTTTCGTCTA
>JBCDBQ010000009.1:0-37134 GCA_039183375.1 Pseudomonadota bacterium
AGCATTGGACGGCAAAAATATCACGTCACCGGCACGCGCTCGATAGTGCGATTTTGTTGGGTCGGCGCCTTCCAAAGACACAAACGCCTCGCCTTCGACGACAAGGTGGTACGCGATGACTTGCCGGGGGATAGGCATGTAAGGACGGCAGTCGTCCTCCGTTACATGCGCAGTTATCGCCCAGGGAGCAGTAAAGTCGGCTCGTAAAAAGATGGCCCCGGTTAAGGCGAGGGAGCTAACGATCTGAGCAAGCGGATCACAGGACATTGAATTTCCATAGAGCAAGTCAGTGCGGGTCTTGGTTCGGGCCATGCAGCAATACAAAGGGGTGACCTGCATTACCGGCGCCCAACAGTCGCCGCCTCAGGGCTACGCCGTATCAGCTCCAGCGTCTTCAAACCTGAAGAAGTCCTGAATGCTTTATGAAACGTCCTAACTGAGCATCTCGTGTGATCTGATTCAGGACGGACTGAACCGAAAAAATGGCATGCAACTAAGCTGTTTTGGGTTTGAACTAGATCCTGGTAAGACGTTTGTGTCCGGTCTGCGAACAAAACCCGCAGTTTCAGCTTCAGGTTTTCCGCCATACGGATGTATGCTGTTTGCTATGCTGGCCAAAGGGCCACCGATCCCAGTCAGACCACCTGAACTCCAGTTCCATTCCGGCTGTTTGTGCCATCAAGTCGAGCTGGGCAGACCATACATATCGCAGCGGAACGGAATAATGCTTGTGGCCATGGTCCACGAACCACGAAACGAAGGCGGCACCCCGAACGAAGCCGACCTCCGACGCACTCGCGGTGATCTTTCGATTTGGTATTGTGAGATACAGTGTAGCCTTAGGGGGCGGTCAGCATGACGCCAAAAGAAGTTGTCGAGGAATGGGTGAAACGCTTCAACGCAGGTGACGCTGAAGGCATCGCGGAACTCTATAGTGAAGATGCGATCAACCACCAGATTCCACAAGAACTAGTGAGGGGAAAAGATGCCATTAAGGCTTTGTTCCAGTGGGAATTTTCGACTGCTGACATGACTTGTGTACCGGAAGTCATACATGAGGCTGGAGAAGTTGCTGCGCTCGAATGGCGTGACCCTCTGGGATTGCGCGGCTGCGGGTTTTTTACAATTCGGAACGGGAAAATCACATTCCAGCGCGGTTATTGGGACAAGTTGACTTTTCTAAAGATTCACAACCTCCCCATTGTGTGAATTCCGAGCGTTTTAGGTTCGAAGCCGTCATTGGTTTTAGAGCGGGATGCCAACACGCGCATGGTTGCCTTGCGATGCAGGCGGAGGCAGTTGGTTTGGTTCAGTCAAGCGTTGCGAGGTAGCCTAGAAGCGCAGTGCGGTGCTCCGCTGCCTCAATGCCATCGAAACCCATAGTCGTACCGGGAATGAGCGTGCGCGGCGACTGTAGGAACGCATCCAGCAGGTCGGTAGTCCAACTCCCCTCGGACTGGGCAAAACGTCGAAGCGCTGGAGAATAGAGATCATAGCCCGCATCTGCTGCAATCCCGCGCCCAACGATACCGGCAAGGCTTGGGGCAACTGCGTTGCTTCGGGATGGCGCATGGCAAAGCACGCACTGAGCAAAGAGCTGGCGACCGTAGTCAACGGAGTCACGGAGCACGTCCTCTGCTTCAGGGACCGTGTACGTTGCGCGCATTGCCAGCAAGCTATCGAGTTGCTCAGCTGATAGAGCGTCTCGCACGTGAAGCATTGCTTTTGCCTGAGCCCAAGTCATTCTCGCTTCAATCTCACCGACCTCTTCGCCCAGTTGGTGAACGGCCTCTCGATCAATGACATCACCCTTCAAGGCGACTTCCAACTCGCGCATCAGCCCCGCGCGCATGGCTAGGAATTCGGGAAACAGTTCGGCGTTTTGCTCGACGGCCACATCAAGCATCTTTCGCTGGTCGGACGTGAGCAGGTCGAGAACCTCCCCCGCCACAGCCCCGCGTCGCACGGAATGCCCAGATGCTAGACGGAGGCTTACAAATCCAAAGTGCTGGCTCGGTTTGCCCACAACCTCGAAGTCGTTTAACTCCGGCGATCCTGTCGTCCAACTCAAGAACCGCGCGGCAAGATTTACGAGTTCCTGGCGGTCGACATCGGGCAGGCGCACGCGATTACCCGGAGCCGGGATCGTTTCGGGCTGACCCATAGCGTGGGCTTTACGGATCATCGCCAGCCTGTCTTGTTGCTCCGGGGTCAGCGTTGTCGAGAGCGTACCAAAGCGCTGTGCGATGACGCGACCAAGCTCTGCCTCGGCCGCGCCATAGCCGCGACCTAAAGCGAGGAAGGCATCCTGTGTGACGTCTTCCCCAACGAGAAGACGCTCCAGCGCACGGTTCATCTCAACGCGCGCCGTCTGTGTACTGGCATGAGGCGGGGATTGCGCATCCAATAAGCCGACGAGGATGTCAATTTGCGATGGCTCGAGAACGGCAAGCGTGTCGCGCGCAACGTGGGCGCGTGTCAGGCTTTGCCCGCTCGAAACACGAAGAGCAACGAAGCCGAAGAAGTTGGCCATGCGTCCGACCGAGATGTAGTCGTTGTTGGCGGCTGTCCCCGTCAACCATGTCAGTGTACGCGACGCCACAGCGCTGCGGAGTTGCGCTTCTTCGACCTCATGCTCGGAGAGGTTTCGGAGTGCGGTCGCATCGGTCTGAGCGATGAGGGGTTGGGCGAGGGACGCCGCGACCAGAGATGCAAGTAGTGTTCGGGGAAGGTACAGACCATGTGCCATCGGGATTCCTCTCAAGGACCGTACAGACCTTACACGACCCTCCGAACGGTTTCCGTCGCAGATATGCGCAAGTTCTCACAATACGGGCATTCGCACTACCCGCAGCATCCTTCACATTGACCAGGCTCCAGATCCTCGCCTAATTTGCGAGCGCGGCGGCCTCGTGCCGAGGGTGCCCACGGCTTGTTTTGCAGCAAACTGTGAGCTTTCGCGGCGGCTGTGCTAGCGACCTGTGTCATATGCAGCCAAGCCAGACATGCTAGCAACTAAGAATCACTGTCGGTTCAAAGGGGTTTTTCTATGCGAGCTTTACAGACAAGAGTCTTTGCCGTCGCCGTCGCTGGCGTGCTCGGAGTTGCACAAGTTGCTTATGCTTGTAAGGGGATCATGCTGACGGGAGATGACGGATCGGTTGTTCGCGCTCGAACAATGGAATGGGGCGCCTTTGATATCGAGGCAGCCGTCAGCATCGTACCCCCGGGTTTTGAGATGTCATCCACCATGCCCGATGGATCGACAGGGGCAAGCTGGACGGTGCAGTACGGGTTTGTTGGTGCAACAGGCCTTGGCCGCCTTTTGACCACGGACGGTGTGAATACCGCAGGGCTTTCCGGCGGCCTATTCTATCTGCCCGGCTTCGCAGAATACCCGGATTTTGATCCCGCATTTGCCGACCGATCAATCTCACCCTCTGACTTCCTGAACTACGTTCTTTCA
This sequence comes from Pseudomonadota bacterium, assembly GCA_039183375.1. Taxonomy (GTDB): domain Bacteria; phylum Pseudomonadota; class Alphaproteobacteria; order Rhizobiales; family Hyphomicrobiaceae; genus Tectiglobus. The sequence continues at coordinate 3,467 of JBCDBQ010000009.1, forward strand.
AACTATGCGACCGTGGAAGAGGTGCGGAGTGCGATGGACGACTTGCGTATTGTCAACGTTGTCGAGCAAGCATTAGGCTTCGCGGCACCGGTGCATTTCTACGTCGCGGATCCGACCGGTGAGAGAGTTGTGATCGAGGTCGTCGATCAAGAGGTACATCTGCACGATGCGCCGCTGGGGGTAATCACGAACTCGCCGTCTTATGATTGGCACATGACCAACCTGCGCAATTATCTAAACCTCTCAGCGACAGAACTTCCGCAGCGCACTGTCGCCGAAACCGACTTTTCTCCACTTGGCGCGGGCAGCGGGATGATCGGCCTACCGGGCGACTTCACGCCGCCGTCGCGGTTTGTTCGGGCAGTAGCATTCTCGCAGAGCGCGCGGGCGACGACCGGCGGGTATGACACAGTGCGAGAGGCTTTTCGCATTCTCGACAACTTCAACGTGCCCGCACACGGGGTTACGCAAGAGGGCGAGGAACATGGCGGTCTTGTGCTGAGCTCCACACAATTCACGTCCGCCGTCGATATGGAGGCGCGGCAGTTCTACTATCACACACAGCACAACCGACGGGTTCGCATGGTTGACTTGAACGACATCGACTTTGACGCTCTTGGCGGCGAGCCGGTTACACGGATGATGGATGAAGAGCGTGTCGAAGATATCGAGACACTCACGTTCGCAAATTAGACTTTGACTAAAGGCAACAGCAACAAGATACAAAAGGCACTCTGGTGTTGCCGCATTTCCGCGTTCTTTCTCGGCAGTGTACTCCGGGCCGGAACACGGTAGGAAGACGCCTCTTCCTGGGCCGGTCGAGACTTGCGGTCGGCATTGAATGACGTGGCTTAGGCTTATGGCCGCACCCGGCGTCTCTGGAAAAGCGGGAATGCTGTACCCGACCTGCCGTTGTGGATCGTACGGTCCGTGCGGCCACGTCTTGTATGCGGCAATAAAAATCCGATGGGTGTAAGCCGCCTTGTCTGGGATGCGGTATGGCTCTGTGAAGATACGGCGCAGCGATTTTCCTGCTGCGAGCGCACGCAGCGAAATTCGAACACTTACGCTATGGGCTCTCTGCGGACCTCTGATGCAGCGCAGCATTCTGACAGTTGAGCGTTTCGGCGTCCGTCACTCGCGGCCCTAAGCGGTCACTCGACTTGCGCAAGCAATGCTGCTTTCTCGGCCCGCATTCCGGACATTCGCTGCAATCGCTCGGTTTCACCCGAGCTGAACGTCCGGACCGGTGACTTTGCTGTCATTCCCAGCGTCGTGCCGGACGTCCGCTCTGGGATGAGTAACGCGACTTTGGCTTTACAGTTGTCTCCAGCTTGTGGGTCCAAGAGCTTTCTTCAAAGCGATGACTGCGAGCGTTCGGCTGCTGCTTGATCTGATGCGATCGCAAACACCTCGTCAACAAGTTCACGGCGGTCAGTCGAACGGACCGAAACCGCTGTGAACAGAGTTGTTTGCAGTTGAGTTGCTTCGCGTTGGGTCGCAGTTTCGATAAGCGGGTGCCGAAAGGTTTCCGGAACCAAAGCGTCTCCGTAGCCGGATCGTGCCAAGACAATCGCGCCCAAGACCGTATCCGCTGTGCACGTTGCAATCGTGTCAACGAAAGCCGCGTCGAGTTCTTCGGAAATGTGCGTCATCAGATTAGGGGCCTCGACGCTGGGATAGGAGACAATCTGGTCCCGCCTTGCATCAGCATGCAGCTTGAGGCGGAGGCCCACCTCTTCCCGCAGCACTTTGTGTCGCAAGCCAGATGTTTGTATAGGTGGATGCAGGAACGCCACGTCTAACCTGTGCCCCTCGAGCATTCGCTCAGACCGAGGCTTTCTTCGCTGCACTCGAGAGCGGCGAGCTCAGCCAGATCGATGCTCTGATCGCAGATGGAGTGGTCAACACCATTCCATTCCATCCCAGCGGTGCAACAACCGAAGATGTGTTTCGGGTCTTTGAAGGTCGCGAGCAGGTTATGGCCTACTTTGCAGGTGCACAGCAGTTTATCCCAGAGGTAGCCTTTGTAGATCCGCAGATTACGATTTCAGCCTCGGGGGAGACTGCATTTGTGGAAACGCGCGGTGACATGCAACTTGCCGACGGCCGCGCTTACGAAAATCTCTATGTTTGGCGTCTCGATTTCGAAGATGGGCAGATCATCGGGATCGTAGAGTACCTCAATCCTGTGACTGCCGCGCTTGCTTTTGGGCGGCCTTTAGGACCGGAAGAGGCAAACTAGGCTTGAAACATGTGAACAGGATAAACCTTTGGAAAGGCACGGCGGAACTAGCTGTCGCTGTCGTCCGCAAGTGACGGTTGCAAGGGCGCGCCAAGGTTTGGGGGTTAATTCTGAGCGGAGTGGTTTAACTGCGGGCTTTGACGGCGTTCTTGATGGCGTCCATCACCTTTGTGGCGTGGGACGCATCGAGGGCTGCCGCGTGCGGATCGGCGAACGTGCGGCTGTCGTTGTCAAAGTACGCGCCCGAGGAGGCGGCGAAGCGGTCGCTGAGAGCAGCTTCGATTAGGATTTCGGCCCCGATGTTCAGGTCGCCACCAGCGACGCCAAACCCTTCCTTCACCATCTTTGAAGCGAGCAGGGAGCCCGGGTTCACTGCCACCATGACAGGTCCGTTCGGCAGCGTCTTGGCCCACTCACGGGTCCAGATAGTGATGGCAAGCTTGCTTTGCGCGTAGGCGTCCATGTCTGATAATGGCACCCCACCCTGCATGGCCGCCACGTTGACTGGAGCCTGCGCGGCAGAGGACAGGTTAACCACGCGTCCATCCTGCGGGATAATCGGCAGCAGCAGTTCAGTGAGCAGATAGGGTGCGAAGGTATTAACCACAAAGCGCACGTCTTGCCCGCTCTCCAGCACCGGCTTGGGCGTCTTCAGCACGCCCGCATTGTTGATCAGCACATCGAGCCTATCGTGCTTTGCGCGGATATCTGTTGCCAGTTGCCTTACCGCATTCATATCCGAAAGATCGGCACCGTATGTCTCAACAGCCCCGCCGATCTCAGCTGCGGCGGCCTTTAGCTTGTCGACACCACGTCCATGCAGCAGCACGATATGCCCCGCTTCGGAGAGTTTCTTGGCGGTGAGCAGCCCGATCCCGTCCGTGGAACCTGTGATGAGAAGGGTCTTGGTCATGTTATTGATCCTTTGAGGAGAAGTCGGGTAACAGGTCATCCGCCAAGCGTTTCAGGGTCGTATCGATTGGGGCGCTGTTGAAGCGTAAGTTCAGAGCCACGTGATTGATCCCAAGCTGCTGGATCTCGCGCATGTAGCGGCGCAGGAAGCCCGTCTCTGATTGGAAGCCCAGATGGATGGGCCGTGCTGGGGCCTCGGGATCATCCAGGAGGTCGATGTACAGCGACTGCATCACAGGCTTGTTCGGCTGCCCTGCATCCGTCAGGCGCGCGCGGTAGTCTGCAACCAGACGGCCTTGCGACGCCGGATCGCGCGGATAGGTCATCCAGCCGTCGCCATGTTCCGCCACCCAATCGGGCGACTGCTGGCTACCGCCGGTGATCAGAAGCGGCAAACGCGGGCCTGTTGGCTTCGGCAGCATGTCGATTTGGCCGGAAAGGTTGCCTTGCGTAGCGTCGAGGTGGGGGTAAGCCCTGCCAACCGCTCGAATATACTCAACACTGTCTCGGAACCGCGCACCGCGATCGGGATAGCTTTGCGCCATGGCAGGATACTCCTCAGGCCGATCACCCGACGCCACACCCATAAGGAGGCGTCCACCCGACAGCACGTCCACCGTCGCGGCCGCCTTGGCCACATGGGCCGGGTGGCGCAGGGGTAGAATAATGCTCGACGTGCCAAGCGCGATCCGTTCAGTCACAGCGCCCAAGGTGCCGAGATACACGAACGGGTCAAACATCTGACCTGGGTCACCGAAGCTTGGCACGTTAAAGGGCACATCGCGCAACCAAAGCGACGCGAACCCCAACGTTTCAGCCAATTGCGCCGTAGCGATATGGCCTTGCATAGTCGGCACCGCTCCGACGGCATAGGCTTCTAGCGGCAAGACAAGCCCGAGGCTCAGTCGTCCGGGTCGGAACACGCCGTTGTAGGCCGTGTTGATTTCGGGGAAGGCGCCGGTATGTGAGCTATCCAACATCATGGCCCCTCAGTACCGCACCAGCGTGCGGCTCTCGATGCTTTGGCGGATTGTGGTGAAGCTCGGGTCCTCAACCATATCCAACGCACTAGGGGCGATCGACGGTAACCCGCGACTGTCGTAGATATTGAAGAACGCCACCTCATCCGGCGTCATTCGCGATTTATACAGCCAATCATGAGCTGGATTAGCAACGAGCCCCAAGATCTGCCCCATTCGATCTGGATAGATCAGATCGAGCAAAACCCAATCGGACGGGTCCACACTTGCCGGGCGGACAAAGCCCAAAGGTGCAGAATTGATCGGCGCTCCGACCGGACGCCAAACGTTGATGAACGCGTAGTGCCCCTTGCTCCATTGCGCGGCCCGATCAGCCCCAAGAAGGTCAATCAACCGCTGTTTTGCGCCGTCTTCGCTGTAGTCACTGTGTACGTTGCGTGCTGGTTTCCGGGATGCATCTGGGTCGTCTACGCGCACCGTATGGTCAAAAATCACGACATCGCGCACGCCAAGTCGCTCGGTCAGGAGAGCGGTCAACTCAGTGTCGTAGGTCTCCCGCCAACCATCTCTGGAAAAGTTCGATACCCCACTCGGCACGCGCGCAAACTCTACGGAATCCTCGGCGAAGCGAACGCCGTGTGCCGCATGGCGAACATCGTTTAGTGGCACCTCGGTCTGCGCCAGTTCGGGGGAGAGTAGGTTGCCAACGATCCCGCCCGCATCCAGTTCAAAGGCCTGCCGCTCATTCTTATGAACGTGGTAGTTGACTGTCGCGGTCCGTGCCATGGCCGCACCCTCCTGTGATCTGTGTCTCGCGTTGACTGCAATATGGTTTCTGGATTTTGCAAGATAACCGGCGTATTTCGGCATTTATAATTCGGGAAATACATATAATGAGCCTCAATACAGACGGGTTACGCCTGTTCGTTCTCGCCACGGAACTGAGCAACATCAGCGCGGCTGGCCGCCAGCTAGGGATGGCCCCGGCGGTGGCAAGCGCAAAGCTCGCCAAGTTGGAGAATAGTGTCGGCGCTGATCTGCTCCATCGCACGACGCGCAAAGTGGCGTTGTCTGTTGATGGAGCCGATTTCTTGCCCTTCGCTCGCGAAATTATAGCGCAGGAAGACGCGGCTCTGGCTGCCTTGGGGCGTGGGTCCGCCCGCATCAGCGGCACGCTACGCTTCGCCGCGCCAAGTACTTTCGCACAACTCTATATCGCTCCTATCTTGCCACGGTTTCTGGATGAAAACCCCGATCTCCGCCTCGATCTGCGGCTGTCGGATGTTCAGTTCGACCTGATTGACGGGAGCTATGATCTTGCCCTTCGTAACGCCCCACTGCTCGATACCAGCCTCAAAGGGCGCAAGCTCGCTCGTGACACACGCGTCCTTTGCGCATCTCCTGACTATCTGGCGACGCATGGCACGCCGCAGATACCCGATGACCTGAAGCACCACAGGCTCATCGCCTTCCGCGACCTCCGCCCGCGCGCCCTTAAAGGTGACCAGGGTGACGCGGCCGCGTTCGATCCGGGCGCGGCTCGGAGCCAGTTGATCATGGATGACGGCCTAAGCCAGAAACGCGCAACCTTGGCAGGGGCCGGAATCTCTCTAAACAGCCTTTGGAGCGTTCACGAAGAGCTTGCCTCGCGCCAGCTCATCCGCGTCCTCCCAGGCTACGAGGCGACGGAGGAGAATTTGCTGTGGCTGATCTATCCCCAGGCCAGTGTACTGTCCCCAAAGGTCCGCGTATTCATGGACTTCCTGATAGCCGAGATTGGGAAGCGCCCGCCGTGGGAGCGCTAAGCGATCGATAGGCGACTGGTGCGTTTCTTCGAACCTTCGTGGTCGTGCAGGGCAGATCAGTTCGGGATGACTGGTGGTACCTGTTCGCTCACGAGAGCTAAGACGATTTTATCTGTTATCCATTTCAACTACGGGCCACTATCTGGTTTTGAAATTGGACCTCGATTGCTGCGATTGCAGCCAAGATTGCCGACATTTGCGGCACAAGCGAAGCTGACGATCGCAGCTAGCGTACAGCTTGGTGATCAAGCAACCCTTAGTGTGGCCGCTCGGGAATCCACGCCAGCCTTCTAGACGCCCAGACTGGTCGCTGTCCGGTGCGCCTTCAGGTAGGTGGAGTTGATCATCAAAGCCTTCTCTTCGCCGCGCTCCACTGCCAGATCCGCCATCATTCGCGCGAAGACGCTCTTGTCGCTACGTCGTTTCCAACGGTTGTAGAGCGTCGTGGATGGTCAATTGAACGTAGTGACGTCACCACTCTGCAACCCTTTGCGATGGACAAAGATGATGCCGCCCGGCCACGTAGATCATCGACGCGTGGCTTGCCATGATACTCTGAATAGGGTTCCAGACACGCCATCTGCATATCCTTTAGTCAGAACATATCAGAGATGTTCGCCGTTCGTTTATTGAACTGGGAAGCACGCCGCAAAACGGACGTTGTGCGTATGTTTTTTGATCCTGACTCTAGTGATCTGATGGGTCACTATGTGATCATTCCTCCAACCGTATCCAAGCCCATCCAGTGCGATGACACTTGAAGATCTCGACGCCTATCTCTCCTCAAACGACAGTCCCGACCACTGCATGATGTTGTCTGACCTAGACGGGTTCATCCATGGGATTGCCTGCTCGCCAGTATTTGTCTCCGCTGAAGAGTGGGTGCCTGTGGCGCTCGGTGGCTCCCCTGACGACGTTCCGGAGCGAGTCCTGGAGACAATTGTTGAGCGTTATGCAGACATCACCCGTGGTTTGACTTCAGATCCACCTGAGTTCTCCCCGATCTTCTGGGAGGCAGCGAAGGGCCACGTCATGGCAATGGATTGGTGTGAGGGCTTTCTTCAGGCGGTGGCTCTACGATCAAAACAGTGGCTCAGGCTCACTGAGAGTGGCTCTCACGGCTCCCTAATGACCCCAATTATGATCCACATTCTAGATGACGAGGGGAATTCTGCGCTTGGCGTCCTAAAGAAAGACTTGGATGACGCCTTGAGGCAAGCCGCCGAGGAGATACCGGAAAGCGTAATCGGCATTCGCGAGTTTTGGTCAAAGAAACGCACTACTTGACTGTTCTTGGTCGACGCACCATCGAAAGTGCCAAAGACTATTAGGCCCAGTGCAGTCATTGACCCGCTAGGCCGACGCAATCATCGCCCCGCTCGAGGTGTACGGACCTCCCACCGGAGACCCACATGCAATGCGATCTGGCAACGCAGCGGCATTTCAAAGCTCACGGAACCCATGCAACTTGGAAGCCCTGTCGACATAGGACCATGCCATCGAGTTAGTTCCCCCTGGCTTACGGAATGTTGACATCTGCTTTTGCCCGATCGGGCGTGCAAACTTTATGCCGCAGTCTCCATCCTTCGCCCATACCACGGTTGCCGCAATCTGCTCCGTTAGGCAGCTAACGCGAATTCTGTCGCCTTCTTTAAGCTCGTGAGCGCCAGTTACCCTGGCTCCGGTCGTGCTGATAGACGAGATTTTCAGTTCTCTTACAGTCTGTTCGATCGACACCTTTGTAGGAAAGTCAACCACCCATCGTTGCGAGCGCCACTTCATGCCTCATCCTTTTCGCTTTTCGCTTTGTGATTACACTGGCTGATCACCCGTTCAAAACAATCCGACACTCACTGTGGTCGGTATGTACAAGAACTGGGTCAATTCTTTGCCTTAAGAGTGGCGCGCTTGAAGCGAAGCTCTTTCCAGCATGGTTACACTTAAGGCTTTTGTAACAGAAATCGGCTCAGTCTGAGCGGCTTACAGCACTCGTTTCGGTCATCACTTCGGGCAATAAGGCACCCGAGTCTTCACCTTGATGGGAAGCGCAGCAAGGATCAAAAAAGTGACTTGCTCAAATTTAGCCCTGTTAAATACCGATTGGTTAACCTTCCTTTAACCTCCGAAGACAACTTCCGTTCATTGGGTGCTCGCAGCGATGCGCCTCCTTTTTCCAGGGTAAGAACCTTTAGAAAGAAAAATAGGCCAAAGCTTTGAGCAGAATGAAGATATTAAATTCAATGGTGCGTTTGCTGACTTACTCCGCGGTCATTTGCGCAACTCTTGGCACTGTCATGTTTGTTGAGCAGGGTCAACTGAGAACTCGTCAGGCTGAGCAAAAAGCCGAAACCAACGCGATCGTCGATCAGCTCGCAAGAAACTTAGCAACGGCTCTAACGCGCAAGACTGTCGCCGCAGCGGGAATTGCGCAGACAGTCTCTCTTCTACCGGAAATAAGTCAGGACCAGTTCGCGCGTATATCAAACAGTGTAGCGTCCGATGATTCATCAATCGTGGGGATATCACTGATCCATGATTGGCGAATCTTGCACGTTTATCCTCTTGAGGAGAAAAAGAACCTCTTAGGTTCAGATCTTCGAAAAACAGTTGGTCGTGTCGATGCCGTCAACCAAGTCCGTCGAAGTGGTGTGGGTGCCATACAGGGTCCAATTCAACTTCTAGTGGGGGTGGATGGTTTTGTCGTGCGACAGCCGGTGTTTCTCCCGCGCGTGGACCCGGATGGCGAAACAAGAAATGACTCTACTGATTTTTGGGGGCTTGTTTCATTAGTGTTTGCCGCCAAACCATTCCTTGATGACGTCGGAGTTTTTAGTCTATCGCAGGAGCACGACATCGCGTTCCGCTCTCTCTCTGACGATGCAGTCACCCCGGTATTTGGAGATTTAGGCCTATTCGAATTAGATAGTGCCAAGCGCGAGGTGGTCTTACCGCTTGGAGCCTGGGAAATCGCGGTGTCTCCCTCCAGCGGCTGGATGTCTAAGCTACCAAATGCCTGGCCACTTCGAGCCGTGGCAACTGCGGCAACTATCATTCTCTTGATGTTGCTGCGGGATTTCCTGAACCTGCGTGAATCCCAAAAACGAGACGGACAAAGGCTTAAGGTCGCGATCGATGCGATGCCAGATGGTTTCGTGCTCTATGACGAGAATGATCGGCTCGTGATCTGCAATGAAAAGTACAAGGAGTTTTACCCCAAGAGCGCGGCCGCAATGAAACCCGGCAAGTCGTTCAAGTCGATCCTTGAATTTGGACTTGCCAACGGTCAGTACGTTGAGGCTGTGGGACGCGAGCAGGATTGGTTGGCTGATCGGCTGGAACGTCACCTCAGCGATGAAGCTTTTGTAGAGCAGGAATTGGACGATGGCCGCTGGCTCCGGATCATCGAACGCGAAGCACCTGACGGCAGCCGAGCAGGACTGCGTGTGGACGTCACAGAACTTAAGAAGAATGAAAAAAAGCTTGAGGTACTTCTGAACCGCAACCCGGCAATAGTTATGTCGCAAGGTCGAAACTGGACAATTCAAACCTGCTCAGATGCTTGGACGCGGCAGTTTGGGTATAGCAGAGAAGAGACCGTTGGACGCGACCTAACAGATTTTATGCCTTCAGAGGACGCAGCTAAGAGTAAAGCATTTCGAGAAAAAGACCTACTATCTGAGGATGCTCCCTCGATCGTCAAGAACATTCTTAAAATCATGACAAAAGCGGGAGAAACACGCTACGTTGAGCTCCAGTCGATAGTTGATACTGAGGGTGACGAATGGCTCAATCTCATCGCTATGACGGATATAACTCCAATCATATACGCTAGGAAAGAGCTCGAGAGGCTGGTAGAGAACGACGAGCTTACCGGGCTGATGTCTAGGCGCGGGCTACAACGCCGGCACAAAGACGGCCGGCGTAAACGTGACGTTGGCTTCTTTCTGATCGACCTAGACTACTTCAAATCAGTAAACGACGGCTATGGCCACGAAGCTGGTGACGACCTCTTGAAGGCCGTTGCATGCACTCTGAAGAGGCTTACGGCAGTTACAGGCTGTCCGATCCGCCTTGGAGGAGAAGAGTTTGCGGTAGTGCGACGGTGGAGCGGTTGGCAGGAGGCAGGTGAGTATGCAGAAGCGTTGCGCCAGGCGCTCGAACAGACATCTATAGTCTTCCAAGGAAAGCTGCTTAAGCGCACAGCAAGCATTGGCTATATCGATGTCAAAACTGAGGATGAGCTTTCGACGGCGATGCATCTTGCAGATCTCGCACAGAGAGAAGCAAAGTCCTCCGGACGTAATACTTGCCTTCCTGCCAACGCAAACATGCTGCGAAAGCTGGAAGATCAGGGCGCTTTCGTTACAAATGACCAAATCCAAACTGCGCTAGAAGCAGGCGACTTCTTTTATGAAGTTCAGCCGATCGTTCATGCAGGCAACGGCCAGATTACTGGTTTTGAAGCCCTCATGCGTTGGCGAATGCAGGATGGCGAGGTAGTCAAACCAAACAGATTTATCGAAAGGCTGTACGAAGTTCTTAGGCAGCCGTACTTCGGAATGCTTCGAGATCGGCTACGGGCGGATTTGGTTTATGAGCTTTCGGGTCTTGGCGGCCGATACGTTGGCTTCAATTTTATACTTGAGGAGATAGCCTATCCAGGCGCTGCGGAGCGGATCAGAAGTTCATTTGAGCAGGCTCTAAAGCTCTCCGAGCTTCGGATCTTAATTGAGATCTCCGAGCGCGCCTTTCACTCTCGTGTGGATACCGGGATACTTGTCGATGAGCTCCATAAGCTACGCAGTTACGGATTTCTGATCGCACTCGACGATTTTGGTGTAGCGTCGAGTAACATTCAGAGACTACAGCAATTCCCAATTGATATTGTAAAACTGGATCGTAGCTTAATTCTAGACATAACCGAAAGCGATCGGCAAAGAACAACTGTGCGTTCAATATCACGAATGATAGAGAACCTCGGTCTCAGCTGCATAATCGAAGGCGTTGAGACGGAGCAGCAAGCGCAAGTACTTCAGAAAATGGGCCTTAACGTTCAACAAGGATTCTTCCATGCAGTGCCGAGTTCCCCCGCAAGGATTGCTGTCGCGTGGAGTAACAACGGGTGGAGTAAGGTTCAATCTGAAGATAGGCTCCGGGAAAAGACCATACATCGGCGTATTGAGGAAAGCAAAGCCAACACACTTAGAGCGGGCCGCAAGGCGCGCCCAGTCGCTAGATGAATCCAAGCGTTGGCTGATATCCACAGGGTCACAGATTTCTCGGCCTTTTTCTGGGCTTCTTGCGCCAAGCATTCTAAGTGCATGGGCCAAACCCGCAAATAAATACAATTCCGATGGCATAAGCGCTCTATTTGTTGCTGCCAAATACGGCCCATTGTTGCCGTTGACCAACCGGTCAGATGCTGGAGTCGCAGCCCGCATTCCCGACATTCGCCGCGAGAGCGAAACCTGATGGGAGTAGAGCTTACAGTCTGCGGACAATGCGGCCCTTCACGGGGTTGCCACGATTTCATGGGGTGGCGGCTGTGGCGCAAATCAGCAAGTTCGTCTGATAGATGCAAATCTGCGACTCCGAGGCTCGGATGAGCTTATTGCCAGGAGCATAGAGGCAGAACTCGATTGTGCTCTCAGCTCCTCGCTAGAGTCAGTCGGACGAGAGTTCCTCGATCTTGTTTGCTGCCTGTCGCAAGGTAGGCAGAACCGATACGAGGTTATCAAAAGAAAGACGCTGCACCGGCGCGTGTATTGAGAGCGTAGTCAGCAGCCGACCTTCGCTATCTTTTATAGGCACGGCAACTGCTGCCATGCCTTCCATCAATTCTTCGTTGTCCGTCGAATAGCCACGCTGCCTGGTTGTGGTGATCTCTTCTCGCAAGAGCGTCTTGTCAATGATTGTCTGAGGTGTTCGTTGTTCAAAGTCCATCCAAGACAGCAATCGATCTAGTTTGTCAGTCCGCAGAGAAGATAGATACATTTTTCCGCTCGCCGTACAATGGAATGGAACGTGAGAGCCAATGGGCAACTGAATACGAAGTGGCCAATGCGTCTCGACGCGATCAAGATAGACCATTCCAAACCGACCTGGCGCGGCAAGATTACAGGTTTCCCCAACCTCCTCGGCCAACGCCTTCATCACGATAAGCCGTTCTGTCCTAATCCTCTGCGATGACAACGTATTTCCCGCGAGCCTGCGGAGCCTTCGTCCTGGCCCAAATGACTTGCCGTCCACGTCGCGTTGCAGGAACCCTTCTTCCTCGGCTGTAGTCAGCAGCCGGTGAATGGAAGGTTTTGGCAGGTCGAGAGCCTCCGCCAATGCCACAGGAGAGACCGGGACCCCAGACCTGGCAACCTCCTCAAAGATCAACAATAGTCTCAGGTTTGTCGGAATCTGTCCCTTGGTCTCGGCCGCTGCGTCTTCCGGCATTCGGTCTCCTTATCTTTCAGGGAGCAAGAATAGCGCCACCTCGGGTGTTAGAGAAACAAATATCCATACACCGATGAGCGCGACAAGATAGGGCACTGTGTAGCGCAGCAGTCTGAAGTAGGGCACACCGGTTACACCAGACGCCACGTACAGGTTGAGGCCATATGGCGGCGTAATGAACCCGATTGAGGCACCAACAAGGAAGATTACTGAAAAGTGGATTGGATCGACACCGACGCTCGCTGCAATGGGGGCAAGGATCGGCGCTAGGATGATGGTCACGGGAAGTGATTCAAGGACCATGCCGGAAAAGAAGACAATGATCATCGCGGTAAACAGAACCGCATAGTAGCCGCCCATCGAAGTGACAAAATCACCGATGACCTGTTGAGCGCCAAGGAGCGACAGGATCTGCTGCATCACTACCGAAATCGCGATGAGCGGCGCCAATATGCCCGTGATCTCAGCCGACCGCATTGTGATACCCGGCAGTTGCCAGAGCGTGAAACCCTCGACAACCAGCATTTCGGGATAGCTCTTATCTTCCCATGTTCGGTCCGGATCTTGTCGCAAGAAACGACTAACCGCCCAAGACAGAAGGCCCGCGATGATGCAGAATCCGACCGTCACGCCCGCAGCCTCGGTTGGGGAAAACTTTCCGGTATAAATGCCCCAAAGGACAAGGCCGATGGCAAAAAAACCTAACCACGCACCAAACGCAGTCTTCAGAACGCGGTTGATTTGAAGCGGGATGAGGTAGCCCCAGCCGTTAACGCGGCAGATAATCCAGCAAGCGAATTGCATGCCGATAACCATCAATGCCCCGGGAAGGATGCCAGCCACGAACAGGTCAGAGATCGGCAGGTTCATTAAGAATCCGTAGACGATGAAGATGATCGACGGCGGGATAATGATACCAACCGTACCACCCGCTGCGGCGGTCGCCGCCGAGAAGCGTTCATCATAGCCGCCCTTAACCATTTCAGGGTGAAGCATTGAACCAATGGTCGCCGTAGTGGCGGAGTTTGAGCCCGAGATTGCCGCAAACAGGCCGCAAGCTCCAAGCGAGGCCATGGCCAGTCCACCTCTCAGCCAGCCTAGGCAGGCATACGCGAAGTCCGAAAGGCGCCGAGCAATGCCGGATTTGTTGATGAGGTCACCCGTGAGGATAAAGAGTGGCATCGCCAAAAGCGCGAAGCCCTTGTTGAAAACATTCAGGATCTCAGCGCCCATGTTGTCGAGCGTCAGTCCAAGCACGAACGAACATCCTATCACCCAGTAGGCAATAACGAGAAAGACGGGCACGCCCAGCATGAAGAGAACGGTCACTCCAACCGAGATGAGTGTAACCAGTGTTCCGTCGGCCATCAGGTGTCCCCCCCGATGACCGCTTGGCGAAGCAGGGGCTTGCCTGTGCGCAGGTTCTTGATGTCGTCCTCAATATTTTCGACCGCGCGCGCGGCCATAAGCGTCGCAGCAATGGGCGCAGACAACAGGAACCACCACTGCATGGTGTTGTCCGTCCCAAGGACAATCTGAAAGTTCGATGCGGATAGGGCGACAACCCGAAGCGTTGTAACAAGCAAAATCAACGCAAACCCAAACCACAAAACGAAGTCCAGAACGAGGCAGAAGAACTGCGCCTTTCTCGGCATGATGGTTCGGAATTCGGAGAAACTCAGGTGCGTGCGCATCCGAATGTTATAGGCACCGCCAAAGAGCGCCATGATCATGAATAGAAAAGGGGGAATTGTCGTCGACCAGGGCTGCTGGTTTGAGAAAACAAAGCGGTCAATGACACCCCAGAAGATGATACCTGCCGTCGCGAGGTAACAGGTCACCATCACGGACCGCTCGAAGTAGCGTTCTATGACCGGAACATGGTGATAAACCCAGGCGAGAAGAACGCCTGTGATCGCGAGGAACACCGCGCCAACATAGTAAACCGAGTTGGGTGAAAGCGCTTGCCGGATTGTCCAAGAATCCTGACTTCCAAGCGCACTAATCAGCGCACTTAAATCGGACCAGATTTCCATCTGCTCCTCCTCCCTGTTTCGCGTGGTCGCCGGGGTTTCCCGGTCATTTGTGTTTTTGCGGAGGGCCCCACATCCACCTGCGGGACCCTCCTGTGATCATCACACTGCCTTATTAGCCCTTCCACCAACGGCGGGGCTCGACGTTCTCTGCAAGGGTGTGCGGGTTGTTGCGCACATCGTTGTAGATGTCTTGATAAGTGTCGATGCCGCCGGCCCAACCGTTGATCCGCTCGCGCCACTGTTCCCAAAGCTGTGGCTGGAACTCAGGCGAGCACATCTCCTCGGCCTTGCGAATTTCCGCATCTGACAGCGACGCCACACGCACGTTGTTCTCGGCGAAGATGGTGCCGGGAAGTTGCGGGTTGGAGAAGCCGACGGTGTTGACAAGCGCGGCCTCGTTCGCTGCCTGCACGTGAACCTGCGTTAGGTAGGACGATTCCATCACGGCGTCCTGCAAGTCGCCACCAAGGCTGTCGAAGGTCGACGCGGTCATAGCGGTGTGTTCGGTGCCGCAGAAGAAGCGAAGGTCGACACACTGACTGACGACCGGTGACATATTGGCGTAGGCCACTGCCGACGCCCATGTCTCGGCCCCATCGATCAAACCTTGCTTGAGACCGTCGAGGGTCTCTTCCCAGGCCACGGGCACTGGGTTCAGGTTGAGCGCATTCATTGCAATCCGACCAAGCTGCGTACCTGTGACACGGTTCTTCGTACCGGCAAGCTGGTCGATCGATGTCACCGTTTCCCGGTCCTGCCAGGACAGACCAAGTTGAATGCCGCGAAGTTCCGCATGCGTGAAGAGGAACTTCAGCCCGTGGCGCTTCTCGAACGGATCGCGCAGGACGCGTTGCGATTCTGGCGAGTACATAAAGTAGTACTGGTCGGCGCGGCTGCGGAACATGTAAGCGTAGTCGAGGACGTTCAGATACGGTGCTCCACCGGCCGAATTTTGTGTCGATGCTGCATAGAGATCGATGATCCCTTGCTGCGCCTTCTCAACGCACGACAGCTGACCACAGATCTGGTTATTGCCTATGAATTCGATGCGAATTTCGCCATCGGTGCGCTCTTCAAGGTCGCGAGCGAACTCAAGGCAGCCGGCGCGTTCGATCAGTAGGTTCTGTGGGTTAAACCCTGCCGCTCCAAATTTCAGCGTGTGCTTGGCTTCTTTGGCAAAGCGCTTGTTGTAGGTCGATTCCGCCGCCTTAGCGAGGTTCGCTGCCGTCATAGCGCCACCGAAGGTACCAGCGGCCAAAAGCGTCGAGCTCATGCCGTAAGTTCCTGCGATCCTGAAGAAATCCCGGCGCGAGACTCCTTTTATTCGATCATACATGCCCATTCGATCCTCCCATTATGGCAATTAATGATACACTACATATCAAAAAAGGCTAGAATAGTATTCGCAACTTGCATAGAGATAATTGCGTTCGAGAGAGGATTTCTCGCAGATGGAAGCAGATTATGTGATCGTTGGCGCCGGATCGGCGGGATGTGTGATCGCAAATCGACTAAGCGCGAAACCTGATACCAAGGTTGTCCTTCTCGAGGCCGGGGGTGCCGATCGCAACCCATGGATCCACATCCCCGTCGGCTACTTCAAAACCATGCACAACCCCAGTGTCGACTGGTGTTATCGCACGGAGCCGGACCCGGGCCTGAATGGCCGCCAACTTGATTGGCCACGTGGAAAAGTGCTCGGCGGATCGTCTTCACTTAATGGGCTTCTCTATGTCCGCGGCCAACCTCAGGATTATGATCGCTGGCGCCAAATGGGAAACGAAGGCTGGGGCTGGGATGAGCTCCTTCCCCTGTTCAAGCGTTCAGAAGATCAGGAGAGAGGTGCAGATGATTTTCACGGTCAAGGTGGTCCTCTCACAGTCTCAAACATGCGGCTTCAGCGCCCGATTTGCGATGCCTGGGTGGCTGCGGCACAGGCTGCTGGATACCCTTTCAATCCAGACTACAACGGCCGTAGCCAGGAGGGCGTTGGTTATTTCCAGTTGACCGCGCGCAACGGACGGCGGTGTTCAAGCGCGGTCGCTTTCCTCCACCCCGTCCGTACACGCCCGAATCTCAAAGTGGTCACCAAGGCAACCACAAGCCGAATCCTGTTCGAAGGAACAAAAGCAACCGGCGTCATCTATCGCGACGCAGCAGGACGAAAGCACACAGTAAAGGCGCACGCGGAAGTCATTTTGTCCTCAGGTGCGGTCGGATCACCCCAACTGCTGATGGTGTCCGGCGTTGGCGAAGCAGAACAGCTTCAGGAACACGGCATCGATATCGTCGCGAATCTGCCCGGCGTCGGTAAGAACATGCAGGACCACTTGCAGGCACGACTGGTCTTCAAGTGCAACGAACCAACACTGAACGACGAAGTTCGGAGCCTTTTCAATCAGGCGCGCATTGCGTTGAAATACGCCCTCTTTCGCGCCGGGCCAATGACGATGGCGGCCAGTCTCGCAACAGGATTTATGCGGACGGGCGATCACGTCGAGACCCCCGATATCCAATTCCACGTTCAGCCTTGGTCAGCGGACAGCCCAGGCGAAGGGGTTCACCCCTTTTCGGCCTTCACAATGTCGGTCTGTCAGCTTCGTCCGGAAAGTCGAGGAGAAATCCGCCTCGCGTCTTCGGACGCTCGCGTCTATCCGAAAATACATCCAAACTATCTTTCGACCGAGACCGATTGCCAGACGATCGTGGCCGGCATCAACATCGCACGCCGGATCGCATGGCACGCCCCCCTGAAGCACAAGATCTCGGAGCAATTCCGACCCGACAGCTCACTCGATATCGACGACTACGAGGGGACACTCGACTGGGCGCGGAACAATTCCACGACGATCTATCACCCGACGGGCACCTGCAAGATGGGCAAGGGCGAAGGCGCTGTAGTCGATTCCCGCTTGCGCGTTCACGGCATTGAAGGTCTGCGCGTCGCGGACTGCTCGATCATGCCGGAAATTGTGTCCGGCAATACAAATGCTCCAGCGATCATGATTGGCGAGAAAGTGTCCGACATGATTCTGGAGGACCAAAAAGTCGGGGCGATGTAGCGCGCCGACGTTCCATCCAAATGTACACCCATAGTGGAGCAACGCCATGAAAATGACGACTGAAGAGGCCTTTGTTAAGGTTCTCCAACGCCACGGAATTAACAATGCTTTTGGCATCATCGGCTCGGCAATGATGCCGATTTCGGACTTGTTTCCGACGGCGGGCATTACATTTTGGGACTGTGCGCACGAGGGCTCGGCGGGCATGATGGCCGACGGCTATACGCGGGCCACGGGCAAGATGTCGATGATGATTGCCCAGAACGGGCCCGGTATCACTAACTTCGTCACAGCGGTCAAAACCGCCTATTGGAACCACTCGCCGCTTCTCTTGGTCACGCCGCAGGCAGCAAACAAGACCATCGGTCAGGGCGGTTTCCAAGAAGTCGAGCAGATGAAGCTTTTTGAGGATATGGTCGCTTACCAGGAAGAGGTGCGCGACCCTACTCGGATTGCAGAGGTTCTGACCCGCGTCATCAGCCAGGCCAAGCGGCTGTGCGGACCGGCCCAGATCAACCTGCCGCGCGACTTCTGGACCCAGGTGGTCGATATCGAGATTCCCGACCCAATCGTTTTCGAGGCCTCACCGGGCGGCGAGAACTCGGTTGTAGCGGCCGCAGAACTCTTGAGTTCCGCCAAGACCCCCGTCATCTTGAATGGCGCGGGCGTTGTCCTCTCCAGCGGAATCGCGGCATCGGCCGCATTGGCAGAGCGTCTCTCTGCGCCGGTGTGCGTGGGCTATCAGCATAACGACGCCTTCCCTGGCTCGCATCCGCTCTTTGCAGGGCCGCTCGGTTACAACGGGTCGAAGGCTGGCATGGAGCTGATCAAAGAGGCGGATGTGGTGCTCTGCCTCGGGACACGTCTGAACCCGTTCTCGACCCTTCCGGGCTACGGCATGGAATACTGGCCCGCCGACGCGAAGATCATCCAGGTTGATATCAACCCCGACCGGATCGGTTTGACAAAGAAAGTGGCGGTCGGCATCGTCGGAGACGCCAAGAAAGTGGCCGAGGGTATCCTCGCGAAGCTGTCCGACACTGCGGGTGATACCGGTCGTCAGGAACGGCTCGAACACATCTCGCTCATCAAGTCACGCTGGGCGCAGCAATTGTCGTCGATGGATCATGAAGAAGACGATCCTGGCACAACCTGGAACGAGCGCGCGCGCGTCGCCAAACCGGACTGGATGAGTCCGCGCATGGCATGGCGTGCCATTCAGGCAGCACTACCGAAAGAGGCGATCATCTCGTCTGACATCGGCAACAACTGCGCCATCGGAAACGCCTACCCCTCCTTTGAAGAAGGTAGGAAATACCTTGCCCCCGGGCTCTTCGGACCCTGTGGCTATGGTTTGCCGTCTATCGTCGGCGCCAAGATCGGCTGCCCCGATGTGCCCGTTGTCGGCTTTGCCGGAGATGGCGCATTTGGCATCGCCGTTAACGAGCTGACCGCAATCGGTCGCGGCGAGTGGCCCGCGATTACCCAGATCGTCTTTCGCAACTACCAATGGGGCGCGGAGAAACGAAACTCGACTCTTTGGTTCGACGACAACTTCGTTGGCACGGAACTGGACGAAGAGGTCTCCTATGCAGGCATCGCCCAATCCTGCGGCCTGAAGGGCGTCGTGGCCCGCACCATGGAAGAACTGACGGAAGCGCTGAACGAGGCACTCAAGGATCAAAAAGATGGCAAGACCACCCTGATCGAGGCCATGATCAACCAGGAACTTGGCGAACCCTTCCGTCGCGACGCCATGAAAGCACCTGTCGCTGTTGCAGGGATCAACCCCGCTGACATGATGGAGCAAGTTGCTTAATCCATCATGACAAAGGGGCAATTCGGGCACGCGCGTATGCAGGAGGTCGCGGCGCGGGCTCATATTATCTTTCCAGGCGTCTTGATTGCGGGGCTCGTTGCATTGGCCGCGCAATTCGTCGCCGATCACTACGGAGCGCCGGCCATGTTGATGGCGCTTCTTTTCGGGATCGCGTTGAATTTCCTTGGCGAGGATAGCCCCGCGGCGGAAGGTATTTCCTTTTCGTCGCGGACACTTCTTCGTTTTGGCGTTGCGGTTCTTGGTGCGCGCATCAGCATAGAGACAGTCTCATCTTTGGGCTGGGGAATGATCGGATTGCTGATCGTGGGAACGGCGGCGACAATCGCCTTCGGCGTTCTGATCGCGCGCTTCCTGGGACATGGGCCACGATTTGCGATCCTGACCGCCGGGGCCGTTGCCATCTGTGGCGCATCGGCAGCCATGGCTATCGCAGCGGTTCTTCCAAAAGACGAGCGCTCCGAACGCAACCTCTTGTTCACGGTCCTCGGCGTCACGGTTTTGTCCACCTTGGCGATGATCCTCTACCCGATCCTGACCCAGGCCCTCGGCTTTGATGCGGTGACGGCAGGAGCGTTCATCGGAGCGACCGTCCATGACGTTGCGCAGGTGGTGGGTGCAGGGTTCTCCATCTCTGAGACGGCGGGTGAAACTTCGACTCTGGTTAAGTTGATCCGCGTCTCCTTTCTTGCACCCGTCGTGATCCTGATCGCTCTGTGGTGGCGGCACGTAGACCCCGGGTCGGCAACCGGCGGCATTGCACTTGTCCCTGGTTTCGTGCTCGGTTTTCTGGCCCTCGCGATGCTCAATTCATTCGGTGTCATTCCGAACGCACTTGGCTCCCTTCTTGCCCAGACATCGTCTTGGGCACTGCTCGCCGCCATCGCGGCGGTTGGCATGAAAACCGATATGAGCCGCATCCTTGAGGTCGGCCCACGCGCGATCGCCCTGATCGTCCTGGAAACCTTGTTCCTTGCGGCCCTCATTCTGTGTGGTCTCCAATATATGGAGTTTGCTCTATGACGGGTGTCATACTGGCTCTCAACGCCGGGAGTTCATCTCTTAAATTCGCAGTAGCTACGCCCGAAGACATCTCTTCACGGCTCATGTCCGGCACGATCGAACGGATTGGGTCCAGCGAGGCTCGTCTCAGTCACACGAACAGCGACGGCCAAAAAAGAAAGCTCGAATTGGGTTTGGTTGATCACCGAGCCGCCCTTCGGCTTCTCTTCGCTGAGGTTGAGACTTCGGGCGCGGGTCTCAGTGTTGAAGGCGTCGGGCATCGTATCGTGCATGGTGGAAGTACGTTCACCGATCCGGTCATCATTACCGACGAAATCGTAGAGCAAATCGAAGAACTTGTTCCGCTGGCGCCTCTCCATCAGCCACACGGCATCCTGGGAATTCTGACCGCGCGGGACGCGTACCCAAAGGCGATCCATGTCGCCTGTTTCGATTCCGCATTCCACGCCCGGAAGCCATGGATACACGATGCATATGCATTGCCACGCCAGTTCTATGATCAAGGCTTGCGGCGCTATGGATTTCACGGATTGGCATGCGAGTCGATTTGTTCAACTCTGACAAAAGAAGGGTTCCCTCTAGCTGACAGAAAGATCGTCATTGCACACCTTGGAAACGGATGCTCTGTCACAGCAGTCGATTGCGGCAAGGCGGCTGCAACAAGTATGGGGTTTTCCACGCTCGACGGGCTGACCATGGGCACGCGCTGCGGCGGAATAGACCCCGGTGTCCTCATTCACCTCATGCGCGAGGGCCGTTCGCTGAATGATCTTGAAAAACTACTATACCACGGGTCAGGCCTTCTTGGATTATCAGACTTTTCGAACGACATGCGCGACCTCTTTGCGGATGACCGAAGAGAGAGCCGAGAGGCCATCGATTTTTTTGTTGCGCGTCTTTGCGAGGAGATCTGCCGAATGGTGGGCACGATGGGTGGATTGCACAACATCGTTTTCTCAGGAGGGATTGGAGAAAACTCGGCACACATCCGGGATAGAGTTTCCCGGAAGCTTGAATGTCTTCCGGGTCTTAATGGTGATGGCGTTGAGATTATGGTGCGGTCCGCGGACGAGGAACGCCAACTCATTGCAACGACGATTTTTTTGGGTCTGGAGCGACCAAGCTGAGTATCGCACCTATTTGCTTGGCAATACTTGCATTCTTCTAGTCTCGTAGGGCGTTTGAATTCACAGTTAAGTGCGGACCCATTGGTATGTGACCCGAAGGTGTCCGCTTCGGGCTCTTTGCGGACCACTGATGCAGCGCAGCATTCTGACAGTTGAGCGTTTCGGCGTCTGTCACTCGCGGCCCAAACCTGCCATTCACCCACCTTTTGGCATGCTGCGGCGCAGCCCGTCGAAGCAGACATTCGCCGCGGCTGCAAAATTGGTCGCTTGCCCGACGACTGCATCGCAGACGTAACCGACTTTCTGTCAAACTAAACGCTTCTCCTTTCTGACTTTTGCGGGCATTGTTCCGACTATTGCGAGGCTTTCCTGCGGCCCGCCGGACTGAGCTTCATGAGCAATTGCTAGGACGCCGCATCGATCGCACACGGTAGCGCACAAGGTTCAGACTTTAGCGCCAGTTGGTTTGAAGCGCGGCAAACGATCCAAAGACTCAAACAGAAGCGCCAAAAGTGATGCGCCGATGCAGCTAGTCGCGATGGTGTCACTAAGCTCGACAGGCGAAGGTTAAGGTGCAGACCTCGGCTTCGCACCAAGATTTTCCAGCTCCCTAACGGGTGATTTCAGAAGTCTTTCAGGTTTACTTCAGGTCCAAAGACGCGCGCCCTCGTACTTCGCTCCAAGGTCGCTGCTCAACTCCCAAGGATTGGCCGCGGCGCAACGAAGCAAGCTAGGACAACCCAATGCCACTTTCGATCAATACTCTCGCACCTGATTTCACCGCCCAATCGACAGAAGGACCCATCCGGTTCCATGAATGGGTTGGCGACGATTGGTGTGTTTTTTTTTCGCACCCAAAAGACTTCACACCTGTCTGCACCACAGAACTTGGCGTGATGGCTCGGATGAAAACCGAGTTTGAGCGCCGTGGCGTCAAGCTCATCGGCCTCTCTATGGATCCTGTCGATGCGCATGCGCGATGGTCAGACGATATCAGGACCGCAACAGGGCATGCACCGAATTATCCGCTTATCGGTGACACAGATCTGAGCATCGCCAAGCTCTATGACATGCTTCCGGCGGATGCAGGGGAGACGTCGGAAGGGCGCACTGCAATGGACAATGCTACCGCGCGCACCTTGTTCATCATCGGCCCGGACAAGAAAATCAAACTCACGATTTCCTACCCGATGACGACGGGTCGCGATTTCAATGAAGTCCTGCGCGTGATCGACAGCCTCAAGCTGACCGCCCGCCACCAACTGGCAACACCTGCGAATTGGAGGCGCGGAGAGGACGTCGTGATCGTGCCTGCGGTCAGTGATGAGGATGCCGCAGAGCGTTTCCCTGAAGGCTGGAAAGCGCCCGTGCCATATCTGCGCCTTGTCGCAGAACCGGCTTGAGACGCTAAGAAGGAGTATTGGAAATGACATTCAGACTGTCCCGACGCGCTTTAGGAGTGATGACGATTGCCATGGCCGGAGCCGCTGTGCCCGGTGTTGGTTTTGCTCAGAGCGCGTCCTTTGTGCATCCAAGTCTGTTGGTTGAGCCGGACGAGCTCCTCGCAATCGTGCCACCCGTGGCCGCTACCTTAGGAGGTGCGCGCGCCGAGGGCCTGGTCCTGGTCGATGTTCGGACCCGTGAAGAGTACGAGACGGCGCATATACCGGGTGCCGCTCACCTTGAGCCAGATGCGGTTGCCACCGACGCGAGCCCTGTTACAGGCGCT
Source organism: Pseudomonadota bacterium (assembly GCA_039183375.1). Taxonomy (GTDB): domain Bacteria; phylum Pseudomonadota; class Alphaproteobacteria; order Rhizobiales; family Hyphomicrobiaceae; genus Tectiglobus. The sequence continues at coordinate 26,667 of JBCDBQ010000009.1, forward strand.
CTGAAAGGCATCGCGGCGCTGGAAGAACTCTTAGGGTCGATCGGGGTTAGACCGGATCGTCGCATTGTGTTTTATGACGATAAGGGCGGGTTCCATGCCGCGCGGATGCTCTGGCTTCTCGAATATCTTGGGCACCGAAACGTTGCTGTGCTGCATGGCGGCTGGTCGGCTTGGCTCGATGCGGACGGACGGACGACAACGCTTGAAGAGCCGGTGAAGCCGGAACTCTTCCAAGCGGCTCCGAGCCCAAGGCGCTATGCCAGCGCTGAACTCGTTCTGCTCCAACGCGACGCGACAAATGCAGTGCTGATCGACGTGCGGCCACAGCACATGTACGCAGACGGTCACATCCCTTGGGCCATCAACATCCCGTGGAGCGAAAACCTCCGCGAGGATGAGCGGTTCCGACCGGCGGATGAGCTTTTGATCCACTTCGCCGACTATGGCGTGACACCGCGAAGCGACATCATCGTGCATTGCCAGGTTGGGCTGGCCTCCGCGCACAGCTACCTCGCGCTGCGACTTCTAGGGTTCCCCCGGGTGCGGGTGTATCATCGGTCATGGGAGGAATGGAGCAACGACCCTGATCTTCCAAAGATCAAAGGCGCTTAACCCCGTGGCGCGGGCCGGTTCGTCGGCCTGCGCCTTTTCTCCATCATCACGTTAGCGTGCGCATTGCTCGAAGTGACTTCCGGCAACGGCACCGCCCGTCTATCTCCGCCAGCGCGGCGGGAGGACAGATGCGCGATCGACTTGAAATTGACGGATGGCAAGTGGACTTGATCGCTCGGACGGCTGAGAGGCAGTCGGTCACTGAGCATCTGTCGCCCAGAGCGATCCGCCTGCTTCAGGTGTTTGCGGAGTCGGATAGTTGCGTTGTCAGCCGAGAGGCGCTGCTCAATCGGGTCTGGCCCAATGTCATCGTGAGCGATGAGAGCCTGACACAGGTCGTCTCCGAAGTGCGGCGTAAGCTGGCCAACCGTCAGCTGATCGTGACCATCGCACGCGCCGGCTATCGATTAACTGTTCCGGTGGTCCTTGCGGATGAAACGCCACGCACATTCGAACCCCATGGCCTAACCCTTCATGCCTACACGCTTTGCGTTGAGGCTAAGGCGTGTTTTTCGATGGGCCACGAGGGCGCGCATCGCGCATTCGTAAGCCTTACTGCCGAAGCCGTGAGAGCGGGGCCAGGGTTTGCAGACGCGCACGCACTGCACGCGCTTGCGCTCTACAAGCGCCATCTACAATGGTCGGAGGGCGACAGCCATCTGGACGAGATTGTGCAGGCGGTTGCGAATACCTTGGCGATCGATCCAAACCACGCGCTGGCCCATATGCTGGACGGCGCGGTCTTGTTTATGCGAGGCGCCCAGGACGGTGGGATGCGCGCGATTGAGCGCGCGCTCGCCAAGGCAATGACGGACGCCTTTATCCACTTTAATGCCGGCGTCATCCTGTTGTCCGCCGGCCATCGGCGTGCCGCCGCAGCGCTTGTTGCGCGGGCCGCAGAGCTCAGCCCGGACCGCTTTGGCGCCGATGTGCTTTCGGCGCGTATCCATCTTGCTACCGATCCCGAGCGCGCGCGCATTGCCGCAGAGCGCGCGCTCGCGCACGTGAAACAAGAGCTCGACATTAACCCGCAGTCCATGCGCGCGCTCTATGCGCTTGGCCCATTGTTGGCTCAGCTTGGAGACACACGCGGCGCTCAGGCTGCGCTAGAGGGCGTGACCCACCACGATAGTCCTGCTGAATACTTCCGGGCGCTCGGGTTTGCTCAGATTGGCGACTTTTCATCGGCGCTGGAGCGCTTGGATTTTCTGGCCATGCGCGGCTGGCGACATGGTGAGATGTTGCGCCATGAGCCAGGCTTCGCGCCACTTTTGGCAGATAAGTGCTCCCGGAAACTGCAGCGCGAGATTTTGGTGGCATAGGTCTTCTTGTTGGGATGAATTCCTCCAGAGGATGGCAATTCTCGTGTTCCTTTACCGCAATCTGCATAGAGGCTTTCTGGAACACTAGTACGTGCGAACACTCGCTCGGATCCACGGATCATTTAGTCCGCCGTCAGCTTTCCGGAAGCAACGGGCCCACCAGTCGCGAAGACTGATGGGCTGAAACTGACTGAAATCGTCCACTCACGGACACTTAACGTTATCAACCAACTAGTACTATTCCTTGATAGCCATCAAAAACCTGGCTGGGATGGTGGCTAGATGACCGCAAAATGAGCAGAACACTGCCAGGCGTCCAACCAAAAAAGCAGAAAAGGGTGGGCGAAATAGGTCGGCGAAAGCCACGCGGAGGATGAGAACTCTGTCTCTATGTCAGACCGCGTAGCAGTTGCGTGTTGCCGCACTTCCGCGTCGTTACTCGGCTGTGTATTCCGGGCCGGAGCACGGTAGGAAGACGCCTCTTCCTGGGCCGGTCGAGACTTGCGGCCGGCATTGAATGACGTGGCTAAGGCTTATGGCCGCACCCGGTTTCTCTGGAAAAGCGGGAATACTGTACCCGACCTGCCGTTGTGGATCGTACGGTCCGTGCGGCCACGTCTTGTATGCGGCAATGAAAATCCGATGAGTGTAAGCCGCCTTGTCCGGTATGCGGTGTGGCTCTGTGAAGAAACGGCGCCACGCGCCCGCAACATGGTCTGAGAGACCATCACCAAAGGCCGAGTTCGGTTCTGCCCGGTGCGCCTCGACCCATATCTGCGCAAGCTGTGCTGATTGGCTCGGTGTCATGCCTTCCAAGCCGACATAACAGGAGTTGCCAAGGTATAGCACCACCACGGCCTCGTCGGGCGGCGAAACGATTACGCGCGGTACGGTACGGCCCGATTGCGCAGCCACCTGCTCGACCGCGACGCCAAAACCCGCGGTTTCAAAACTGCGGAGAACGGTGTCGCGGTCGGGAAGACCGGTACAAGCTCTAACAGCGCGCTCGGCGATGACGTAACTTTGTGGGTCGGCGGGCGTCTCACTTATAAACTGCGTATCAACTGGTGGTATGCCGCAACTCGCAATCCATAGCGCAGCACATATCAAAGCGCACTTTATACAAGCCTTTGCCGCCTTCCTCGAAGTTTGAGTGCGCATTTCCGCGAGCTTTCGATTCAATGGATTGGCGACGGCGGTATTGTCCGTGCTCGTGCTTCTACTCTTGTCTGTCGGTTTTGCTGTTGGAGGCAAACCATCCAATCACGCGATGAAGCCCGCCAAACATGAGCCAGATCAGCAGCGCGAAGCCCACAAGGCCGATAAGTGCTTCCATGCTTTTCCCTTTCCAGGATCAAAGCCCCGGCGTAGCTGACTTCCTTCGCAACCGATATTCTGAGAGGTCGGCGGACAGCTCCATCCTCGGGGCGGGCGCCCACCATGTCGACTGTTCGAAAAACATCTTACTGCTGAAGGGCTCCTGCTGCGCCGGGACGGATCAGCGCGGGCTGAACGGCGATGTAGTTGTTTTTTCGCGTGTCCATAAAAGAGCACCGGGCCCGAAGGGCCGGCGGGCCAAATGCCAAGGGGACAACTCAACATCAAGATATTCGCCGCTTACCGTAAACAGCGCGCTGGCTTGAACAAGCCTATTTGTCGTAGCCTGTGGACAGTCCGCACAGTCTTCCACAGTTTATTCGGAAGGGCCTGGTTATTGGGCGTTCTATGCTTGCCTATGTGGCAACCCATTTGTTCGACCGCGACAAGACCTAGCGCTTGAGCCTTTTAGGCAGTTCTCGCGAAAAAAAATCGATCACCGCCCTCATCTCAGTTCTCTCGCGCGCAGTTGCGCGAAACAGAAGCCAAATGTCTGCGCGCATCTTGAATGACTTTTCAAGTATGCGCTGCGTCCCTGACAAAACCGCGGCGCGGTAGCCGGCAGCATCCTTCACACTGGCCCAGCTCCAGATCCTCGCCTTATTTGCGAACGCGGCAGCCTTGTGCGGAGGGTGTCCACGGCCTGTTTTGCAGGACGAAGTAGACCTTTGCCTTCGGTGTCTAAGTGTCAGCAGTTAGTTTAAACAAGCCATTCGGCAGAACTAAGAACCGGCTTGATCATAGTTATCAGCAAGGAAGCGAACGAACAAAAGCGCTAGGCTCTCGCGTCGGGACTTGTCGGGCCAGACAGCATAGAAACCCAACGGCCTTAGTTGCCAGTCTGGCAAGAGTTGCTGCAGAACACCGGCGTCAATGCCACGTTGAGCCAAATGGTTCGGCATCACTGTTGCGCCAAGGTTTTGCGTCGTAAACGTATAGAGCGCATCCACGCTATCGACGCGCAGACATATATGCCCTACGACCTTTTCGGTTTTTCCTTGTCGCTCAAATGCGATTGAGTCCTGGCGTTGATCGTAGCCGATCCAATTCCAATCTTTGAGGTCTTTGGGATGATTGGGCGCAGGCCGCGCCATCGCATAGTCTGATCCTGCCACAAGCATTCTGCCTTCTTCGCCGAGCTTGCGCGACATCATTGCACTGTCGTCCAGCCATCCCACACGAATGTTGACGTCATATCCTGCTTCGATAAGGCTCACTGGTCGGTCTGAGAAGTCGACGGAGAGGTTTACGAGCGGATGCGCGCGCGAGAACTCTCCGATTGTACGGGCCAACCCAGAAGATGACATGAAGGCTGGCATGGAGACTTTGAGAGCGCCCACCGGCTCAATCGTGAGGGCATTGAGGTCGTTCAGGCCACCCTCTGCACTTCGGACCATATCAACCACACGGGCATAGAAGATACGGCCCTCGCTAGTTAGCGCAGTCTTTCGGGTTGACCGGTTGAGCAGCGTCCGACCGAGAAATGCCTCAAGATCCGACACGGTCTCAGAGACGCGTGATGGCGCAACATTGAGCGCCCGTGCTGCAGCGCGAAACGATCCTTCATCAACCACGCGGGCAAAGACTGCCATATGTCTGAGATACTCGATCATTGTTCTGAATTTCGGATGAATAAGTTACAAAATCAAGCAATTAAAGAACATCTTCAAGCCAAATACACTCTTCTCATGGCTCGGGACACCGTGATGATCGCAGTGTCCGTTTAGCCAATTTGTCTTGACGAGGAGATTACAGATGACCTTCGCGAACCGACTGATGACGACCGCAGCAGCCCTTGTGATGACGGCGACGACCGTCGCAGCAGACGATATGGCAACCGTGGCCGTCTTTTATGATTTGCTGAGCGATCCGGGCTCGACCGAACTAGCTGAGGCGTTTCAAGACGTCACGCTTGGAAGCTGGGAGAGCATCGGAAACTATTCCGGCGAGAACAAGAGCCGTGAAGCGTTTCTCGGGCAGATGGGTGGCTTCGCCCAACTGATCCCCGATCTTGATTGGGCTGTTCAGGCCATGCATCGAGATGGCGATGTCATCACCGTGCGGAGCCGCGCGACTGGAACCCCCGTGGCGCTTTTTCTTGGCGTTGACGGTGAAGGCCGCAGCTTCGATATCCTCGCCATCGATATCCACGAGCTGGAAGAAGGCAAGATTGCCCGCACCTATCATGTCGAAGACTGGGCAACGGCTTTGCAGCAACTGTCGGGAGAGTGAGGCATGCGTCGCAGAGCACTTCTCAAAACGACAATCGTGAGCGTACTTGCGGCGACACTTGCCACACATTCAGAAGCACAAGACATGGACGCAACAAGCCAAGCCTCATTCGACACCGTGATGGCTTTTATGAGCGCCATGGGGAGCGGTGATATGGAGGCGATGGACGCGCTCATGGCCGATGACATGGTCTGGCATAACGAGGGTGACCCCAGCCTGCCGTGGATTGGTGAGACCGTTGGAAAAGAGAACATCTTCGCTTTCCTTGGCATCTTCTCCTCAAACCTTTCGGTGACAAAATGGGAGAACGAGGACGCTTTCGCCTCTGGCAATACTGTTGCTGTTTTTGGCCGGATGAATGGGACAACCACGGCCTCCGGCCGGGAAGTTGGAGAGTTTACCTTCGCGCTGCGGGCGAAGGTCCATGATGGCCAGATCATGCTGTGGAACTGGTTCGAAGACAGTTTTGCAGTGAGCCAAGCGTATCACGATCGCTAAACGAAGATGCGGCTCTCGCCTTGGGGGGCTGCATTTATAACAAAGGAGTAAGTCGAAATGGGGAAAGGTCTGGAGAACGTACAGCGCATCTATCTGGAAGGGATCGCAGGCGGAAACGCGCGGGAGGCGGTGACCAAATACACTGGTCACCGATACACACAGCACTCAACGGGCGTGGGCGATGGGGCAGAAGGGTTTCTTGAATTCTTTGAGCCCTTTGTTGCCCGCAATCCCAAGCGTGAGATCGAAATTCTGCGCATCTTTGAAGAAGGACCATGGGTGTTTTGCCATGCGTATCAGTCGCTCAATGATGGTGCCGCACAATGGGTCACAATGGACATGTTCTACACAGATGCGGACGGCTTGATTCTGGAACATTGGGACACGATCGCGCCCTACGAGGCGGAAACAGCGTCCGGTGCCGACATGGTGCGCGGCACGACGGCAGTTGATCCATCCGCGGACGGCGCCGCCAACAGGGCACATGTTCTCGAATACACCAAACAGGTTCTTCAACAACGGGAGCATGGAAAGCTGAGTACGTTTGTTGCTGACGGCCTGATCCAACACGCGCCGACAATCGCAGGTGGACGTGCTGGCCTTTCTTCTTGGATCGCTTCCGACGATGCTGGCAGCTACGAGATGATGTTCCACCTCATCGGCCAGTGCGACTTTGTGGTCACCTACGGAAAACGCCATGCTAATGGCAAAGACACTGCAGTTTTTGACCTCTACAGGGTCGCTGATGGCCTGATCGTCGAACACTGGATGAATGCAGAAGAAATCGGCCCGCGCGAGATCTGGGGAAATTCAGGGAAGTTCTAGCGGATAAGCCGCCTAAGAAGTATCAGTTCAAGCCTGGGCAATCGGGCAATCCGAACGGGCGGCCCACGGGCTCGAAGAGCGTAGGCCAAATCCTAAAGAAGGAATTGGCGGAAAAGGTGACGATCCGTGACGGCAAGAAGGCCAAGAAGATTACCAAGAAAGAGCTTTTGGTGAAGCGGCTCGTGAAGGATGCCGCAGACGGTAAATCTTCGGCTATGCGTGATCTTATGGTGCTGATCGCGGCAGATGAGGCGAACGACGCTGCAACGGGCAAATCCGCCAAACTCTCGCCCACGGGCCTGGCGTTGATCGATGAACTCATGGCCAAGGCGGGGCTGGAGGATCCGAAATGACCGAGAACATCGAAGCTGACATTCTGTCCGAACTCATCCGCCGAGACTTTGGGGCTTTCCTGCGGATGGCCTTCGAGACTGTCTCCGGTGGCGAACAGCTGATGACCAATTGGCATCATGATGCGATCGGTCATCGGTTGGATCGGGTGCGTCGTGGTGAAACCACGCGGCTGATGATCTGCATGCCACCGCGGAACCTCAAATCGATCACCATCTCGGTTGCCTGGGTCGCCTGGATGCTCGGCCATGATCCTGGGCTGAACTTCGTCTGTGTGAGCTATTCAAGCGATCTTGCGCGCAAGCACGCGGCCGATTGTCGGGCCGTGCTTGAGAGTGATTGGTATCGCCGCGCCTTCCCGGGCACGCGCTTTCGCCGGGGTGGAGCGTCCGAGATGGACTTTCGCACAACCAAAGGCGGCGGCCGCCTATCGACCTCCGTGGGCGGCACTCTCACCGGGCGGGGCGGCGACATCATCGTCATCGATGATCCGATGAAGCCCGAAGAAGCTATGTCCGAGGTGCGACGGGAGGCGGTGAAGACATGGTATGCCAACAAGCTGAGCTCGCGGCTCAACAATCCGAAGACCGGCACGGTGGTTCTGGTGATGCAAAGGCTGCACGAAGATGATTTGGCAGGGCACCTTCTGGAAGGCGGCGGCTGGGATCTCTTGTCTTTGCCGGCGATCGCTGAAGAAGAAGAATGGGTAGAGCTTCCACGCGGCAGGTACGAAATCCGCATGGTTGGAGAGCCATTACACCCCGAACGCGAACCACTGGAGCGCCTTCAAGCGCAAAGGATCCAATTGGGATCCCTTCACTTCGCGGCGCAGTACCAGCAAAGCCCCGTGCCGGCTGAAGGCAATCTCGTCAAACGCGAATGGCTTCGTCGTTACGGACAGGAACCCGTGAAGCAAGCGGGTGATCTGATCGTGCAAAGCTGGGACACGGCCACCAAAGACGGCTTCGCTAACGACTACTCGGTCTGCGTGACAGCGCTGAAGCGCAAGGGAGAAATCCACATCTTGCGTGTCGATCGGGGCCGCTGGGACTTTCCAACGCTTAAGCGCAAGGTCATCGAAAACGCGCGCGCAGATGAGATCGATACCCTTTTGATCGAAGACGCCGCCAGCGGGCAGCAGCTGATCCAGCAACTGCGCCACGAAGAGCCGACTGCTGTCCCGAAGCCGATCGCGATTAAGCCCCATGGCGACAAGCTCACCCGCTTCGATGCGCAAACGGCTCGGATCGAGAACGGTGATCTCGTTCTCCCAGAGGACGCGCCGTGGCTGGCTGGGTTCGAAAAAGAGCTTCTTGGCTTCCCGCACACGAAGCACGACGATCAGGCGGATGCAACAGCCCAGCTACTCGCGTGGGCGGGAAAGCGGGCCGGGCTCGGGGTGGCGACCTTCGTGGAGGTGGTGGAACTGGATTGGCCTTGAGCGCGGCCGAGCGGTTAGCCGAGTGGCCCTTTTTCAGCAATTGTTGGCGATTGGTCCAATGCGGCCGTTGGCGGAAGGCGGTAGTCGCTGCGGTGCGGCTCGCCAGACCGGACATTCGCCGCGCATGCAAAGCCAAAGCGCGGTTCGGTGGCCGCTTTGCGGAGATGCTGTTGAAAAACTCCGCTTGAGAGCTTCGCGGGCTACCGATTCACTTCTCCCGAGGCATGGGAGAACCGGTGATGTTGGGGCCCAGACAGGTGGCGCAGGGCGCGCTGTTTTACGAGTTCCCGATCGAAGATCACGTGCCGACGGATCATCTGTTGAGAGCCATGGACCGGTTCGTCGATCTCGGCGACATGCGCCGACATCTGGCACCATTTTACAGCGCCACGGGCAGGCCCTCCGTCGATCCTGAGCTGATGATCCGGATGCTGAAAGTTGGCTATGCCCTCGGTATCCGCACGGAGCGGCGATTGTGCAAGGAGGTGCATCTGAACCTTGCGTATCGCTGGTTCTGTCGCCTTGATCTGAGCGATCCTGTGCCCGACCAGTCGACGTTCTCGAAGAACCGGCATGGGCGGTTCTGGGCACGGCCTTTCACGCTGGCATTGGCCTGAGCTTGGCGAGTTTGCGGAGGTTCTGGGCGGCTGCGGCGAGGTGGAACTCATCTCTTGCGCCATTTGGGCCTCTAAGGCGGAGGCGGTCGAGGCCGATGATGCGTTTGAGGTGGGCATACAGCATCTCGACCTTCTTCCTCGCGTAGCTCGATGCGACGTAGGCGTCGGTCCTGGCGATGTCGCGCGCCTTCTGGCGCGCGTACTCATGTCTTGATCGGGCGATCTTCCAGGTGGCCTGGTTGGGTGTGCATCGGAGCTTCAGCGGACAGCCAGCGCAATCCCGTTTCCGGGTGAAGTACTTCTTGAAGCCGTCCTTGCCGAACTCTGGTCGGCCCTTCGAGATGTTCCGCCAGTACGGCCGCAGTTCCTTTCCTCCAGGGCATTTGTATGCGTCGGCGCCAGGATGGTAGGTGAAGTCGGCGGCGCGGAACGTCCCGTCCTTGCGTTCGGATTTGTCAAAGACCGGGATGTGCGGTTCTACGGTTTGCTCTTCGACGAGCCAGCCTAGCATGTCTGCGATGCCATAGGCCATATCCGCCGCCAGAACGCCGGGGTGCAGGTGGAAGCGGGCCTTCGTTCTGACCAGCATGTTCCGCACGGCGCTCACCTCGACCTGTCGGATCGGTGCGGTGGCCTGAACATCCACGATAATCGCGTTGTCCAGATCGACGAGGTAGTTCGTGCAGTAACCAAAGAAGGGCCTGTCGCCGTTGGCACCCGTCAGCCGGGCGGCCGGATCGGCGGGCGAGATCGCCTTGGGCTTCACCGGTGTCGCGGCTCCAAATGCCGCGTCATCAAGCGTGTCGAGATATTCTTCTGTCGCCCGGCTGGCCGCATCCGCCGCCGACCAGCCGGCGAAGTCCACCTTGGTGTAGCGGCTGGCATCCGCCTTGATCAGAGACGCATCGGCCCCGAAGCTCACGCCGCCAACCAGCCCTTCGGCAATGCACCGGTCCAAGACTTCTTCGAACAGATGCCGGAACAGATTGCTGTCGCGGAGGGTGCAACCTTCGTCCCAACTCGCGTTACCGCCCGACTTTTTCAACGGCATCGGCTTATTTCGTTGAAAAACTCTGGGTTGATCGAGGGGTAAGTCGCTGATTCAATTCGTCCTGTAGGGAGAGATTGGCGATGATGGGACCGAGGCAAGAAGCGCAGGCGGCGCTGTTCTACGAGTTCTCGCTTGAGGAGCA
>JBCDBQ010000010.1:0-34326 GCA_039183375.1 Pseudomonadota bacterium
GAAGCGTTCCGAGGGAAATGGGGGCTCGGCTCCTACTATTATTCCTTTGCCCTCACCTGGGATACGAAAGCATTCGATCGCAAACCTAGTAGCTGGAAAGACCTCTGGGACGTCAAGAATTTCCCTGGCACGCGAACAATGCGCAAGAATTTCGAGGGCCAGTTGGAGTCCGCTCTTCTGGCTGACGGTGTACCGTTAGAGAAGATCTATCCACTTGATGTTGACCGTGCGATCGACAAGATCAAACAGATCAAAGAAAAAACGATCTACTGGGGCTCTGGCTCTGAAAGTCAGCAGATCATGCGCGATGGTGATGCTGTGATCGGCAACCTATGGCACACACGTTCATCGATCGTACATCGCGAAACCCAGGGTCGCGTCGACTACACCTTCAACCAGGCCATCCTGTTCGCAGGGGCTTGGATCCAACCGAAAGGCGCGCCTTCCGGCAAAAAGGCCTGGGACTTCGCAGCTGCTGCGCAGGATCCGCAGTCGCAGGTTGAAGTGTTTGAGGCTATTGGCATGGGGCCGATCAACCCGAAAGCAGCCGAGCTGGTTCCGAAGCATCTGCGGCACCGCGATGCGGGTAACCCGGAGAACCTCAAGATCCAGCTGCTTGCGAGTTCGGATTGGTATGCATCTGACTATGCCAACATTCTTAACCGATACCTGGATGCGATTGCCAGTTAGACGGTCCGCAGGCATTGCATTGTCAGCAGCACAGATTGTCACCTGATAGACAATGCACGGACACAAGAGAAACGCAGACGAGGCACTCGTCTCGTCTGCCCGCAAATTCACTCTCTCAAAACTAGGATATGACGATGACCACCGTCGGCATCGTGCCACCACAAAAAAATGGTCCGTTTGTTGGGCCATTGACGTTCATGAATACGCCCGCCTCGCATGATCCAACAGGAAGCCTGGCAGCGATCTTGGGTGTCCCCTTTGACTGCGGCACCCATCCAACCCGCATTGGATCGCGTACGGGGCCGGCTGCCATTCGCGAACAGTCCATGCTTGTTCGGCCCTTTCAGCCGCCTCACGCGAAGTACAACCCTTTGGAACTGCTCAAGGTGGTCGACTGTGGCGATGCAGATGTTATCTGCAGTGTTACAGATCAGTCATTTGAAGCCATCGAATTGGCATCAGCTCGCATCCTTGAAGCCGGTTCCGCTCCACTTGCATTTGGTGGGGACGGCGCTATATCGCTGCCGCTCCTGAGAGCTGCAAAGAGGAAACATCCTGAACTAACCGTATTGCATATCGATGCTCACACGGACACGTACAGGGGTGAGGGTAACGCCGCTCACAACCGCTACAACGTGGCAACAACGTTTACGCGAGCAGCCGAGGAGGGGCTTGTTGATCTTGCGAATTCGTATCACGTCGGCGCGCGCGGACCGGTTATGGTCTCCGACGTCTTCGAACATACGCGGTCGGTTGGCTATAACCTGATTGATGGCAGCGAGCTGTTCGCAAAAGGTCTCGCAGCGACGGCCGTCTTGCTGCAAGAGAAGCTCAAAGGCAGGCCTGTCTATCTTTGCTTCGATATGGACTTTTTCGATCCATCCTGTGCACCTGGAGTTTGCACACCGACATGGGGTGGGGCCAGTGCCAGAGAAGGTCTATCGTTGCTCCAGTCACTCGGAGGAATTGATTTCGTGGCGGCCGACATCAATACCGTTTCACCGCCACACGATGTTTCGGGCATGACGGCATTTCTAGCAGGCACAGTCGCCATCGAGATCCTGACATTGTTTTGCAGTTCTCCTTCGATTGGGGCCAAGTTAGACATTTGAGAAAGTTGGTTTGCGGATGAATTCGAGCTGGTCGATAGCAGTTATGGAACCGTCATTGCTGCAGCCAGTATTGAGCATGAATTCGTAAGCCACTTCTGGCGGGACTATTAGCGAGCGGCATAACTGAATGGCTGTGCTGGGGGACTTGGCAGTTTGTTTCATTCCCGCTTTCCGGCAATCCAGTATGCCCACCAGGAACCAATGTTGGCGTCGCCTGCCCAACACTCGGAAGCCGCTGCTTCGTCGGTGACCCCCTCGGATTCGTGCTCACTTTCGAATGTCACTTAGCACGAGGGAACACCTGACCCTATCACCTGAGGTGATAAACGCCGGCCTTGCTGCCTGGACGCCTAGTGTAGACAGCCAGCGGAGTGGGCGCTCTACAAGTCCATTGCAACCCGCCTGAGCGAAAGTCAAAGCTCATTACTTTGAGAGCACTGCAAGGTGCATGGCATTGTAACCCTTGAGTTACAGCATGATATATGTAACTTAAAAGTTACTATTGCAAATTGTAATATATAGGTTACAATGATGCTATGCTATCCAGAAGTTACAATGACATGCCAATCTATATTCGTCGCGCCAATGACATCTCAGCTTTGATCAAAAGCAGACGGGAGGCCGAAGGCCTATCCCAGCAGGCACTTGCTGACCGGCTCACGGTTTCGCGCAAATGGGTCAATGAACTCGAGCAAGGCAACGCAAACGCCAAACTAGGGCTGGTACTGCGCGCGCTCAATGAACTCGACATTGCGCTGCTTGCCGACACCGATGGCGATCAAACGAACACGTCTGCACCGTCATCCGTCAGCGACGACATCGACATTGATGCAATTGCTGACACCGGACTCGCACCATCCGCAATGAAGCGGGCCAGGTGATGGCGTCTCAACCTCTCATAGTGCTGCTCAATGATACCATAATCGGAGAGATCAATCAGCTGCGCTCAGGAAAACTCTCATTTTCCTATGCCGAAACATGGATCAATGATCGCTCAGCCATCCCACTCTCGCTGTCCATGCCACTCACACGGCAAAAGCATGGCGATGACGCCATTCGTCCTTTTCTTTGGGGCCTCTTATCAGATAATGAGACAACGCTTGCAGCCTGGGGCCAACGTTTTGGCGTGAGCCCGCGAAACCCGTTTGCGCTCCTAGCGCACATCGGCGAGGACCTTCAAGGCGCTATCCAGATTGTGCCACCAGGCCAACTGGAACATCTGCGCAAGCGGGAAGGCGCCACACGACTGAGTGCGAGCACGCTTGCGCAAGGATTCGCGGCTCTTATCCGACAACCAGGCTCGACACAGTTTACAGAACAGGGCGGTCAATTCAGCCTGGCAGGCGCACAGCCCAAAAAAGCCCTCTCTCTCGTCCGTGGTCGTTGGTATGAGCCGCGTGGACGGACACCCTCCACGCACATCCTCAAGCTACAGATTCCCAACATGGCTGGCCAAGTCGAAAACGAAGCCTTCTGCCTTCGCTTGGCACGCATGCTCGATCTACCCGCACCCAAAGCCTGGATCGAACAGTTTGGAGAGCTCCCGGTCATCGTCATTCAGCGCTACGACCGCGTTCGAATGGAAGGCAGACGCACGCTGCCAATCGATCGAAGCGGTGGACAAGTTCGCCGCGTCCATCAAGAAGATTGCTGCCAGGCTCTCAAAATCATGCCGCAAACCAAATACCAAAATGAAGGCGGCCCAGGTATTGCCAACATCATGCAACTGCTTTCGGGGTCAGCAAGACCCTCCGATGATCGTGATCGCTTTATGCGTGCTCAAGCGTTCAACTTCGTGATTGGTGGTACGGACGCCCACGCCAAAAACTACGGATTACTTCTCGCAACTCAAGGACGTTTTCGACTTGCCCCTCTCTACGACATCATCAGCATTTTGCCTTACCTGAACCACCCAAAGGAAAGCCGACTCGCCATGTCGGTTGATGGCCGCTACCGTTTGGATCAAATCCAACCCAGGCATTGGCAAAAACAAGCAAGAGTGGCCGGATACAACGCCGATCAAATGCTCGCCCATCTGCGCGATATCATTGCCCGCATGCCCAGCGCCGTAGAAACACTACTCGATGAATTCCATACAGCCTCCCAACGGACAGAAGAACTCGAAACACTTGCGCAACTCCTCATTGCGCGATCGCAGTCACTTGCGTCGATTTACGGTAGTGAAGAAACAGCGGCTAAGCCGAAATAATCCCCCCAAACCTGACCACAGCAACGGTTCCGGTGGGCAGAGCGATCGTTCAAACTGACCAAGGGGGTGGATAAGCACCGCAGGCAAGACAGCCACTATGATTACGCGCGTTCAGCGTACACATCTGGTTCAGATTATCACCTGAACCAAGCACTACCCTTCTAAGGAGGATTCATCGATCACTGACAGAATTGACGCGATGCAGGGAAAGCAGCCTTCCAGCACTAATGGTTATGGCGTCAAAAATCACCATAAACGACGTCTGCGGTCCCCGCTTAGGTCTCAATGACTGACAGATGCTTACTTTTCGCTGTGCCAAGATGCAAGACAGCAAGAGTACAGCCGGCCCTTTACCGAGTGATCGCGTTGGGGCAAGGTTAGCGAATGGACCCTTTCGCATTAGCCTTGTTCGCATCCGCATTGATTCTCAACGCTGGAACACCTGGACCCAGTATCGCAGCGCTTGTTTCGCGTGTCATCAGTCGAGGGTGGCAGGAGGTCATGCCATTCGTAGCCGCCATGTGGATCGGCGAAGTCATATGGCTCACCATGGCAATGGCTGGTATCTCGGCGCTTGCTGAGACGTTCCACTTGGGTTTCCTGGTGCTGAAGTATCTAGGGTTAGCATATCTCATTTGGTTGGCGTGGAAAATGTGGAATGAGCCTGTTGGTCGAGAACAGGCATTACCGCAGCGCTCGTCAGCATGGTCCATGTTTGGAGCAGGCCTGGCACTGACACTTGGGAACCCAAAGATCGTCGTCTTCTACCTCGCACTATTGCCAACACTAATCGACCTTACGAACGCAAGTATCCTACTTTGGGCAGTCCTGGCCTCGGTGACCGTTGTCAGTCTGGCAGCCGTCGACTTAGCATGGATCGCACTCGCACAACGAGCACGCAGGCTCCTGCGGACACCGCGCGCAGCCCGTTGCGCGAATCGTATTGGAGCGGTCACGCTTGGGGGAGCTGCCTTGACGATAGCCAGCCGATAAGAAACCCATCATCGTGACAAGGACGACAAGCCATTCGCCGAGTACAAGACCGGAGTTGATTCAGCTTCGTTCCTGTCGTTGTCAGCAATATCTGCAAGGCGCCTCTCCTATAGCCTTTCAGGGTTAGCTGAAACCATCCCACTCCCCCGCCCGGCCGCCCATATGACGGTGGTTTTGGGCGGCCGGGCGGGGGAGTGGGCCGGCACGGTGATTCCGGCTATGCCGGAAATGGATTAGAAGAAGCACGCTGCTGTTTGGGCGGGAAGTGTTTCACATCCGACTACTTTTGCAATGAGCGAATAGGCGGCCACGCCTTATGGCCATAAAGGTGCACCGCCCAACCCCTCGGTTTCTGGCAAGTCGCACATCAGATTTGCATTCTGAACCGCCTGCCCGGCCGCTCCCTTGCCGAGATTGTCAACCACCCCCATCGCAATCACAAGATTGCGGTCAGGATCTGCAGCGTAACTGACGAACGATAGGTTCGATCCAGTTGCCCATTTGGTCTGCGGCGGTCGGTCGGTCACGCGCACGAACGCGCTGTTAGCAAAGTAGCGTCTTGCTGCCTCCAAGCATTGGTCTGAAGTGACACGGCCACGGCAATAGATGGTGGCGAGTATGCCGCGAGTCATCGGTACAAGGTGCGGCGTGAAGACTAGCCCAGCCGCACTGCCATCACTCAGCCGCTCGATCGTCTGGCCGATCTCCGGCATATGGACGTGCCTGAGCAGGCTATACGGCAGCAGGTTTTCGTTACTCTGGGCATAGCCGAACTTGTTATCGTCACTACCGCGACCGGCACCAGAAATACCAGTCTTGACGTCGATGATGATATTGCTCGGCTCGATGAGTTTGTTGACCAGCAATGGCGCAAGTGCATTCAGTGTCGCCACGGGATAACATCCGGGATTGGAAATACGCTTCTGCCCCTTGATCTTACTAGGCCAGACATCGGCCAAACCGTATGCCCAACCTTCGACATAGCGATGATCGCCGCTGATATCGACGATCATCACGTCATTTGCAACGCTAGCCAGCGCTTCGGCCGAGGAACCCGTGGGGAGGGACGCAAACAAGACGTCGAGCTTGGGAAGGGCCTCTGGGTCCCACTTCTCGATTTCAAGCTCGGCCAGCTTGGCTGCTACACCAGGGAAATGGTCAACCAACCGGCTACCTGCACTGCCTTCGCCAGCAGCAAAGACTAGCTCGAAAGACGGGTGGCTCGCGACCAAGCGCAATGCTTCGCCACCTCCAAAACCGCTGATCCCAACAATGCCGACTTGAATACTCATGGCGATATCCTCTTGCTGAATGGTTGTTCTTGATCAGCCCGCCTGAGCACAAAAAAACCGCGCTCGGGGCGCGGCTTATAAATGATCACGTTGCTCTATGCGTGCGTCATTGTTCTCGCGCCAAGGAGGGCAAGGGACACGGGCGGCGACGCATTTCGGCAAACGTTCTCATGGAATGTCTGGTAGTCTCTCTATAGATCCATGTCAATCGAAAGCTCACCGCATGTTTCTACTCTCATAGGGCGTTTCGTGCATGTTCCAAGATTGCGTGGCAAAGCCGTATTTCTTGTGAATTCACCATGGTTGAGCAAGCTTGCATGCTACTCTGCTCATTCTGGAGAGATGCCAACCAGTTTCACGAGCCTCGACTTTGTTTGCTGCCAAGAAGCGCCACCACAATCAGCGCTGAGGCCGCAATCTGACCTGACAAAACTGCCGGCCATATTGCTGCAATTGAAGCGTCAATCCACTTCTGTGGCCCGAAGGATAATAGGGCAGATAGTGATGCCAGAACGCCGAGGATGCGACCGGTTCCGGTTTCACTACAGCCGAACAGGAAGGTGGCTGCGACCAGGCTCAATGACATGGCTATGAATGGCCCCATGGCAAACAGGGGCGTTGTTGTTGGTGGATGCGGCATCGTCTTCGAGAATAGTGCAGCCAGCATCACGACTTGCAGGATCGCCAACGTGGCCAAGGCGGCCTGTGAGGCTTTCAATCGTGTCACATTCAACTCCTAGAACACCAAACCGTACACAATATTACGCTTTGACATAACCGTAATCTAATGTACGCTTATGTCAAGTAGAGGAAATACCATGCGAACCGAGAAACAGGCAGCCCGTCGTGCCGAAATAGAGGACGCGGCGTTCCGTATCCTTCTGGAAAAGGGGTACGCAGCAACTTCTATGTTATCGGTGGCTCAAGCCGCTGGCGCGTCCAACGAGACTTTGTATCGTTGGTATGGTGACAAGGTTGGTCTCTTCAAGGCACTGGTCGAGCGCAATGCGCTTTCAATTTCCGCACCGCTCAGCGCTGCAATTGAGGCTGGCGCGCCACCGAGCAAAGTTCTGCAGAAAATTGGACCAAAGCTGCTCGCGTTGCTTACAGGGGATCGAGCTGTCGCTCTCAATAGAGCGGCTGCCGCCGATGCCGACCAAACCGGTGTGCTTGGTGCAACACTGGCAAAGTCTGGTCGCAACTCTGTGAAACCACTTTTCGTCCAATTATTTTCTGCGAGTGTTGGACGTGTTGAAGCGGAGGCGGTTGCCGAGACCTATCTTTCTCTGTTGATTGGCGAGACGCAAACACATCGTGTGACAGGTGCGCGGAAGCTCCTAAGGAGAACAGAGATAGATCTACGCGCAGCGCACGCCTGGCATTGCCTTCGCGCAATTTACCCGCAAGTAGCATGATAATCTTGGGGAGTATGATTTGAAAACACGTGCTTTCAATCAGGGACTTTCAGTCTTGGTGGGCAATTCAATATCCGATCAAACCGGCACCGGAGACACTTCGCATTGAACTCTGAACAACATCGCGTCTTGGTACATACATCATCGGTGCAGGGGATCGAAGCCGTTTCCCTTTGTACAAACCATGCTTTTCCCAGACACTCTCATGACGAGTTCGGCGTCGGCGTTGTACGCGCAGGCGCACAGCATTCCTGGAGTGGTATCGGATCTGTCGAGGCCCATCCCGGTGACGTGATTAGCTGCAATCCCAACGAGATCCACGACGGCATCCCAATCGGCGGAAGCGTGCGCCACTGGGATATGTTGTTTATCGATGCTGCGATCGTCGCGCATCACTCCGTTCATCTCTGTGACTCGGTTGAGGAGTTTACGGCACCGGCATTGTCTTCACCGGCTCTGAGGCTACAATTCGACAAGTTGCTGAGCTGCGTTACCGGTTGCTTCGATCCCCTAAAGGTTTATGAAGAGCTATCGCAACTGTTGGAGCTCATGCTGCTTGGCGGCCGGGTCGATGCACTTGCAACAGCCGACAATAACATCGACCCAGTAATTGATTGGATTGATCAAGATCCGGCCAGCTCCCATTCGCTGGATGAGCTGGCTTCCACCGTTGGCATAAGCAAATACCAGCTCATTCGGTCGTTCAAGAAGCAGCTCGGCATCACGCCCAATGCCTACATCGTTCAGCAGCGTGTTCGGCTTGCCCGCCGCCTTATCCAGGCTGGCGAAAGCCTGACCACAGCGGCCCTCGCGTCTGGTTTTGCAGACCAAAGTCATCTGACGCGCAGTTTTCAGAAGCAGTTTGCATTTACGCCAGGCAAGTATGCGGCTGCCGTGGACTAGCGCAATTTCCTTCAAGATAGAAACTTATCCAGCTGGCAGATTTCCAAAAATTGGAATCAGCCAGAGAGATTGACGATGCCGGATTACGTGCACGGTCACGAAACGTCAGAGCGACAAAGACTGCGAGACCAGGGTGAACTGCTCGCCGAGCTCCTCTTTGACGATGGCGACTTTAGTGAGAGCGAACACATCCTGGAAGTCGGGTGCGGTGTGGGCGTCCAAACCGAGAACATCAGCCGTCGCCAACCATCGGCCAAGATCACGTCAGTCGATGTTTCCGAGGCCTATATCAGGGACGCAAGGCGCAACCTTGAACGAGCTGGAATAACCAATGTCGAACTCCATCATGCAGATGCCATGGGCCTCCCGTTCAAAGAAGCGACATTCGATCATGTATTTGTTTGCTTTGTTCTGGAACACCTTCCTGATCCGCAGCAATTCCTCGCAACTGCTAGGCGGTTATTGCGCCCGGGGGGGCATTTGACAGTGATTGAGGGGGACCACGGCTCTGCCTATTTCCATCCGTCTGGTGTTTTGGCGCAGAAGCTCATTGAATGTCAGGTCGAACTTCAAGCCAAGGCAGGTGGCGATGCCAGAATCGGGCGCCGGCTGTTTCCAATGATTGTTCAAGCCGGTTTTCACAAGACACGAGTCTCGCCGCGGAGTGTTTACGTGGATGGTAGTCGACCGAAATGGATCGAAGGCTTCACGATCAACACGTTCACGGCGATGATCAAAGGTATCGAACGACCTGCAATCGATACTGGTTTAGTCAGCCAAGAGGAATTCGACCAGGGTATCGAGGAGCTTTTGCGGACAAGCGAAGCCGACGGTACATTCAACTATACGTTCTTCAAAGCAACAGCCGAACGATGAGTGGGCGTAATGAAGTGACTACAGTTCGCAGGTAATGAAACTCGAAGCTCCTCAGTCGTTACACCCGTGGCGTGTTTGATCGCGAACTTCGCCATCGAGCAAAAGGTGGTCGGCAGCTATCGAATTATACTTCCGCTCTGTCCCCTCATGGCAAACATGATGGCCCACCGTTGCTGCAAGTCCGACATGGGCCAAGAGCAAGACTGCTGTGGTTACCCAATCTACCCTTGGAGCCGAGCAGTCTAGCATAACCAGCCAACTCAGATTTTCTTACGGCAAGAATGGGCTAGACTTCGAGAGCCATATCGCTACAGGTGTCTCCCATGGAAAAATTGATTGTCACGCTGCCCGCGACCATAGACACAGCCAAGATAGAAGGTACCGTTGACCACGTTTGTGCGAGCGAGGCACTTTCTGTATCAATGAAGAGTACGTTGAAGCAATATCCTGGATGCGTGCACTGGCACGTTAAGAACGGCAAATCCACCGGTGTGCTAGAGGTGACTTGGTGGCCTCGACAGGAAGAAGAAAAAGAACCGTTTCTCTGGTTATCCATCCATGGGAATAGGATGGCTGATTGGATCAAACCGTCCATGCTAAAGCTCAAAGAATCGCTTGAGACGAAGTTGCGTGAGCTAGTGTAGTTGGAAACAGGAGCTCTCCGTGACACAGGCTCTATCCATAAAGCTAAATCCGTCAATCTCAGAGCGCTTTGCCTCACTGCCACCGAGGACCAAAGCAATACTCCTCGCATTCGCCGCGGTGACGGGGTGGGCCACCTGGCCCGCACTTGCGGTATACGCCAGTCCCATTCCTCCACTCCTGATTCTAGGACTTGGCGCAAGCGTTGGCTTCTTCTTGACGCTTCTGAGATCAGGCCACCCAAGAGTGATTTTCAACGTAATGGCGCGATCATGGCGAGGCGTGGCAATCGTCACAGTCGGCGTTGTCCTGAACGACTTTTTCTATTTAACGGCAATCTCTCGCATTGGCGCCGCCGAAGCAAATGTCGTGCATTATTTGTGGCCAATATTCCTTTGCTTGATCGTGGCATTACTTGTTCGAAAGTTGCCGAGCTGGTTGCAGGTGGCCGGTATCCTTGTTGCCTTTTGTGGTGCAGTGCTAGCAATCGCGCCAGCGTTCAAAGTAGACCTTGACGTCAAAGGGGTAGTGTTTGGTCTTCTGGGCGGGCTAACGTTCGCCATCTACTCAGCGGTGCGATCGTACGGTCGCGAGAATACGGATATCGTTGGACCGGCGATGGGTGTGATCGCGGTCGTTTCTCTCGTCGGGCATGTTGCATTGGAAGAGCCTGCATTTCCAGATATTCAGCAACTGGTCGCAATTGCAGCGATTGGGATAATTCCTCTCACGTTGTCGACGATGCTTTGGGATCAGGCAACACGAACCGGACAGACAGCCACGATATCGGCCATTGCTTATTTCAATCCTATTATTGCGCTGCTTCTCTTGTCGTTGCTAGGCGCTGAAACGGTGACGCTGACGACTTTCATCGCCGCCATACTGATAGTGCTCGGCGCCCTCCTGTCATCACACTCATAAACAGGGGCATCATGGACCACGCGAAAGCACCCGTCGCCACTCATTGATTGCGATCCTTTTATTGGCGTCGTTTTGTAAAAGGTCTAGCCGGATCGCAGCTCGGAAGAGCGACATACAACGGGGAGCATTTCAGCGCACGTTGAAGTCTGCTGCGTTTGGCCGAAAGCACTCTGGGTCACTTTTCGCAGCTCTTCAGAATGCCCAGCACCCCCGACCATATCAGGCTAATTGTCAAACCGAGAGAAAACGCGATGGCTATTCCGTAGGAACTGGTGGTACTGCTGATAACAAGCAGCATCGCATAGAAGCCCAGCATTGGAGCAAGGGCATTTATCGCAACGTGCACCGCCGCTGAACCACCAACTCTCAAATGCAGTATGACCAGTAGGCTTATGAGGCTAATCGGGAACACAGCAGCAAACCCTGTGACCGTCGGGCCGAGCAAATTGCTCACCGTCACAATTATTGTCACGAACAATGCGACCGCACCTGCACGCACAGCTAGCTCACTCGGTCGGGGCAAACAACTTGGACCGCTGGAGACTTTCGGATCATCTTTCTTCAACAAATACATGCCTGGCGCATAAACAAGGAGATTTAGTGCAACTACACCGCTCGTCGTCCAATCGATTGATTGCAAGACGAAAGAGCTAGACAACCAGAAAGTAGTTGCCACAGCTAAGCATGGCCAAAAAGAAATGTGCCTGCCAAGCAGGACAAACAAGATCAGGAAAAGACCGGTCGCCGCATTCGCAACAGCACTGTAAAGAGCGCTCTTTGCTAAGAATTCCGGCTCATGCTCCAATGCCAAGAAGATGTAGGCAGGGCCCGCTGAAACCGGAAGGCTAGCGATTAAAGCTCCCCAGAACGGACCAAGCGCCTGCGCGGCCAAAGATGCCGAAACGACTACAATTGTAGTGCTAACTGCCTTAGCGAGAACGGATAACCAGATCAGGGCAGACATTGGCGTACAACCTTCCGCCTGCCAGAACAGTCATCCCTACCTTCCTTCGACAGGACTCGTCGGTCGGATGAGGTTGCGGTCCATGGTTATCGTCCGCACCGAGTACCCTGGTAACCAGCCCAACCTGTGTAAGTCAAGCTCGACGGCTCGTTTAGCAATCAGCACCATTGCATACGCCAAGGAAGTCAACATCAGAGTTGGCACAGTGTCAGGCGCGAAAAGAAGAACGGGGCCTGAAAGCAATGACTCTTTCATACATACCGCATGCATGAATGAGTCATTGATCGCAAACCACCTGGGTGCTCTCGCTGTGAGACTGGCCGACGGGATGTCGGAGGCTAGTCTCATGTCCGACACATCACGAGCTCTACTGGAAACTCTACATTTCCGAGGAGCAATGTCCGCAACGCAGCTGGCGGAAATCGCGGAGCTTACACAGCCCTCGGCCAAGCGGGCACTAGACAAGTTGCGTCAAGACGGTCTGGTCGATTGGCCCGACGCGGGTCGGACCCGACCGGCGCGATTGACCAAAACAGGGCGCATCTTGGCAAAGGAGTTAGTCGCGGATCGGGATGCCGTTCTCCGTCAGGCGACCTCTGCGCTCGCACCAGAAGAGAGGGAAGCTTTGGCCGCTCTCCTAGCAAAGATACGGATCGCAGCAAATACCGTCATAATGGATAACGCTGTACTGCGCGGCCTACGCGGCTGCCCGTTACAGATTGGAGAGAACGTATTGGTCGGCCCGCGCGCAGTGCTGAACGGCTGTGTCATTGGAGAGCAGGCATTCGTAGCTACGGGAGTTACAATCTTCAGCGGTGCAACGATCGGTGAACGCGCCGAAGTTAGGGTCAACGCAATCGTTCATCTCAGAACCCGACTTGCGCCACGCGTGACAGTGCCGCTTGGTTGGATTGCCGTTGGTGATCCAGCCCAGGTCTTTCCACCGGACCAGCATCAAGACATTTGGGCTGTCCAGAAGGAATTGAGTTTTCCGTCGTTCGTCTTTGGTGTCGAGCGCCCGCCTGAGGGCCAGACCATTTTGCCAAGTGTCATTCCGCGGTACGCCGCCATGCTGTCGCGACGACACGCCGGGGACATGAGTGCGGCGATTGCGATGTTTCGTGAGAACATCATCTTTGAGAAAGTGGATTATGGGTCCGACATAGCCAGGGAATGCTTAAGTGCATTTGCAGCGGAGTTGAGCAAGCCGCTGGACCTCGACTTTGATCTTAGACAATCTGGTGATCCGGAGTTGTCACAGATGGCGCATCCACACGGCACCTTTATCGTCGCAAGGATTGGAGAAACTCCACTAGGTTGCGTTGGCGTCAAAGGAGACGGGCGCAAGTCTGCCGAGATCAAACGAATGTGGATCACTCCAGCTGGACATGGTTTGGGATTGGCAAGGCGCCTTATGATAACGGCAGAAAACGCAGCGCGGGATCTGGGTATCGACACGCTCCGTTTGGACACCAACAGCAGCTTGTTCGAAGCTGTAAACCTATATCGTAAGATGGGTTGGAGCGAGATCGAGAGGTTCAATGATGACCCGTACCCCGATCTATTCTTTGAGAAAAAGCTTGAGATTAGCGCAACGACATCAGCAACATGACAACGCTTTGTTCTACTGCAACGACAGTTTTGAATTTCCAATTCAGTTCTGGGACGGGCATACTGTCGAGTCTGCAATGCATATCGCGCGAGACGCTGGTCGGGAAACTTCAACGCCATCTTTTAAGCGCGCAGCTGGCTGAACCATCGTCGCAATGAGCTGCTGGCGAGCAGGCAACATCATGTCGTCTGCGTTCGAGTGGCGCCCCAGACAGCAATCAGGGCTCCCAGCAAGAAGACAATGATCCCAAGGAGGGTGGCTGGCGCGTAGTCAACGCGACCTTCAAAGACCTGCATCGCGAACACGAATACCGGCCCGAGAGCAGTCATCGCAGCGATGGTTGATGCTGGAATAAGGGGGACGGCCTTTTGGACCAGATAAAGCGGCAACGCGATCACTGCCAGCCCGACAAGAACGACTGGCCATAAAGCCTCCCATGTTGGAGCTTCTCGCTTCTCATCAACGCCTACAAACACGGCGACAACGGCAAGCGCGGTGTAAAGTACAAACCGAAGACCAAATTGAGCGAGAGGTCCAACGCCCCTCGCATTAAGGCGCGCTGAATATAGAATGACCAGAGAGGTGCACCCGCCTGAAAGCACCGACAGAGCGACACCCAGAAATGCCGTCCATGTTCCACCCCGAACAAAACCGGACATTCCTGCAATCGTTGATGCACAGAGCCAGACAATTGAGAGAAGGATGAGCCCATTGCCTATTCGTGTCGCGATCCTCTTTGGCGCAAGCGCCTCCTTCATTCCGTAAAATGCCGCGATAGCCGTGCCAATAGGGACCATGCCCGAAAAAATGGTGAATAACACTGCTGGTTCGATGATCTGGACCGCACCAAAGTAAGTGCTCCAAGTGATTGCGGCATAGATGTTTAGCGCAACGATGAGACGCCACTCCCTGCAGGAGGTTGCAAGTTGGTGAGCGTGGAAGACGAGCGTCACAACGACTGTACCAATCACGGAAATACCGAAAACCCACGCGCCTACGAGAAAAGAATCTATGGCCTGGAAAACAGACCCGAGGTACACCGCCTGAAAGGCTTCAAGCGTGACGAACAAGACGCAGAACAACAAGCCAAGTTTCGTTGAGGACATGGATTCCTCCCTTCCGAATAAGCAGGGAGGTTATGGATAAGCGCTGCACGATGTGGTCAAATCCTCATAGAAAGTGAAATAATCGAGCGTCATTGAGATGGATCAGCTTGACATACGTATCCTCGAAGCTCTGCAACGGAAGGCCGACCTCACAAACGCCGAACTGGCTGAGATCGTCGGATCCACGACATCAACCTGCCTCAGGCGCGTTGATCGGCTGCGTCATGCAGGAGTTATTGCGCGGACAGTTGCGATAGCCGACAACGCCAAGATAGGACGAGGCCTCAAGGCAATAATCTTGGTTACAACGAGAGACCAACCCAGGTCAGAGAGAGAAAAATTCGCGGCTCGAATTCGAGTTGAGCCGGCGATTACTCAAGCCTACGGCGTGACAGGTGAGGCCGATGCTGTGCTCGTCGGTAACTTCAGAAGCATGGAGGAGTATCAATCTTTTTGCGACCGCTTCTTTGACGATGAGGCTAGCGTTGTTCGCTATACGACGCACCTCGTCGCCGAGACGTACAAGAACGACACTTTCATTCCTTGCGACGGAGTTCAACTACGTAAGGACTGACATCGCCGAAGTGTCTTTTGATTTCTACCTCGGCTTAAGAGCAACAAAATCGCATCCTGGCATATCACTGTAACATCTGCCTAAGCAGCACACCTGAGTGGTAATTCAGCATCGCGCAGCTCCTCGAACTAAGCTGTGCAGAGCAAGCCGAAGTCGGCTCGACGGGCGATGTCTTTTGACTGATATCTGCTCTCACCAGCTGCAGACATGCGTTGTGCAGTGTGGAAGCTCACTTTTGACCCTTAACGGACCTGAACAACTGCAGCATGGGCCACAGAATTGTAGCTGGGCCAAGATCAAACAAGAGACATTTGAAAACTACTCAGGTTGATCTGAAGTCGATTTTCTAGGCCAATTAGTTGAGATTCAATGAGCTGACAAACTGTGTAGATAGCCGTAGTGTCTTCAGATAAAATCGAGGATACATGCCAAACCAGTAGGCCGGCTTTATGAGCTTTCGACTTGTTGCTCTCACAGTGTCCATCTTGCTTGCAACCACGACATACACTCAGGCTGCGAAGCGGATAGCTCTACTAATCGCAAATCATGATTACGCGCGAGAAGTGGGAGTTCTTGAAACGCCATCTCATGATGTAAAACTCGTTTCCGGCGCGCTCCGAAAAGTTGGTTTCACTGATGTTGAGATTGTGAGCAATGCTAGCCGTATCAAGATCCTTACAGCTATTGATCGGTATGCAAACAAGCTTGCTAGGGCAGGCGATGGCGCTATTGGTTTCTTCTATTATTCCGGTCATGGTGCCGCGAACGAGCAAGACAAGCGGAATTATCTCATTCCCGTTGGCGTCAAGAGGTTGGATCAGCAGGTATGGTACAAGTCAGTCGCGCTGGATGAGGTTGTCAATAAGCTCTCGAAACGAGCAGGCAATGCGGCACACTTTGTGATTTTCGATGCATGTCGCAATGTGCTCAACCTACGCACCAAAGGCAGCAAAGGGTTCGTACCAATTTCTGAGCGCCGAGGAATGCTGATAGGGTTCGCCAGTGAGCCTGGCCAACCAGCGAGTGACCAAGGTGCCGACGGTGGACCGTATGCTAAGTCACTGGCACGCGAACTGATCAAGCCAGGTCTTCATCATCTTGACCTGTTCCAGAACGTCAAAGAGTCCGTCTTCAAGAATACCGGAGTTCAGTTGCCGTGGACGCGTGACGGCATGCTGGGCCGCGTGTATTTCGCCGGCAAACCAAGCGACAAAGCTAAGGAGAAGAATAAGATCACCATCCTAGAGTGGAACGGCGAGATTACCTCGAGAGATGAGGTTTTTGCTCGGTTCCTTGAGCAAAACGAGAACAAGATCTTTCGTCTCGTTGCTTTCGCACAGGACAAAGCCGTTACCGACACTTTTGACCAACAGTGCAATATTGGTCACACTGATCCTGGTGGAAACGGGGTGAATTATATCGTCGAATGCTACCGCCATATTGGTCAGTGGCACATCAATGGCTATTTTACGCAACGCGATATGCTAATGAAACGGGGCCACGTAAATATCTTCCTTAACCGGGTGCCAAAGGGTGTCGTGCTGACAAAAAATGCAATTGTGCGGCGCTACAATCAATAGGCTAACCGGTATTGGGCAAGCCAATGTCATGAGGACACTTGTGGCTTCTGGGAGCGTCCGTCGTTGGATGCGTAGCGGAAGCAATCTGCTCGGCTCGGCGATATCCGCTTGTGACCCGATGCAGCTGTCAGCGAGCGCGGTCCGGGATGCCCCCTAAAACGGCACTGCAACTTTCAAGCTGCCGCCGTAGGCTTCGTAGTCACTTGCACCGATGCCGTCATAAAAGCCTTCACCTGACAGAGATACGCCGTCGGGTAGCTTGATCGTAATGCCGGCTTCCGTGCGTCCGCGAAATTCATCGTTGCCACTAGCGGCCAGACCTGTAGCAATATCCACCTCATCCGTACTCTTGAAGTCCCAGATGCCTTTGATTGAAATGAATGGACTAATTGTTGTTCCGTCCAATTGCCGAAACGTTGTTGAAATCTTCGGGCCAAATGTCAGTCGACCAAGTTCAACGGTTTGTGCACCGATCGTAATGCCGTTGCTGTCGGTATAAGCCTTCTGTTCTTCTTCGAAGTAAATCAACGCAACATGTGGCACAAAATGTATAGCACTGAACTTGAAGTCACCGGTTAGCTGACCTTTAACCAGCCAACGCTGACCATCAAAGCTGTCGGTGTAGCTTTTGAATGGACTGACATCGTTAGTCGACTTGCCCCACGCGGCACGGCCATCGAAGATTAGGTTTTGATGCAGCCGCGCGACCATATACGGTCCCACCATCCAGCCACGACCATCGATCTCATAATTGTTGGTATCATCCTTTTCATCAGCCCAATCGAACTGCGCCAGCAGCCCAACCACGAGACCTGAGCCAAAACGGTAGTCAGCCCCGACGAACAACAGTCCCAGGTCATTCTCGGCTGAGCCGTTGTCGAGACTAGACCATACCCCTTTGACCCATACATCGAAACCTGATTGTGTTGGCTCTTTACGAGTACCGTTCCTCCGTACGCCGAGCGCCATCTTCTGGCTGAGATCGCGGCTGCTATTCTTCTTGTCCAGTCGACGATTCTGAGCGATCTGACGAAGGCCGGTTGCAAAGGCGAGCTGATTACTCTGCGCAGTACCTTGGCCTGCGAAAGTGATAGGACCATTGGTGCCGCTATCGCCATTGCCAAGACGCTCTGTGAGATTCGGTTCATTTGACGTGATCTGGTCTGCTCGGCGGCTAAGGAAGTTTAGGATAATGCGTCGGCTGCGTGAGTTAGTGGATTGTTGGTTTGAAGTCACGGGAACGAAAGGTTCAAGTGCGCCGTTTCTATAAGTCAGTGCGACGTGGTCCGGATAGAAAAAGCTACTCATAGTGATCCGATCTCCATCACTGAGACCGGAGCAACGGTCAATATTGCACGAACCAGTTGTTGAATTTGTGCTTACTGTACCACCGAATTTAAACCCTTGAGACGGATCACACTGAGGAGAACCGAATGGGACAGGAACCTGTCCTGAAAATTCCACAGCGCCGGAATTATTGACATTAAGCACGCAGATAGTAGCTGAATTGCCGCTAGGCGATCCGGTGCCCGTAACGCTTGAGCACTGAACTCCGGGGGCTGGCGAGGCTAAGCTTATACCGAAAGGAGGTGCGGGAACCGTCGGGCATGTAATCTGTGCCTCTGCTTTGCCCGCCGCGGTCACGATGGCGAAGAGGAATACGCAGCTGCTCCATGCGAATACTGCGACCGCAGCGATCAAGAGATTGAATGCACCTTTCGCCGGGCGCGCGCAGCGCTCGCTCTTCAATTGTTGAGTACAAAATAAAGTCATTACAATACGCACTTCTGATTACAGCAGTGAATGTCGATCAAGGAGCCTGGCAGTGTTTCTCGTCCGCCTACCAACACACCC
The DNA here is from genome assembly GCA_039183375.1 of Pseudomonadota bacterium. Classification (GTDB taxonomy): domain Bacteria; phylum Pseudomonadota; class Alphaproteobacteria; order Rhizobiales; family Hyphomicrobiaceae; genus Tectiglobus. The sequence continues at coordinate 18,744 of JBCDBQ010000010.1, forward strand.
ATTTGCATAGATACGTTTCACTCTATGCAATCGACGATGAGTTACGCCTTTATCAAACAACGCGCTATTGCATTAGAAAACAGCGGATAATGACAGCACTGAGTTTCCGACCTCTAAGTGGCTGTTATGACACGTAATACTGACTTCTAACCAGGCGACATAGTATGCCACCCATGAGCATAAGCTACTTGTTGGTTGGTGGCCGTTTGTTTCGTTGTGCCCATTTGCGGGACCTCTTATCAGATTTCCCCTGGTTGATGGCAAAGAGGTGTCAAAATTTGAAAAGCCGACTGTGAGCTCATCGGAGCCGCGTGTGACTCAGCATCAGACCAACGGTCGCCAACGTTCTTCACACTGAGACGGTAAGGGCTTATTTCCGATTTGTGGACTTCGCGTCGTTGATGCGCTCCAGCGTCAGACTTCAAGCCGACGTCCGCTCTTGCGATTGGGCATGGATGACGTGCTCGGAGCATATTGCAGCTGCTCAGGTCCGCTCCGGGCCACTTTGAGACATGCACCAGACTTCACGCGCGGCGCTCAATTTGTCCGCTTCGACTGGTAGCGGACATAGATTTGGCAACCTTGTTGTTGCGCCTTCGACACCAGCTGCCTGACGGTCCGATAGCGCTCAGTGGAGCTTAGTCCACAAAGCGGACATCAGTTGACATGCCCACATTGCCCTTCAAATTACACAACTACTCGTTTAACCCCTTACCCGGATAGGGGTGTGTTTCAAGCCAATGATTAGCGATATCGACGCGCCGTGTGATCCACACATCTGGCAATTCGGAGACGTAGTCGAGGAAACGTTTCAATCCCATCGCGCGTGCAGGATGTCCAATAAGGCGTGGGTGCAGTCCCACAGACATCAACTTTTGTTGTGTCTTGCCTTCTTCGTAGAGCATGTCGAAGGCGTCACGGATAAATGAAAACCAGTCATTCGATGTGCCCATCCAACCAGCATACTTGCCATCGTTGTTGGTCAACGAGTAGGGAATGACAAGATGCGCTTGTCCATCAACGGTTTTCCAGAATGGCAACTCATCTCCATAATAATCGCTATCGTAGACAAAGCCACCATGTTCAACCACCAGCCGGCGTGTGTTGAGCGAGGGGCCGTAGCGGCAATACCACCCGAGGGGGCGTTGTCCGGTCGTTTTTTCCAATGAGGCAACGGCCTTGCGGATATGGTCGCGTTCTTCGTCCTCGCTCAATAGATAATGTTTGATCCAGCGCCAGCCGTGGCTGCACACATCATGGCCCGAGCTCCGGATCGCTGCGGCAAGAGGTTGATTGCGTTCCAGTGCCAAAGCACAGGCAAACAGCGTCAGTGGAAGTTCACGCTCCTCAAACATCCGCAACAATCGCCAGATCCCGACACGACTGCCATACTCAAACATTCCCTCGGCGGCGAGATCCCTTCCATCCAACCCCTGCTGGCGGCCGTAGGCCTCGGTGTGCTGAACCTCGGTGTAACCCTCGCCGTCCTGGACGGATGGTTCCGAGCCCTCTTCAACATTAATGACAAAGTTGATCGCGAGGCGTGCACCATTGGGCCACTTGGGATCCGGTGGATTGGCTCCGTAGCCAATCAGATCACGGTCATAGGAGCCTGGCATTTGTTTAACTCCGTAAAACAGCAAACGGCTTGTTGTCGCCAGCGCCCGCAGCAAAGCGTTTGGTGCGGTAGTCGTGGACGGATACAGGCTCGTATTTTGGTGGATTGCTCGGGCTGCAACATGTGGGCAGGCATTCGACCATTGCATTGTATCGGGGGCCAACGAAGTAACCGATCGACAGTCGCCTGGACTGGGTACCTGCTTCCTGCGGCGGGACGGCTACACGGTGCAGTGTCGAGACCAAGCGATCGTTCGTCCAGCGCATCAAAAGATCGCCAATGTTGAGAATGAAGGTATCCGCGATCCCCGGAGCATCAATCCAGCTGCCATCGCGCGCCTTGACTTGGAGACCACCAGGCACAGGATCATTTCGCAAGATCGTCATCATCCCAACATCTGAGTGCTCACCGGCGCGGAGCTGACCTGGCTCAACTGCAGTGTTGAGTGGTGGATAGTGCAACAACCGCAATTGGCTTGAATGCGTTATATCAAGGACGTCATCGAACGCCGTTTCTTCCATCTCCAGGGAGAGGGCCAGAGCCTGCGCAATCATGCGCATCAGATCTTCCATGGCGCGCCAGTAAACAAGCATCTTGGGCCTTAAATCGGCCGGAGCAGTCGGCCACAGGTTTGGTGCAAAACTTGGATAGCTCCCGGGCCCATTGAAGTAGGCTGTGTCTGGAATTTCATCCGGCCCGATGGCGAAGACTTCCTTGACATCGGGAGGGCTGTCGCCGCCGGACATGCGCACCAATGTTTCCTCACCGAAGGGAATATAACCACGGTTCTGATCGTTACGCGGCCGACGAACCTGAAGCTTTTCTTCAAGCGGGAGATCGAAAAATCTCAGCCCAACCTCGCGCAACTCTTCACCGAAGCGGGAAGCGATACCGTGACCGCCGACAACTGCAAAGCCAAGAGATTGGGCCGCCTCACCAAGTTGCTCTGCAACTCTCTCGCGATCCTTTGGAGTACCGCTGCGAAAGCCCGTAAAATCGATGATGGGGATGCTTTGGGGCATGGCGTGTGATCCACTTAGCATTGAGGTCAGTCCATCCTAGCAGTCGCATTGGAAACAGCGAAGCGCATTGTACTCGAAGGTTTTGTTGTTCGCTCAGCGTTGGAAATTTAGAAGCGCTCGCTGGGCAATAGAGTGCGGCATCGGTCCCAGGTCCTCTCAAGAGTCGAATCCTCACGTGGCACTTACGGATCAGCTTCAGTTAGACAGCTGTGTACCCGCCGTCGACAAGTAGGTCGGCTCCAGTCATAAAACTTGAAGCTTCGCTCGCCAGGAATACTGCGGCAGCAGCAATTTCATTAGGCTGTCCCAGTCGTTTCAAAAGGTGGAGTGGTCCCGACACACGGCGCGCCTCATCCATGCTGCCGAACCGAAACGTCATGCGACCTGTCTCAACGGCACCTGGAGATAGTGTGTTGACGCGCACATTGTCAGCGGCGTGATCTGCAGCCATTACCTTGGCAAGCTGGATTAACGCCCCTTTAGTGGCACAATAGGCGGGTCGCTCGGGTGAACCGACACGACCCATTTGCGAGGCAATATGAATGATGCTTCCACCTCCGGCAGCAATCATATGAGGAAGAACCGCACGACTCATTAAGTAAGGGCCGGTTAGGTTGACGCCGAGCACGGCATTCCATTCATCGGGTGGCACGTCGAGAATTGTGCCGGACTTATCGTGTGCGGCAGCGCCATTGACGAGAATGCGCGGTGCCCCGAATGACTCTACAAATGAAGCGACCGCGTCAGTCACGGACGCCTCATTGGAAACGTCGCACGCAATGCCGACCGCATGGCCGCCGTTTGAGTTAATTCCCGCGGCCACGTCTTGAGCCGCCTCCGAGGCAACATCGATACATCCGACCCGTGCCCCAACAGCAGCAAATGCCTGTGCAATCGCCTGACCGATACCCGATCCTGCCCCAACCACCATGGCTGGTTTGTCATCAAGACGAAATATTCTTTCGTCGTTCATCAATCACCTCATTCCAGCAATCGTACTTAGACTATAGACTGGTTGGCTTGCAGGGCAATTCGTTCGGCTCCATCTCGACGAACATGCTCACTGACAAAGCAGATACCGAACCAGGGGCAAAGGACAATGGCCAAATCAAGTGACCCTCCCGAAACAGAAACCTTTGCGGAAGGTGGCTATCGATACATTCCGGGAGTATTCCAATACTCCGCCGGTGTTGCAGCCTTGGACGGTTTCGAGATCCGGCGCATCCGCTTTCAGAAACCCGTTTCAGTAAAGGAAGGTTTCGCGCGGATCAAAGATATCTTGGCCGACTATAAACGTCCGCTGACGTCCTTCTGCGCTTGCGAGTTGCGCTCGCCTGCCCAGTTTTCGGAAGAAGGGTTTCGTGCGTTCAATGAGACCTATGTCGCAACACTCGAGAGCTGGGGCATCTACGATGGTCAGACGAACCCCGTCGCGCGCAGCAATGTCTGCCCCGAAGTGAACGGGCCAACAGAGCCGCAATTCTACGCATTCTCATTTACGTTGGAAGCCGAGCGCGCCAAGCCATCTTTTGTCGTTGCCGGAAGTGGGGAAGCTCCCGAAGGCCATAACAACTATCGCGATCATATCGTTAGATTGGGTGATATCAGCCCCGGCGCCATAGAAGACAAGGCGAGCTTTGTGCTTGGTGAAATGGAGCGGCGCTTGTCAGGTTTGGGTTTTGACTGGAGTGCGGTGACAGCAACCCAACTCTATACCGTTCACAACATTCATCACTTCCTGCAACAAGGTATTGAGCAACGGGGTGCAACACCTGCCGGACTAACTTGGCACTATGCCCGCCCACCGATCGTTGGTCTGGAATTCGAGATGGACTGTCGGGGCATTCCAATCGAAACAGTCATTTGATACCCGGTGTCAGTACGAATTTTTTGCCGATGTGAACTAACGGAGAGAACAGATTGCCAGGACAAAAGCTGACGATTGCAGTTGGCGTCAATGACCGGACGTTGCCCCTGCTGGCAGGACTTGTCGGCTTCAAAGACGTTGAGCCCGAATTTGTCACAGCGCCTTTGGAGGAGATATTTGCTCGGGCCTTTGACGAACGGGCCTTTGACATCACTGAGCTCTCGTTCAGCAATTACCTCTATCTCACGGCAATGGACCAGAGCCCTTATGTCGGCCTGCCAATTTTTCCGTCCCGCTCGTTTCGCCATTCAGCGATCTACATCCGAACGGATCGTGGCATTCAAGGCCCCCGCGACTTGATTGGCCGCACAGTCGGCGTGCGCGAGTATTCCATGACAGCGGCTCTGGTCGCCCGAGGCATGTTAGAAGACGAATTCGGCGTGAGCGCGCGGGATATCAAATGGCGCTATGGTCGGGCTGACAAGAAGGACACCCAACCAATCGCACGCATGCTGCCACGCGATATTGAGTTAGAACCAATTGATCCTGAGGATACGCTCTCAGACTTGCTACTGGAGGGGCAACTCGATGCGTTGATTGCATACAAGCCACCACCAGCTCTTAACGACGGTTATCCGGTTATCCGCCGCTTGTTCGAAAACTACCCAGCGTTAGAAAAAGACTATGCCGGCCGAACCGGTATGTTTCCTATTATGCATCTGATGGGTATGCGCAGGGACCTGGCGCGCGAACAACCAGAGCTTGTCATCGCGATTTGCCGTGGTTTCGAAGCCGCCCGTCAATACTCAGCAGATCGCTTGCGAGAAAGCCAAGCTTTGTACACCATGCTACCCTGGGGTGCTTCGGCGAGTGAAGCAGCCGAGACACTGCTTGGCGAGAGCTTTTGGTCTTATGGTGTCAAACGGAATTTGCAGACCATCAACGCTCTGTGTCGCTATTCATGCGCACAGGGTATCGCGCCACGGTTGCTCACGGCTGATGACCTCTTTGCGGATCAATCACTGAATTGGGTTCCCTGAAGCACATGACTGGCAATCGCAGCATTCCAGCTCTGAATCTCACTCGTGGTTTTGGACGTCATCTGGACAGCCGGAATAGCGACATCAAATTCTCATCGCGCATATATTGCAGTAAAGGGGATCACACGTGGACATGATGCAATCGGAAGTTAATTCCACTCAATACTGGCCGCTTCCAGGTGAATGGTCGCGACGGCCTCCTCAAAGCGTCGGACTTAATCCCGATGCTGTCCAGGATGCTGTATCGTTTGCCATCTCGCATGAATCAAAGATGCTGCGGGATATTGGCCGTGCTCTGGAAGAGGGACACTTTGACGAACCACCACCGTTGAACGAGATTATCGGGCCGATCAAAGATCGCGAAGAACCGAGCGGTGTCATCGTACGCGCTGGTCAGATTGTTGCTGAGTGGGGCGATGTTGAACGCGTTGACATGACATTCAGCGCGACGAAGAGCTTTCTCTCGCTTTGTGCCGGTATAGCTTTCGACCAAGGCCTCATACCAGACATCCATGCACCAGTTCGCGAACTCGTAGATGACGGTGGCTTTGACACTGAACAAAACCAAACCGTCACATGGGCGCATCTCCTGCAACTGACCAGTGAATGGCAGGGAGAATTGTGGGGAAAGCCGGACTCAATTGACCACAACCGTGACCTTTCTTTACCTCCCGGGCAGTCCAGTGACAAGGGCATCCAAAGGATTGTGCAACCGCCTGGTACACATTGGGAATACAATGATGTCCGCGTAAATCGCCTAGCACTGGCGCTGCTTCGCGTATTCAAAGAACCTCTCCCAGCTGTACTCAAGCGCGAGATCATGGATCCAATAGGAGCATCCGACACTTGGCAATGGCATGGCTATCGCAATTCCTACATCGAAATTGATGGGCAGCAGGTGCAATCCGTTTCGGGAGGAGCTCACTGGGGCGGCGGGCTATGGATCAGCACTCTGGATCAAGCGCGTGTTGGCCTTCTTATGCTCAATCATGGCCAGTGGAATGGCCGTCAGATTCTCTCCGAAGAATGGATTGCTCTGTCAGTCCGGCCATGCTCACTCAACGCAAACTATGGTTTGATGTGGTGGCTCAATACTGTCGGCGAGCAAGCACCAGCTGCATCTCGATCCAGCTTCTTCGCAAAGGGCGTTGGTTCGAACATTATCTGGATTGATCCCGAGAGCAACATGGTGACGGTCACTCGTTGGATAGATAAGCAAAGCTTTCCAGGGTTTGCCGAGAAAGTGGTTAGATCTATTCCTTAGCAATGCGAATGCAAATCATCGAGTGCATCATCACAGAGTACCAAGCTTTGGGTCGTGTCGCGACGTACAACAAATTTTAGGTGTCTGATCAAGGAGGCATGCAGTGGCCAGCTGTGTTGAAGACCCAGGGCGACTACGTGATCTGACCAGGCGTATCAATACCGGAGAGTTATCGCCGGTGAGCCTGGTGCAGCAATATCTGGATCGCATAGACGCAGTACAAGGTCTCGCCGAGCCCTGGCGCGAGGTTGACGGCGAGCGCGCGCTTGCCATCGCACGAGAACGAGAGCAACAGGTGGGTCGTGGGCAGATACTGGGGCCTTTGCACGGCATTCCTTTCGCCGTAAAGGACATCATCGATGTCGAGGGGCTCCCGACCCGGTGCAATTGCCGCGCTTTCGAGAATAGAGAACCGGCAAAGGCGGATGCCGAGATTGTTCTCTCGCTCAGGGCTAGCGGCGCAATCCCTCTTGGGAAAGTTCACACAACCGAGTTTGCGTATTTCGATCCATCACCTGCGCGCAACCCACACAATACCAACCATACGCCGGGTGGTTCGAGCAGTGGTTCGGCGGCGGCTGTTGCGTCGGGAACGGTGCCCCTGGCCCTCGGAACACAGACAATGGCCTCGCTGAATCGCCCCGCAACATACTGTGGGATTGCGGCTTTCAAGCCGAGCACACGTTCTTTGAGCACCTTTGGGGTCAGTCCGCTTGCGTCAGCCTTCGATACCGTTGGGTTTTATGGTTGGAGCGTTGATGATGCCTTCTATGCATACAAGGCTGTCATGCCAGCCGGGATATCGCCCATTGGTCAGTCTGTTTTCTTCCAGGATTCTCGCTTGATCATCATTGAAGATGATCTCATCGCTGACATGTCGTCAGATATGAAGGCTGCGCTCGACACAAAGGTCGACCAAATGCGGGCAGCTGGACATGCCGTCGAGACGGTCCCGTCGCCTATCTCATTTGCGCGTGTTGGTGAATTGCACTGGACCATTCTTGCATACGAAACAGGTCGTTCGCTTTCTCATATACTGGATTATTCATCAGATAGTGTAGGCGAACGAATTCGAAATCTTATCCTCGAAGGCCAGACTATTTCTAACGAAACCTGCTTGAGCAACCGGTCAGAGCTGGTGTTGATGCAGAAGAGACTGTTCGAGTCTTTTCGTTCTACCGATGTCTTTCTGTGGCCAGCGACTCCTGAGCCGGCACCAAGCGGCCTCGAGTCTACTGGAGAGCCTAAATACATAGCACCGTGGACCGCTCTTGGTGGGCCGATGATTTCGCTGCCGAGCGGATCATCTGACGGTATGCCGATTGGATGCTTTGTGAGTTCGGCGCCAGGTACAGACCATGCCCTCGGTGAATTTGCGTTGCACGTCGATGGCTAGGCCGATCACACGTCGGTGCAGAACCCCAGGGCATGCCACGATATGCATGCTGGGCCGCAAATAGATCTGGTGCGAACAAGTCCTCGATGCCGAGCGGACCGTCGTCTAAACCTTGGCTTCATAGGTGTCGGGCAAATGCCATATCCAGAAAGCGTCATCGGCTCACTGATTGCTGCGCGCGGCCTGGGCAATTGGACAGCGTTCTTCTTCATAGCGAAATTGACTTGATTAGCCCCGAGAACGTGCATAGCAGCTGAGCTGGCGATACAGGCGGCCTCCGGTTTCTGGATGGCGACAATTGACATCAATCTCACCAAGTTTGATGTTTTCTGGACGAACTACCTACTTGGATTGGGACAAAGCGTTACTTTTACACCCATGACAGTTCTGGCTTTTGCGACATTGCCACGGGCCCAGGTCACGGAAAGATCGGCAGTCTTTATTCTGATGCGCAATTTCGGATCGAGCCTGTTCATCTCGCTGTGCGTCCTTATCGCCATTCAAACTACGAGCATCAACTATGCCCACATGACCGAGCGCTTAACGCTGTTTGGCGGCAATTACGGCCTGACACCTCTGCCAGACACTTGGAATCCGGACACAAGTATGGGTTTCTTGCGGATTTCAGCGGAAATGCACCGTCAGGCATCCATGATCGGTTATATTAATGCGTTTTTCCTAATTGGCCTTGTGGCCCTCCTCGCCGTTCCACTCGCAATGTTCATGAAGGCGCCAACGAAACAATCGTAGCCAATCGGAGAGAGCAACGATCACTATCGGCACTGCAGGCCAAGCTGCATTGTCACTGACTTGACGCTGGGTTCACTGACACTCTCAATGCTTCGCAACTTGTCAGCGCGCTGCAACCGCACCTTGATCAATTGGCTGCCACTGACAATCCGCGCCGGTTTTCACAAGGCCGGGCTTGTGATTGTTTCTCACGCAAAAGCTTCAGGATATCTTCGTCCGAATACCGCTTCCGAGCCATGCCAATCTCTCCAACTGCTAACCAAATGATGGCACAGTTTTAGGGGGCTGAGACAATGGGACGGCTCAATCGCGATCAAGATCTGCTCTTCTAGTCTTTCAATCTCGATGATGCTGTGCCGAGCGATCATCTCGTACGCAAGATTGCTGCCGTCCTCGACCTATCCTGGGTTCACGATGAGTTGGTGGATCACTATTCAAATCTAGGTCGGCCATCGATTGATCCCGAACTCATGCTGCGCATGCTCATCCTGGGTTATGTCTTTGGCATCCGCTCGGAGCGCGCGTTAGTTCGTGAAGTCCAAGTCAACTTGGCCTACCGATGGTTCTGCGGACTTAGTATCGAAGACAATGTTCCTGATCACTCAGCGTTCTCTCGCGCGCGCAATGAACGCTTTGCCGATGGTAATGTTCTTCAGCTCGTTTTCGAACCTATCGTTGCCTCATGCATTGCAGCAGACTTGGTCGGTGGAGAAGGCTTCGCTGTCGACGCCAGCCTGATCGAAGCCGACGCTACCCGTTCGAGCCTCGTGTCCTTTATCTTTTCAAATAATGAAGGCGTCGAACCACACAACGTTTGTATGTTTAGTCAAGAGCACCTCGTTTATTGAGAACGAGCAAAAGAAGCTCGGTAGTTTGTTACCAAACTAGAGAGCAAGGTACTTGGTCTGTGTGTTCAAGAAGATGCCAGTGGGTAAATGGGTGATTGGGGCTTTCGTGTCTTTAGCGCCTGTGGCGCTCGTATGCCCGGGTGTGTGTGACATGGTGTCGGGGGTGTTTTTCGTCAATACCAATGCCCATAGCGTGCCCAAGAAGGGTCGCGTGGTGCCTGGTGATTGTCTAAGCTATTGATTTATATGGTACCGCCTCCCCGGTTCGAACGGGGGACCTCTAGATCCACAATCTAGCGCTCTAACCTACTGAGCTAAGGCGGCAGCTCTCTCAATCTAACAGATCTGGTTGGCGGTTGGCCAGCGCTCAACAAATCTGCGAGGTCGTGTGCCAAGCTGGTAACTGTCGTCAGTCCATTCAGCACATGTCCGGGCCTCTCGACATGCTGCGAGCGCTCATCTGATGTTGCAAATGGGACGGCACAAAGCATCTCGATCGGAGAAGCGGTGTATAACCGGTCTGGACCCTCAGGTCCACACCCTTTCATGCCAAATCGCCGCCCGCTTTGCGATCCGCGCCCAGGTTCAGGACGAACCAACTGAAATGCCCCAAAACATGCTGCCTGGAGCCCATTTGAGGTCGATCGACAATCCGAAATACTTCGGATTCTCGACACAATAGTTGCATCAACACCTTATCTGGCAGTCGCACAATGCAGAAGGGGGGCTTTTAGTCATTTGGAGACATCACGACGAATGCTGCCCGGCAATCCGTTTGCAGGACGCCGAGATTTTGATCCGGCCCGGTTGGCGATGCTGATCAGCTCTCTCTGCCCTTTATTGTGTCGGCATTCCGAGTTTGTAAGGAGTTGCCGTTATATCTCCGGCCGGCACAAGATCTCTGCCGGCCGTTCCTTTTCTCTGACGAGAGGCGACCGCCTCCAGACTCCGACGTGCCGGTCACATCACCCCAATACCTATCAAGACATCTCTGAGCACTCATGTGAGTCTGAACACCTTTACTTGTTCAGAGGAATCTTGCCGCGCAAGGAGATGCCAAAGGCATCGTGGTCTGTCGTCGTGCCCTCGTAGAAAATGGACAATCCGGCGGACGCACTGCTGTCTTCGTCTGTCAGTTGCAATGCCGCCTCGACTCTCGCGGCGAATCTTTCGTCACTGGTGACAATCGTCTCGCCATCCGAAGAGATCGATTCCACGTAATCCGGTGAATCGAACAGCCAGATGCCCGAGACCTTAAGACTTGGCACGAATGTGAACCGCCCAGCGTTGATCGGATAGCTTACTTTCTGGGCCAGCTCGACACGCCCCTCTGAGACATCGACCTGACCAATGTCATCGTACCCGTACGCTCTTGACCAGATCGCAACGGCTCCCTTTGACTCGTCTTGGGTATAGCCAAATTTGATCGACGGCTCTAACAGCCAGCGGCCGACCTCGGTCTCGCCGGCCAGTTCAATCTTGACGTCATCGATTGTCCAATGTTGGCTCCCGAAGTAAATCGTAAGACGGAGGAACTTGGCTCCTTTGGCCGGCTTCACCTTGAAGTCACCGAACGCACCAATCTCCGGTGAGCAAACATTCGTTGATGGCAATGTAATCAACACGCCAATGTTTCGATACCTAGCAGCGTTGACGCTCGCTTATGCCCATCTCGCTCCTTGGAATAAGGGTTGCCTTGGTCAGTTTCACAAGCAGTGCCAACATCACTGTCCTGGCCAACTGTGATGCCACCGCTCGCAACCCCATCTGTGGTAGCAACACGCCCCAAACCGCACTGCCGATGACCGGTCAAGTTGCCAGCATTGTCTGTCTGTCGAAACTCTGGGAAACTCTGAGAAACTCTGGGGGGACTGTTGGGGGGGAGAACTCTTGAAAACGGTGAGGCAAATCCAAGAAAGGTGACCGGCACCATGAGCGACAACTACCGCGCGATCGATGCACAGGCCGATATCCATCATCAGTACCTGCTCGGTCTGCAGCTTATGGTTGCTGTGCGTGAAGGCCCGGACGTGATTGGGGAATGGATGTTCCGGCTCTTCCGCCGGCAACACGAGGAAAAGTTCCTGTCCAGCTTTGAGAAGCTGGGCCTCAATGGTCTGCCGGACGCCGTGGCCTGCGCGCGCTATCACGTGCTCTCGAACAGCATGGGCGGTGTACCGGTCGAGTACATGGAGGAGAGCGACCGCAAGGCCTGGGTGCGATTCCGCTATCCGCGCTGGATGTATGACGGGCCGACGCTGTGCGGTGTCCCCGTTGAAGCAAGCCGTGGCTTCCTGAAGGGATGGTATGCGCAGAACGGCGTGTCGCTCAAGAATCCGCGGCTGGGCTTTGTCTGCGTGTCGGAAGACATGACCGGCCAGTTCGGGCTGTGCGGCTATTTCAAAGAGTACGGCCATGACCTGAGTGAAGACGAGCGCTTGCAGTTTGCTCCCGATGAAATGCCGCCGGCATTTGACGCGGACGCGCAACCGGCGCCACCGGACGACCAGTGGAATGCAGAGAGGTTGGCCAAGGCTGCACGCAACTATGCGGTCGAATACATCCGCAACGGCGTTCGTGAGCTCGTTGGCGTGACCGGGCGCGCTAGAGCTTTGGAACTTGGCAAGGCTGCCGCGCGCCTGACCGGGCTGCAGAATAGCCGGCGCCTATCAGAGACGATCGGAACGGAGGATGGTGGCCCGGAAGAAGCCTCTCGTCTCCTTGCGGCCCTCTTCGAAGGCATGGGAGACCATGTCACTGTCACCAGGTCTGATCGCAATGCCGGTGTGAGCGTTAGTCAGAGTGGCCTCCGGGTCGTCCGGGGGATGACAACGGAGGAAAGCGATGACCTGCTGGTGTGCTGGATTGCGCTTTGGCAGGGTGTTGTTGATGGCCACCGCATGTTCATGAACGTCGAGGTGGAACGAGCGGCTGATGGCCTTGTTTGGACAATTTCAAGACGAGATCGAAGCGCATGACATCGGACAAGCCGGACTTGGATTCTGCCTATAGCCTCCAGAGTCCGGATGACAACCGACGGCTCTATCGCGACTGGGCGGCAACTTATGACGCGGAGTTTCTTGCTGAAAGCGGATATCGCTACGGGCAGCTGATTGCGGACGCCTTTTTGGCGGCCGACGGTCAGGGACCCATCCTCGATGCCGGTTGTGGAACGGGCTTGCTCGGTGCATTTTTGCCTGCTGACATCGAGATTGATGGTGCTGACATCTCGGCGGAAATGCTGGCGGCAGCCCGGCGCAAGGGCAGATATCGCAATCTCTATGAACTCGATCTGACGCAACCATTGCCATTTTCTGATGCGTCCTACAATGGACTGACATCATCGGGCACATTCACGCATGGCCATGTCGGTCCGGCCGCGTTGGATGAGCTTGTTCGCGTGATGGCGAGCGGAGCTGTTGGCGCCATCACCAGCCATAGTGCGTTCTATGAGACTGCAGGGTTCGCTGCAAAATTTGATGAACTGGTTCATCTCAATCTCATATCAAAGCCGACCATGACGGAAGAGCGGATCTATGCCGAGACCGGTCAGCCACCCGCAGGCCACGAGAACGACATGGCCTATATTATTGTCTTTCAGCGTCTTTGACCGGCTAGAGCATAGTCGCTTGCGAAACCACCACCTCCGGAGCAGTTGACCAGCCTACTGCTGGGGCCGGAGGCTCAGGATGTAGGCAATCACATCACTCTGGTCGTCACTGGCAATGATCAGGTTCGGCATCTGCTTATGCGGTGTCTGAAAGAACACGCGAAGTGCCGTCTCGGTCATGCCACCGACTTCCGAGATCTTTTGGAACGATGTTGCAGCGGCGACAGGAGACAAGTTCTGCCGCGGTTGAATGGCATGGCAACTTGCGCAATTCTGCTTGGCGAATGCCAAACCGTGGTCGCGATCACCAATCGTAGCTGACAGAGCTTTGCCAGCCAACAATAACGCGACAGCGAAGACAATGATGAGTAGCAGTACGTGCACGACACGCGTTGTCTGATCCATTTTGCACTCCCTGACTTTCAAGACGAAATTCGAAGGCATTCGAAACTGAAGGCGTTCGCTTGCGATACCGATGATTTGCGCCGGCTCACGAACGTCTCGGATACTTTGGCTTCACCCCGCCTTTGCCCGGCTTGAGCAATGGAGCCCCGGCATCAGGCCGACGCAATCCATCCAGATAGGCAATGATGTCGAGGATCTCGAACCTGGATAATTGCATGTTTGGCATCGGGGCATGCGGCTTGATCAGGACGTTGGCGATGTGGGCGCTGGTCTGTTCCGGCTTGTTAGCGATCGCGCGGAACGAAGGAATGCCTGCGCCGGCAGATGATGTTTGCTTCGGGCTCACGATGTGACAGCCACGACAGAGTTGTTCAGCCAATGCCAAGCCGCGCTCAGCATTTGGGCCCACAATCGGTTTCTTGGACGGGGAAGGGGATTGAGACGGGGATTGAAACGGAGGCTGAGACTGAGACTGGGCGTTGGCTAGCGTCAGCGCGGGACACAGACTAACGATGAGCACAACAAGAACGGTCAGGCGCTTAAAACTATTTCTTCTTATCATCTTTTTTGTTTCCGCTTATGGCAATGCACGACATGAACACATTCAGGTTGGGACAAAAGTCCGGCCGCACGGGATCCTCACTTTGCGATTGCAGCCAGGTTCTGCAGGTGTCGGCAGAACGGCACTGAAGGCACGCTTCGTGGACCCGACGATAGGTTTCACCGCGCTTGATCCTGACAAGTTGCAAGGGATCAACCTTTAGCCGGTCAATCATCTGCTGTGTTCTGATCGCGCGTCCTTCGACCTGGTGTAGCATCGGCCAGCGCGGTTGCTTCTTTGTCATAACCTGCTCCAGTCTCTGCCCAGAGCGAGGACGAGCCAGCGCCCCTCACTTGTTCTGCTGTTTTGCAAAGCCAGCCCGCATGTAGGCAATGATCTTCCAGATCTCCGCCCTTTCGAGCTGGTCCTTGAACGCAGGCATCGATGTCTGGAATTGCGCGCCACCGTCAGAAATCGCCCACAGCAGATACTCATCAGCTGAGATTGGTCGATTGATCATGTAGGACAGCAGCGCCGGTGATGGCAGCAGTGACTTGCCGGCTTCGCCATTGCCAAGGCCGTTGGCACCATGACAGCTGGCACAGTGCTTGGCGTAAAGTTGGCCGCCTTGCAAGACGGTCGTCGATGTACGCTCAATGTCCGAACGCGCATTCTGGTAGGCTGGCGGCACGCCGTAGTTGACATAGGTCCAATGCCGCAACAAGCGCACCTGCATACCCTTCGGCATTCGACCAGGCCCCCAAAGCTGGCGCTGCATCCATTGGGGTTGCCAATAGTCGACCTTGCCCTGCCATTTCGGTGTTGGCTTCTCGTCCGACGATGCAACGCTGGCAAAAGCAAACGTGCCGACGACACTTAAAAGGACAATTGCTTGTAGCCGCCTCATGCTTGGACCTCTGTTCCGCACCGCTTTGAACCATCATGGTGGCGACGCAGCGGGCAAAGTTCATTGACACGGATCAATTTGATCGGTCGTCGCGGTTCTGCTTGTCAGAGGAAACCTGCAACCAGGAATGCAAGGCAACTCAGGAGTCCTGCAACAGGTATCCATGGCGCAACAACAAAGACGTTGGCCGGCGCTGGCTCTCCGCGCCACTTGATGGCAAGCAAAGACACGTTGACGAGTGCGAAAATGGTCAGTGTGATCTGCGACGTAGCCTCGGCGAGACCGCGCAGTGGTACCGCCGTTGCCAGAAGCATA
>JBCDBQ010000011.1:0-33860 GCA_039183375.1 Pseudomonadota bacterium
CGAGATCATGTTCGGCAGGCTCAAGGATTGGCGGCGTGTGGCAACCCGATACGACCGTTGTCCCAGAGTATTTCTCTCGGCCATCGCACTGGCTGCGCTCGTCATCTACTGGCTGTGAAACTCAATGAGTCCAGACCCTAAAGCGCGCGCGAGGCGCGACCGACAAGTAGACCAGGAAGACTCAAGGAACGCAGTTCCGCCGCCCCAGGGATCGAAACTCGCCAGGGCGGATCATCGGCCTGAGACAGACCCATGCGAACGGCCCTGACGGCGGCTCCGAAGGAGACGGTGGACGGGCCAAATGTGAGCAGGGTCTGACCGGGGCGCATGTTCCGGGCGGAGGGCGGCTCTGCCGACCGAAGCCTGAAGAGCGCGGTGACGCACCCGCAAGGGTGCGGCTGGGGCCAATCCTCGGCAACGGAGTAACGATAACCGAGAATTACCATAACCTGCCCGTAGAACGGTTGTTGATGCCAACCACAGCGAATGTCTCTAGGTGGCCTGCTACCGAATCCGCAACGCACATTTATAGGTGCAAAGCAACGATTGCTGCTACTGGCGTTCATACGGCCGGGACACGTCGGACACCAATTTGAAATCTAAGGGCAACCTAAGCCACACAACAGAACAATGCGGCCTGTAAGTGTAGCTTGAAGCACAGAGCTTGATGACGCTAAGCTCAACAACATGTTAGGAAGACCAGCACGCAGAATCGATCTGTTGTAGGCAAAAACCTTGACGTTGGCCAAAATTTGATTGACGCAGAACCATAAACGCACCGTAGGTATTTGAAATGGCAAGTAAAACTAGTATCACATCTGAACAAGCTGTTGAGCAATTGCCTGTGATCGTTTTGGCTGATGACGAATGGGAATTCCGCAAATCTGCCATTAGATGGATCTCCGAAGCTTACAACGTCAGCAAAGCTGAGCGAGAAGCTGCAATTTCGGCCGTTGGAGCCGACGACAGCGAGCAAGACTTCCATATCATAAGAACTGCCGAGCTCGAGTTTTTGATCGTAGCGAACCTTGAAGCGCTCTGGAGTACAATTGCTTCAGAATTTCGCGATCGGCGACGATTGGTTGTCTTTCTGGATCTTCGGTGGGAGGGTGAGGGAGAGTCGCTTTTTGCAATACGTGAGATGCGTCAAAACAAGGATATGCAACATTATCCGGTCATCGTTTATTCAAAATCGGACAGCGAGAGCGATATCAAAAATTCCTACGATCACACGGCAAATGCTTATCTAACCAAATCAGGAAGCTCGGACGAGCGGAAGAAAAAGTTCCTCAAGACAGTTAAACAATGGACGACAGTGACCACTCCACCGTTTGTGTCGTATGAAAACAACTGATCTCCGCATTCTTGTTATTGACGATGAGGCAGAATACGTTGCGCGCCTGACAAAATCCGCTGAGGCGTATGAAAATGTGACTATATCGACCTCTTTCGACTTGGGGCAAATCACCGAAATTCTCTCTCTAAACAATCCAAACTGCATATTGCTCGATTACAATCTAGGCGGACCGCACGAAGTTGTAGACGCGATACGGAGCATTAGAGCTGGAAACTCACGTGTTCCTGTAATCCTGATATCCAAGTCTGATTGTGGAGAGATACTGCAGAATGCCAGAGTCTTCGACGCCTTAAGCGAGCTAGATGTCTCTGTTTTCCTACAGAAGGGCGCACCCAGCTCCGTTTTTCACTACTGGATCCAGACTATTGAGTTTTCGGTTCACAATGCGCGTTTCAAAAGCACCAAAAGTTTGCAAACGCATCTTGCCCAACTTCGTCATGAAGTTCGGAGCAGGCTGTCTAGGGTGAGAGACAATGTTTATCAACTCCGAGCCGAGATCGATGAGCGATTTCCTGAAAAGCAAACTGCCCTAAAGCTAGAGTCATTGTTCGACACCATCGCACAGGATATTTCCGTTCTTGAGGAATTTTCACAAGCCAAAGGCCAAAAAGACGAACAAAGCATCGTTGAGCCAGACGTGATCTACGAAGTTCTTCAAAACTTTGACCAATTTGACGGTGAGATGGTTGGATATAGGTCACGCAGCCTTGGTTCAGTCCAACGAAAAGTCACATCTTTATTTCTTCATCAATTAAACCGTGTCGAACATCTAAGCCAGCCGCAGCTTCTTTTCCTGCATCGGGCATACCCGCATCTGAAAAACTTTTTTTCCGAAGTTGATCGTAGGTTTATTGAGTATGCGCTCGCAAATACGAGTCTTGATGGATGAATTTCTTTCCAGATGCTCAGGCCGAGTACGCAAGAAAAAATGCATTCTTCGCAGTCATCACGATTCTAGATGTCGAATTTGAAGCTCTCAAGTATGTTTTTGGGCAACCTATACACTTACCCATGGACTCCAGTTTTTTACCGTTTGAGTTCTATGCTTTTCGTTTCGAAGACTTTCTAGGGTCGGCTCGACCACTCATATGCTGCTCTGCCATTGAGCCCGGCAACAACGCCGCAGCGATTGCGGCGACAGCACTGCATTTTGGTTTCCCCAACTTGGAGCAACTGTTTGTTTGCGGAATTGCTGCTGGTATGCCGGTGAACTTAGGAGAAGACGTCCGGGAACTCAGCCCGAAGGAACAAGAACGGCATGTATCCATCGGCGACGTTGTCATTTCTACCGAAGGCATCTTTCAATACGACAACCTACGCCTGACAGGGCGCGGAGGAAATGATCACAGAGTGGAGACGTTAAAGACAACACCACGTATCTCTGGAGCGATAAAAGCAATCCAGTCTCGGCAACGATCCTTCGTACACAACTGGCGGAGCGAAGCCAGTGGGATACTCGGTTCGGAAGACTGTCCTTGGAACATGCCGGATATGAGTGAAGCTAAGTTTACTCCAATGTACCTAAACAACAGAAAGCCCATGACGCGAGCGGTTCCGCAAGAGCCACCAATTCGGGCCGGCGACACGCAAAGCTTGCCTCACCTGCACTTTGGCATTGTAGGGTCGGCAAACATCCTTCTGAGAGATTTTCGGTACCGGGATCGGCTTCTCAGCGACAAACGCATTCTGGCCATTGAAATGGAAGGTAGTGGCGTGAATGATACTGCGTGGACTTTCGGAAAGAGTGCGTTGGCCGTACGTGGGTGCTGCGATTTTGCCGATATGAATAAAGGCGACCACTATCATGAGCTCGCCGCAATAAATGCTGCTGCGGTTCTAAAGGACCTTCTTACTGGTATAAAGTAGAGAAAAGCTGATCTTCGGGTACACCATTATCTCTATGCATTGGAAGAAGGATGCAAAAATCAACATAGCTTTCTTCGGCTTCGTTTAGATAAACAACCCCCCCCAAGTCAGCGATCATAAGCTTTGCAATTGCAAGCCCCACTCCTGTACCGCCTCCATATTTTAGGTCCATGGCGCCACCTTTGGTAAATCCATAGTCAAATAGCTTAGGTCGGTAATTTTGAGGTATGAGTTTACCCGTGTTCAGAGTGTGGTAGCAAATCCAATCTCCTTTGGGTACGGGGCGCAGGTCTTCATATAGAGTATTCTTAGAAAGAACTCCAAAATTTGAGATATAGTGGTAATGGAAGATCTTCCCTTCTTCCTCTGCTGATGCGAATCTCAGAGCGTTCTGAACGATGTTTTGCATTGCAGAAATAAGTTTTTGGCGGTTTGTATAAATTGTCGGTTTAGTACGGGTTCGAGTAATTGTCTTCCTTAGATCTGTTTCCAACTCAACCTGGGTTTCTCTTCTTCGTGACGCATCAAACAGCCTTTCGAGAGTCGCCGAAAGATTAACATCTTCAAGTGTATCTGATCTGTCAGTTTCTGTCATCGTTTCCAAAGCGGAGTATAATCTAACAAGATTGAGCCTGTGTCTTTTGATTGAGTTTCGCTCCTTTTCACTAGAAAACAAGCGCATAGATTCGGCTCTTGAGACTAACCGCTCCATAATGCCGCTGAGTCCCTCCACTAAAGGACGAGTATTTTTGCGCAAGTATCTGTTAGCATTTTCAAAACTGTACTTTGTGTCTCTAAGAAGTTCAGCAGCATCTTTGAAGGTGTTATTCGCTTCTTTAACTCTTTCGGGGAAATCATTCCTCATATCCACAAAGCTTCTCACCCTTTCCTGATCTGGAAACGCGTCCGGATGTAGATCGATAATATCATCCTCGAAGTACAATAGTGGCGACTTTAGATCATGTGAAATGGCACGCCCAACAATCTCACGAATGGCTGCTTCTCGGGGTGATTGGTCTTTAGATACCATCTTGCGCCTCAAGTATTTGAGATAGTATTGCAAGAAATCCAATGCATGCTGCGAAACTGAAAATAATGTTAAAGGACGTCCTATACGTGGGGCCAGATGGGTTTGCGTCAGAAAGATGAACAAGCTGCATAGCGTTGTCGAGTTCGCTTGAGAATTCGTTTCGCTCATACACCTTCAGGGCTTCTTCAGAGAGCTTAATGAGGAATGATGTGCGCATGTCTAGTAACTTGAAGACTAGTGACAGAGTCATCAGAGCGACGGCTGAGCCGACAATACCTTCAACAAAATCTGCGGAATAAGATGTTGCCAACGCACTGCATGCTGCTGCAAATAAGACCACAAAGAAGTTGAAGTTTTGCATTCTTTGACGAGAATGAAGGTCGAACCACCTCCATGCGTGTAGTGCGTGATTTGAATTAGTTTTTTCATTGGAGTCTGTCATAATTGGTTCCTAAATTTTTGACTTATCAAAACCCGTCGAGCACACGTCCAAGGGCACCCCAACTCCTTCATTGAAGCGCCTTGGATCAACGGTGTCACTAGGTTTTTACGAGTGGTACAACATGTTTGTTTCACTGTGGATGATGCGTCCCATGACTGGTTGGCGGGTACGGCGCTATAACTCTACCGCCGACTCCATTAACTCCGTCCAGGCACTAGAGCCGGTGGGCTCGTAGTGGGTCCCATTATCGTTACCGCCGGGACAGCCGATTTCAGAGCGCTCAACTATTTGTGGTGAACTGGCTGAACTCACCCAAAGGAGTTCAGCATGCCCCATCTCGATCACACCGCTTTCGTCAATTCGCGCCGCGATGAACGCAGCCTCGGCCACCACACACTCCGAGCTTACGCCCAGGATCTGCGCACCTTCGCGCGTTTAACCAAGGCGCGCCGCCTTAGCGACCCGCTGTCGAAAGACGACATTCTCGCCTACCACCAACATCTGCGCGACGAGTTGGGCGCCAAACCCGCGACTATTGAGCGGCGTCTTGTGACCCTCAAGTCGTACTATGCGTGGCGTGAAGAACGAAACAGCGCCCTGCCCTCCCCATTTGCGGATGTCCGTATCTCTGTGAAGATTCCACGCCGCCTGCCGCGTCCCATCGAGCGAGACACTCTTAGAGAGGTTCTCCAAACTGTTGAAGCCTCGAAGTCTGTGCGAACAAAGCCAGGTGCGGATGACGCAGCGCCGGCCTCGCAAGATGGCGTTACGCTCCTGATCATCAAGCTGCTGATCGTCACAGGGTTGCGGATCAGCGAACTAACCAACGTAAAGGTCCGAGACGTGTCGCCGGACGGCGGCCAGATCCTCGTGCATGGCAAAGGCAGCAAAGAGCGGATCGTCTTCGTGCCGAACTGGCAGTTGCAAGAGGACTTTCGACGCTTCTGTCAGATACGTTCCGAACGCGGCTCCATAACGTCGCCGCTTTTTCTTAACACTATCGGACGCCGGCTCCGCGCGGCCACCTTCCGCAAGCGACTGCGCGCGATTTCGAAACGTCTTGGCATCGAACCCCACCTGACGCCGCACCGGTTCCGACACTCGGCCGCAACGCTGCTGATCGAAGAGGGCATCGACATTCGCATGGTTCAGGCGCTCCTCGGACACGCGAACCTCAAGACCACCGAAATTTATGTGAGGGTTTCGAACCATGCGCTAAGGCGAGCGTTGGAGCGGGTCGACGTACTAAGCGAGTTGCGATGCTGAACGGCCCGAACCGCTCCATAGCCGAATTGTGTTGATGCCGCGGCGCGTTCCATCAAGACGATATTCGCTACGACTGCAACATCCAGATGTACGCATGAAACGCATCCGGGACGGACTTGGCCTTAGAATGAGTATCAGTCTTGTTCATCTTTTGCCTTACTATGTGTTGCGTTGGCCGTCGAAATAAGGTCGAGCAACATCGCAAAGAAATCCGAAATTGAGAAACAAAACGTTGGCCAGTTCACCAGTTCTCGGCAAAAGGGGCGCTTCAAATTTCGGTTTTGAGCTCACTCACAATGCGAAAGATCGATCGAAGGGTTCGGACGTATTGAAATGACAAACTGATTTGATCCTGAACTAATGGTTCGCGGCGTTGGGTTCTTTTGCCCAGCGTCTCTTACCACGTTTATGGCGTCAAATTCAGTCAATCCCGTTCCACCAGGGCCGCCGTCGACAATCGCTGCGGTTGCAAATGTCGTATATTCAACCGTATCAGCCTGCACTTCATCCGTGGTTCCATGCGCAATTAGGGAGAACCGATACTGTCCAGGGCATGGATTTGTCAGCCTCAAGAGCGTTGTACGGGTCAATCTATTTGCGTCAGATGACAGGATCCGTTCCCGATGGATAGACGATCCTAGCACCCACCCTTCACTAAAGAACACTCGATCGCCAAGCAAAGCGGTTTCAAGCCGCCCTGTTGCAAGGTCAATCGGCCATTGGTTCTGAAATCGAAAATCCATCGTGACGTCCGGTCTGGTCCGGTTCTCAGGCTCAAAATTAGCAATCAACCCAAGCTGAAGTAAGGGCTCGTCCCACTCAATCTCGACATGAAGGAATGAGCTGCCGCCGCCTTTAGAACCGCTTTCCACCAATGGAAGCGATGCAAAAACGAGAAACAAAAAAAATGCCGCGCCAAAGCCCCCCGAAACAATATCAATAAAGCTAAGCCCAATCTTGATGCCCGGCCCATCGTCAACGTCTGTTTCAATGGTCATCGTTCGACACACCTGAAGAAAGGAGCCACCGTCAGCATCTCTGCGACGGTGCCTCTTGCCTTGCAGGTTCCCGTTGCGAGAGAAAGACCTCCGGCAGGAGTAACAGTCACCCCACCAATTTGCAGACTTGCTGCTACAATCCCCTGTAAAGCCCCCCCATCGGAACGAAGATAGAACCCTCGGAGTGTGTCAGATGCATCGAACTGAAAAATTCGCACACATCCATTTTGAACCGCGTCCGAGTCGTACGAAAGTGTCCACGACTCCTGAGCAGTTGGCACTGTATCCAGTCCCTCCAAAGGCCCACATTTTGTTCCAACCACACGCAAAATCGCATCAACTTGCCCCCCGGTTTCTTGAATTCCTAAGGCAAAGTTCACGCGCTCGGTTAAAGATGTCGAAGAAACCGCAGTGTCTAGAGGGGAAACCTTGACCAATGCGACGAAGATTAAGAACAGCGCGATTGCTGACCCTAGAACACATGTCAGCGCGTCAGCGAAGCTTAAGAAGAACGGTGAATCCTCTTCCATTTTAGCCCGCCTCCGGCATAGTCTGGGTATGGCTCTCTGCCCCCGGTTCTGTAGTCTCTGGTATTGGTTTAGCTGCACCTAGTGCGGACCGCTTCATTCGACGCAGCCCGATAAGATCGATGAAGCGGCTCTCAATAGCAAGCAAGATCGTCAAAACTAGCGTCATCAACAGCGCGATGAAAGTTGTCGCAAACGCTAAGCCGAGATCACCTGCCAGTGCACCAATTGCAGCGGCGCGCTCGTTGTTGGTCGCAGCGAATACGAGCGCATCAGCGCCTATAAGACTGTCCTTGATGCCCCTTACGGTCCCAATAAAGCCGATCGCTGGAAGAATCGCCATCACTACCCT
The DNA here is from genome assembly GCA_039183375.1 of Pseudomonadota bacterium. Taxonomy (GTDB): domain Bacteria; phylum Pseudomonadota; class Alphaproteobacteria; order Rhizobiales; family Hyphomicrobiaceae; genus Tectiglobus. The sequence goes on from JBCDBQ010000011.1 coordinate 7,839, forward strand.
AAGAGGCCAACGTGCAGATGCTACTATCCGCGAAAACAACACCCTGTGCTGATCCCAACTCAAGGCTGATCCATCATCAGGGGGACCAAGCTTCCGCATCATTTGGCTGCTCAGAATTTTGTGAATGCTCTGCGGGTCGGTCGAGTCCAATACATCTTCGTGAGGAAATGATGGCCCGGGCACCCGACGGCCGGTTTGCCAGGACCAGAATGACAAAACAAGACGAACGACGACGAGCAGTCCCCCGAAAACTCCAAAAAACAACAGACCTGCCTGCTCATATCCGGTCCAAAGGGCAGCGCGCGATCGTGCTGCAGCAACCGTTTCATCTTGCCGAATTTGCCCCGCAGCCCAGAGCGCAAGCTCGGAACGCGCAACAATGATATCATAAATCACTCTTGGCTTTTCTGCTTCCGGCGTGATCTCAAGACCTTCAACAAGCGAAAGACATGTGTCTCCGTCCGTCGGCAAGGCTTGGCGGAAGTTGGTCTCACCCGGGCCGAAAACACCAGCCTCCGCCAGGCCACGCGTGACAATTTCAGCGTCCGACAGCGGCTCGGCGCCTTCCAAAAGCGTCCAGATGTCAAGGTCATCGTGCCATCTCGACATGAATGTTCCGACGCTCGCACTCAGATCGAACGCCGCGTTCTGACCAACAGACGGGGAAATAGCGGCAAAATCGATCCGTTCCGCTTCGGTTCCCAGAGCGAATCTGACGGCATGTTGCATCAACGGAGCGTATATTTCGTCAACGCTCGGGTTTAGCGACCCTCTCTTGCACTGCATGACATCAGCAAAGAACTGGAACCCGGGCATTATGCTATTCGGGCTCGATACATCCTCAGTAAGGAACTCCATAATGGCACGTTCAGAAAGAGGGGAGTCGGAACCGATGTCGTCCGCGTGCTGAACAAGGTTGGGATCAATCAAGTCGATGTCCCGCATCAACATCCATGCGGCCTGCCTCGACATCCGCTCCTGGCCTTCGACAGTCACCATACAGCTGGCGTTCAATTCATTAAGGACGGCTTTCTGCGAGCAAAACGCGTCGATCACGTCGACAGTGGCAGCCGCAGTCAGCGCCTCCGCACGCCAATTCGCCTGCTGAGACAGATAGACCGAGCCTGAGATCAAACCCGACGCAATCAGTAGAATTAGCCAGCCTGCCGGTGTCAGTGCAAGCTCGGCGCGCAAGAAAAGGCGGAAAAAATCCATTTTTGCTTTCCTAAGTTTCAAATATCCGAACACAGCGTGGGCCACTCCAAACGCAGATCTAGATCGTCAAGAGCACCGAGACGCTGCAATTCAGCGAGGCCAACATCCGGCCGCATGAAATACTCGTCAAATAGCGATCGGAGCTCGCTTTCGAAATTATCCGCAGGAAGCAGGTCATTCAGTTCATTGATCAAAAGGGTATCGTTATAGCAGAAACGCCTTGCGTCCGGACGGGTCGGATCGTGATCACCTGAAAAATTCCGCCGTAGGTCGGGAATCGTTTGCAAATTAGTAGCCGCACTTCGAAATTCGTCCCTCCGCAGGCGGATTGCGCGCTCCCCTGCCCCATTAGGCTCTCCGATCAAAGCGTAGTAATGGATATCGCGGCTCTCGTTGATACCGACAATCGCCCGCCAGGACGACCTGTCCTCAACGCCGATCAGATCTTCAAGGAAGACGTCTGTCAGCAACGCCTCCCAGTCGTCCCTTTGAAACGGTCCGTTGATCGAACCATCGGGATAGAACTGCGGCAAAGTCAGCTTCGTCGCCGTGATCTCAGTGTCGTTCAACCGCAGGATTTCAATTACTTGGCCTGACCCATCCCCGGCTTTAAGGATGAGCAGCGTTTCGGTTCCCAACGCCTCATACGCCACGCGCGGTAGAGAACCATTTTCAAGCCAGATTCGAATGATTTCCTTGGCGAAGGCATAATCACCTACTGGCGACAGGAACACTGGATGAAGCGGGTTTGGTTGATCTGAGAATGGGAGTGTCTCCGGAATGGTCACCGGACGGATTTCAACTTCATCCGATTCCGTGTTGAAGGTCTGGACAACCACAGAGATATCTGCCCCATTACTTCCGATAGTCGCCGTTACCTGGGCCTGAGCCTCCGCCAATTCAAAACTGATCCGCTGCTCTTCTGTTTCTTCATAGGTCTCTTCCAGATAAGGAATGACAAACCGGTTGATCAGAACGATTTCCGACATCGCCGTAAAACCGACACCGCCCTTCGGATCTGCGATCTGATCCTCAAGCTCCGAGACCTCAATCATCAGCGGCCGGGCCGTCGGGCCACAGGCCCGCTGCCAAATCGAGTTATTCCGAACCCAAGGATCCACAGCCATCAGGTGCGGACAATCAAACATGACGCGGATCGTCTGACCGTCACCTTCCAGGAAGAAAGCCGTATCAATGAAATTGTGCTGCGATCCACCAAGGCAGTAGACTGGCAAACCGGCCAGGGCGAAATTGGCGTTCGCGTCCTCATCGAGCTTGACCAACCGGTACGACGGACGGGAGAAGGCGGCAGATCCGGACCAGCAAACATCTATTGGATCAATGACCCGGCGAGCAGACCCGATTTGGCTTTGTCCATCCTTCACCGTCGCAACGCGGTTGTCATTGAGTGTACATAACGGGCGAATGGTTCGTTCCTCGCCACTTGGACGCACCCCTTGATTAGAGACCGAGCTTTCCGGGAAGGCCCGCATCCAGTTGAACCTAACCGCATTCGAGGGTGCATCAGGGACGACCCATGTCAGGCTCAGAGCTGGCCAAGTCGGCGGGAGGGCGACGTTGCGCACGTCACCGTTATGGTTGAACCCCCACCAATTGCGCGGAGACAACGCTCCGTCATGACCGCGAAGCTCCACCCGACCACCGTCAATCCCGTCTCGGAACCCGCGGGCCGGATCGATGCCAACGACGTGGATGCAGATGTAGTTATCGACCGAGACACCCCACTCCTTGATGTTCTTTTCCCCCTCCGCTTGCTCGGGCGGATCAACCGGTGAGGGCTCCTGGGTGTCGGGCGAAGTGTCCGAGGGCTCACCCTGCGACTGGTTGCTGTCATTGTTGTTATCGCCTGTATCGTCGCTGTCCCCATCCTTTACAGTCGACACATCACCCCCGCTCCCGATTACCGAAATCCGCAAATTCGCGGGGTCGATGTTCAAGAGATCCTCAAGGCTGATGTCGAACAGGCTGGCAAGGATGGAGGCGATGTAGCCCGGCGACAGCAGCTCAATCGTAGGGGTCGTGATGTTGAAATCGATCCCAAGGAACGACAATCCAAGTGCGGCCTCATCAAGGCTCACCTGCAACCCGGCGCTGCCTACGGTCCAATCGAAGAGGCGCAGCGTTATCTGCCCGCCCGCCTGCGGATCCTTGAACTCATTGTCCACATCAACCGAAATCGCCGTCTGTGTAATCAACAGATCGGCGTTGCTGCGAATGCGGATGCCGGGCGGAACGTCGGGTGCACAATCGGACGCGCTGGCACAGATGCTTAGCTCGTCACGCGTAAGATCAAGACCAAGGACGGCCAACTTCGACTGGGTCGTGATGAACGCGTCCTCGATGACCATCAATCCATAGACCTGAGCGTCCAGAATGTCCGCAAAGTCCGAATTGGTCTTGCCATCAAATTCAAAAGACCCGCGGTTCAAATTGATCTCTGAGAAGACGCGGAAAAGATTGACGGAGTTCACGAGGATAAGGTTACCCTCAGCTGACATGCGAAGTTCGTCGATATGTCGCAGGTCAAGTTCGACCGCTAATTTGATGATCCGTGCAAGGCTTGCCTCGATCACTGTTAGATCCGCCCCCGCGACCAGCCCGGGCTCGTCTGCATTCTCGGTGAACAAGGTCATAGTGATCTTGGACAGCCAGATCGGGACCGGGGGTGTCGGCAACGGAATGGGCGAGCCGACGCCAAGCGTGATCTTCTGCGGAAGATCGACACCACGATCAGAGATCGCGATCCGGTCCATCGCAAAGGCGAGCGGATATTCAAAGAAATCGAGGTCGGCTTTCACGCCAATCACGAGGCCATAGCGCAGGTTGCGGTCATCAAGCGGGCCGAACTGAACAGGATCAATGGTGATGCCGCCAAAGGGCAGATCGGGCATGTAATCGGCGATCAACGCCTGCAAGCCACCAAGGGCCGCCGCCTCAATCGCGTCATCGGGGATGTCCACATCCAGTTTGCCTGACGGAACCGAAACCTTCAGATTGATCGGCAGCATGAAGTCCTGAACGATCAGCTCGCCCTTCGCGATGATATCAAATCCGTCATCCGTGATGTCGAAGTCGAAAGGTTTGTCAGCGACAAGGCGCACCTCTCCGATCCCCTCCATCTCAAGGCTTTCACCCTTGAGCCGCACTGACAAATCCTCGGCGACGAGCGCCGCCACCTGTTCCAGCACTGCGTCGAGCACGCTGTCCAGCGTATCTTCGTCGAGTGAGGTGAAATCTACAGGCCCCACAGCCACCGTGCCAAGATAGGGCAGGTTCTGAACCGTCACATCGATCAGTACGACCGTTTCTCCATCAGACCCCCGTCCAACTTCCGGGTCGGTCAAAAGCAGGGTATCGCCCAGATCGACGACGCTTTCGACACGGCACAGGATCACGGCGCCCAGCTTGCGACGCTCTGCTTGATCCATCCTGTCGAGCGACAGATCACCCTCAAGATTAACGCTCAAACCGGTCAGCGTGCGCTGCGCGGTGCTCAGCCCGCAGGTTTGCGCCCAAGGCGCGTCGACCACCACTTCAAGATCAAGACGGCCGTCCTGCCTGAGCTTGTTGACAAGCGCGGCAGCCCCCTGCCCGTCCTCTGCAATCCGCGCCTTGATGCCGAAAAGATCAACCTCGAGGTCGAAGATCTGATCAAGTGAGCCCGCAATTGTCCGGTCCAACGCACAAATTGCCGCGTTCTGGGCCACTTCCTCAAGCTGATCCCCAATCACGTCCGAGATAGCGTCGATATCAAACGGCAGCACCTCATCGATACGGATGTCGCAACCCTCGACGGGCACGTCAAAGGCGACATGAAGCCGAAGATCATTCTCTTCGAGAACCGGCGTCACAGACAAGCTCGACCCAAGGGGCCCCTCGATCTGATCCGCCAGGCCAAGCTGCGATAGCAACCATATGGGCAACTTAGCGATCTCCGCCTCAGCGCCCTCGTCGAACTGAAACGTCCGCACTTCGAACGCCGATGGCGATGCGATCAGCTGTGCGGTGGCCGGGATAGAAATCTCGGCTTGCAGCGTGTCAGTATCGCGGATCTCAAGCGCGTATGTCGTTGAAACGGTCAGCGTTTCACCCGCCCAGTCCAGATCGTAGGACAAAGCCTCACCCGACTCATTGGGAATCACGCCGAACCTGATCTGCGCGACCTCATACGCCCCTTGAGAGGCAGGCAGTCGCATCGTTTCAAGAAAGCGGTTCGCAGCGCTGAGCGTGGTTGACAGTTTCTCTTCGAGGAAGGCTTTGACTGCACGTTCGAGCGCATCCTCGATTGGCACGCCTTCGCCGTCCTCTACTAGCGCAATGTCAAGGACACCGAGCCGTGTGCCGGCCACGATAAGCTCGACCCGCAGGACCAGTCGGTCGATTGCGCCCTCATCCGAGATGTTGATCTCGGCCTCCATCCCGTCGACGGCCATGAAGGTGGGCAACCCAAGTTCCCGCAACGTCTGGCGCGTGACATGGGGTTGCTGCTCCATGACGTTGCGCAGACCTTCTAGCCCGTCAAACCGAATATGGCCCTCAGGTGTCACGAAAACGGGGGAGAGCGAGAACCCGAGCGGCAGGAAGTCCGGGGAGGCGAAGGGCAAGGCGGCTTTTCCGTCCGCTGAATCTGCCAAACGTTCCGCCGTTGCGGCAGCGCTTGCCTCGGGGTCGGTCGTCAGGGCGCGTCGGACCGAAAAGGCGATCTCGTTCTGCGGCAAGCCCTCAAGCGGATGGCCAACGGGGAACGTGTCACCCGTGTCAGACACCTCAATCTCCAGCAGACCAGCGAGCAGAGGAACACCGTTTGGTTGCTGCCCAAGCGAGGCGTTCATCGCAAGATTCGTCCCAACATAGCGCATCGGTCCGACCGAAGCCCAGACATCGAGCGGGGCGATGGGCTCTCCTGCGGCCACGTCTGTCCCCGCCGCAGCGATCAGCTGGCCTGCTATCGTGGCCAAAGCATCGCGCGTCTCCGTGATCCGGTCCTGACGGGCCTGCGCAGACATCGCCGCAATGAGATCGTCGCGCGACAAACCGGCCGCATCGGCGGCACTCTGACTCACACCCACGGGCATCGCGGCACGGACTGCCGCCACCGCGTCTTGCCGGTTCACACCCGGAAACAGAATGGTCCATTGGCCTGCTGGAAGCGCAGTGGCGCGGGCCACCAACGCGAGATGGGCGGAATAAAGCGCCTCGTCGCGCACCGCCCGCACAAGTTGAGCCCGCACATCCGGCAAGGTCGTCGGACGCTCCGGTGACGTCGCCACGGATGCAAACGGCTCAAGTCGGGCCAGTTCGGCCCGCAATCCGGCGCTCCCGGCAAATAATGACACGCTAGTCGTCTCTGGCAGATCCAGCAGAATGGCCGGCGGCGTGACCGCCGCATCGAGCCTGTCAAAGCGACGCTGCAATGCGTTGCACAAAACCGGTCTGTCCGCACTCAGCATCGGCGGAGCCGTCGCCGTCTCGGCCAGTGCCCCGCCCGGCGTCAATTCATAGACCCATGCGAGCGGCGCAAGATCGGCGGGCTGCCCTCCGTTCCATCCAACAAGACCGACCGCGCGCCGATCGCGAGCAGCCACGTCCGTTAAAATCCGTGTTCCAAGCTGAACCCCGGTGGCGGTACAGGCAGACAATCCGCGCTCCGCCAGATCATCGCCCAAATACCATTGCAGTGCCTGATCAAGCTCTACCGATATTTGCCCATCTGCCGCTTCGGCCTCTCTCACGCCCGCCACAAGCATAGAAAGATCCGCAGGCAATGCCGTCGTCTGCCGCTCTTTCGCCAGCAGGAACCGGAGGATCGGAAGCAACTTTTCCGGCTCCTCCCCGTGCAGGGCGAGCATGTAGGCCATGCCGGTTCCGACGCGCCACCAATAGTTTTCAAAACCGATCTGGTCGTCGGCGATCAGGTTCTCTTGGCGCAGCGCGACAAGCGATGCGTTGACCGATTGAACAAGGCCCGGAGTGCTCGCTTCTCCAAAAATCGCACCCAGCACACCTACCGAGTAGGAGCACCGCAACACGGTCTGCGAATTGCTGAGCGACGCCACAGTTTCCGCTCTCAGATCGCGTTTGGTCAGAAGCTCCTCGATGGCAACCTGCTCGCGCAGAACCATCTGAAGGTCGAACAACAGGCCAGGATTGGGTTGCCAATTGTCATCGCTTTTCCAGCCAACCAGATCCGTCCGAGCCCCCTCGACATCATAATTGCCAGGCGACGCGTAAAGCTCGCGCATCACCGGAATGTTCACGAAATCAAATAGACGAGCATTGATATCGCGGAGCACCTCGCGCCCCGCCACATCCGGCAGCATCGAACCAGCGGCCATGGTCCCGCATCCGTTGCCGCGGGTATCGACTCCAAGAACAGCTTCGATCAACTGGTTTTGCTCATCGATGTCGTAGGCAGAAAGCGTTTCGGATGCGCCAACCCCCATCAAGCGGGTAACGGCAGAGGCCGCCGCGAAGAAGCGAGGCGGCTCCCCCGTCGCGGGCGCCGCCTGCCAGCGCTCGGCAAGCAATTTGTCTACCTGTTCATAAGCCACGGACCGGTCGCGAATGGTGCGCAATACCATCGTGTCGCCCTGAAGGATGCGGGTGGCCGCGCATCGGGCGATGTCAACGACAACCGGGTCAATGTCGCCATTCAAAAGAAAATCGCCATAAAGCCCAAACGCCGGTCCTATCCTTCTTCCCCAATTGACCAACTCAGCAATGGAGTGAGCTTGGTAAAGACGCGACGTCCGGAGCAGTTGGACACGAGTTGCGTCCATGATCCGGGCAAAGAGCGTTTCAGGCGGGGTGCTTTCCAGCCAATCTGTCGCTTTGAGATAAAGCCCGAACGGCGTTTCAGCTGCTGCACCAGGTCCATTCTCAGGGCTGATCTGGCAGCCGGCGAGGGATTGATCATTGGCCTCGGAAAACTGCCCCGGTCGCGCATAGACAAGCATCGTTTGATAAAGCCAGTGCATCGCCGTCTGTTGCGGCGCACGCGCCGCAAGCGGCGCATTTTGCGTCCGTGACACCTGATTGAGACGGACTGCACCCAGCGCGAACGCCATCTCCGTAATTGCGACGGATTGAACCTCGTCATAGGATAATTGGCGCGGCTCGGTCATCGCGCTCCAGCGAGCCAGCACAGCGCGGGCATCGTCCCCTTGTGCGCGGATCGTCCAGCGAATATTCGGTGCAGGGAGCCCCGGGAAGGGAGAGATATTCTCCGAAAAATTGCGGTCGATTATCGCCACGCCAAGCTCTGCCGGACCGCCTAAGGATCGCAATGCTAGTTCGGTGATTGACGTTTTGACCGCCATATCAAATGTTGAAAGCCGCTCCACAGCGTTTGGTTGAAACGCCAGTACGGATATCTTCGTTTGCCATACACCAGATGACACCTCGACTGGTGCAACTACATGCAGCGCAACATGACTTGAAGAAGCTTCTAAGCTGAGGTGAGCGACACCGCTGTTTGTTACCGCTACAGGTTTTGTTGCAATTGCGAGTTCTGCTACAGCAGGTGATGCGGCAACAAAGGCCAGAAGGGCTAAAATCAATAATCTCACAAGCCTATACCTTCCAATACCTTTTTTGAAAAAGAACTTGATGATCTTTACCCGAATAAATGAAGATCGACGACAGCTTCAACGCTGCACTGAATCAAGTTAGCGATCAACAGCAACTTCCGGTTGTCCGGCCGTCATGAAGCCCGTTTCCGGCGAAGTAGTGAGGTGAACCCTACCGGCTTGCACGCCAGATCCCTCGCCGGATGGGCCTTTTTGACCAGTACCCTGAACTTGTCCTACTGAAAGCACAGTGCTGCGCGTGGTCGCCCGCATGAAGGTTGCCTAGTTCGAGTACTAGGTCCCGAGACGAGTCTGCGCTTTGTCATCACAGCCACCAATCTGGACCCGTTGCGACAATCACTTGAATCCGCCTTGGCCGCTACGGTCGGAACGATGGTTCAGCTATTCAGTTGGTCTAAAGACATTGATTGGTTGTGCCAGTCCATCCGGAATAAACTGCGCGCCCCGTTTGCTCCATGTTTTCCAGCCCATGATCCGGTCGACAAATGTGTCACTGACAAAGACCACGTAGACTAAACCGCGCCAGTCGGACACAGACGCAAATTCTGACAAAACCCAAGAGCCTCGGAGCTTAAGCTAGCACTTGTATTTTGCGGGTTGGACCAAGTCGCTTCGCAATCTACTACGTCCACTCCAATCAATATTTGGAAGTGGGGCCCTCATGAAGAGCCCTATTTACGACCCCAGAGTAACGGCGTCCGTCATCGGCCCATTCCGGACCTTGGCCATTGGGTCAAGATGCTGCGGCGCGGCCCGTCAGAGCCGCCATTCGCTGCAAGTGCAAAACCTCGAACAAACGGAATTCACAGTCTGCGGGACTGTCCCGACTTTCGCTGCGGCTGCGCCAATGGCGGCTCTGGAAGATGGGCCGCGTCAAAAACGGTCGTCGTTTGTTATTGCTTGCAAGCTTGCAACCTATGCGAGAAGCGGCAATATTTGTTTCCAGCGACGTTAACGCCGAACCGGCTTGAACTTGTAGTAGAAACCACCTTCGGGGGTGTTGACGCGTTCTACATCCGTGAAACGTTTGTCTGCTGGCTTGCCAATTCCTCCCATGCGTTGAAGCACGTCGTTAATCACTCTGTCACTGTCTCCGTAAGTGCTGTGTTTCAGCTCAAACAGACCGCTCTCAACCGCACTGACATCCATGGTGTCAATCCCGTCAACGACCAAAGGGCCGTCTGATGGGACGTCACCGGCACGTGGGTAGGCAGCGCGGATGTTCTCGGACACGTTCAGTGCGATGTCTTTTGAACTGGCGTAGAGCGTGACATTCGTTGAGTGGCGCATGAAGTGTTCAGATACCTGCTCAAACGCTTCTCGGTCGACGTCGGGTGCGGCAAGAATAAGCTGGTCAATGAACATGCCTTGACGCTCTGACAGTGCTGTTCCTGCCCTCTCAACAAGGTTCGCCAATAACTCATTGCCCATAGAGTGAGCGATCAAATGGACGGTCTGTATGTTTGGTTCTTCACCTATGATACTAAGGAAGCGGTCAAGATGTCTAACCGCAAGCCGGGCACTGTCGAGATCGGTCAAGTAATTGAGTACTCCGCCTCGCGCAGGCCATGAAAACCCAAATACAAGCCCATCAAACTTCAAGTCTTCTCCCAACTGTGCAGCACGAAACATTGCCTGTTGGAATGAGTTGTTGAAGCCATGAATGTAGACCATCGCCGAGTACCCCGCCTCTGAGCGTTGTGCGGCATTTGATATCTCGGCCTTGAATTCTTCCTCCGATAGCTCCTTCGTTGCATACTCCACGAAGTGTTTTTTTATGTCCTCCTTTTCCCTAATTGGTAAGGGTATCTTCCAAATCCTCAGTCGCTCTGGCCTGTCGATCGTGCCTGGGATACGATCCTTAGGAATTGAGACGTCAGTATAGCCGAGAACCAGTGCTTTTCCACGTTCGCGGCCAAAACAAGCATGAGAGGTTACATCGTCTGTTTTTCGCCGGTTAGTTCCGTAGTAAACACGCCGCAAAAGAAGGTCTTCGGGCAATATGTTGCCATCTCTATCTGCTTCCAGCAGTCTTAACGGTGGACTCCCCTCCGCTCTTCCAATGGAAGTGTCTCCAGTTGAATTGATGTCTGTTATCGACAGGCCTTTTTCAGCTGAGTGCGGACGCGGATCAGATTCCCGCAACCGCAAATTTTTTTGTTTATATTCAATAATTTGGGGATGGTAATTGACTTCGGAACCTGGCTGAAAGACCTCTCTTTGTAGCTCCTCGAAGGATTGCTTCAACTCAAAATATGTGTCCAGATTAAGTGATACAGGGGGCGGCAATAGGTGCCCCAGATTACCACTGTAGCCAATGACTTGTATTGCAGCACGGGCATCCCTTTTTCCAAGTTGCGCGGCTGCAGCTAGATTCTGCATCGTAAATTCCGGCATAGATTCCGACGCAGTAGCTGCCGCAATCATGCGAACCGCAACTCCAACGCCTACTGAATCACCACTTTCAAGTTCCATTCTATTGAACCTCCGCGCTTCTTGTATCGAGACGGAGAGCGGCGCGTCGATTTCGACGCCAAAAAGGCGGGAAAGGAAATTCGTTTCTTCTCTAGAGGTGCTCGTTATTCTATGGGTCGCCATGTCGAAAAATCGAAGCTCCGAGGGATCGAAATCACTCGAGCGCAGATTGTATCGGAATTCCGGAGTCTCGGAGGCTAAACGCGCGGCAGCATCAAGGACTATAGACAATTTCCACCTCACATTTATGGCATCATTGCTGGATAGCATATCGAGGTTCGTCGACCATGCAATCGTCTGCGTTAGGCGTTCACGCTCTTTGTCCAGCGTCGGTATGAAAGTCCTACGCTGGACATTCAAAGTGTCGCCACGGCTTCAACCGTGGGGCGAAGACCTTTGTTCGATTGGTGCCAAAAACGGTCGTTTTCGCCGGTGACAAAAACATATGAGTTTTGGCCGTCACGGAGAGATAACGGCCTTCATTGCTTCGGCAGCGACCACAGCTCCCCCGGCTGTAAACATCCATTTGATCGTTGGTCCGACCTGGTCTGCGACACTGTCAGAGGTCCGTCGAAGAAACCTATTGAGCGATCTATTTGCTTCAGCCTTAGCAGTGTCCAGCTCTAGCTGAAGCGCATCAATGGTGCTTTGTTTCTTCTCCAGCCTCTCTTGAAGGTCCTTGATCGTATCCAATAGGAGCTTGTTTATGGCAAGTATCTCTTGTGTGTCTCGGTCATTTGGCCGTTCGGGCAGAGCCAATCGCACCATCTCGCACACAGCGAAGACCTCAACCAAGGCACCGTTAAGGTGCGCCTCCGATCCGTCCTCATTCGATGGTTGCAATGCGGCAACGGGTACAGTTGATCCTGTTCCTCCACCAGACGTTACATTCTCTTTCCTTCTGGCATTGTCCGGAAGTTGAACATGTGACGGCCACTTCGTCTGAGCGTTATACTCTATGAACTGAAGCTCCGCGCCTCGAAGGTCGCACCCAGACATGTCAGAACCACAAACAATTGCACACGAAAGGTTTGCACCCGATAGGTCAGCATTGCCGAGATTCAGGTTTTGAAGATCAGCATAGGACAGGTCGATCTTGAAGTCGGTATCCCGAATGGTGCGCGAAGTACGTTCGCTGTCGTCTCGTTGTCCTGAGCGCCACCCATTCCATTCTTCGATACTTCTAATTAAACGATCTAATTGCTTTTGCTTCATCGAATCTCTTGTGTCACTTCGCGCATAGTACGCCTTTTCCATGACTATACGTCGGGAAGACTCAGTGAGGAACCATCCGAGCCAGTGACTCAAACCTGACCCAGCCCACTGAAATCAGGCCACTGAGGTGTTAGTAATCCGTCCAAGCAAAGGATGGACTATGAAACGCAGATTTAGTGACGAGCAGATCATTGGGATGATCAAAGAGTATGAGGCCGGGGTGAAGGCGCAGGAGCTTTGCCGGAAGTACGGGATCAGCGATGCGACTTTTTATAAGTACAAGGCCAAATTCGGCGGGATGAACGTGTCGGATGCGAAGAAGCTGCGGGCGCTTGAAGATGAGAACAACCGCCTGAAGCGGATGTTGGCAGATGCGATGCTGGACAACGCCGCGCTGAAAGATCTCGCGACAAAAAACTACTGACGCCCGATGTCAAAAGACGGGCCGTGTCGGACGTGATGGATCGGCACGGCCTGTCTAAACGTCGGGCGTGCGAGTTGGCTGATCTGCACAGGTCTGTCTTTCAGTATCAAAAGCAGGATCGGGGCGATGATGCTCTGCGCAAGCGATTGCGCGAGCTGGCCAATGAACGACGTCGGTTCGGGTATCGCCGTCTGGGTATACTTCTGGCCAGAGAAGGGTTTGAGGTGAACCACAAGAAGCTGTTCCGGCTCTACCGCGAGGAAGGGCTGGCGGTGCGTCGCAGAAGGTCCCGCAAGCGGGCCTTGGGCACGCGCAGACCCATTCTGGTGCCGGATCGCGCCAACCAGCGCTGGTCGTTGGACTTTGTGTCTGACGCTTTCGAAGATGGGCAGCGGTTCCGCGTGCTTTGCATCGTGGATGATTGTACGCGCGAGGCGCTGGTCACCGTCGTTGATCGTTCCCTGTCTGGTGCCCGCATGACCCGTGAACTGGATGATCTAATCCGCAGGCGCGGCCAGCCGGACATGATTGTCTCTGACAATGGAACGGAAATGACATCTCACGCCGTGCTGAGATGGTGCCAGGATACTGGCGTTGGCTGGCACTACATCGCACCAGGAAAGCCGATGCAGAATGCCTTTGTCGAGTCATTCAACGACAGGCTCAGGGACGAATGCTTGAATGAACATATCTTCGGCAGCCTCGCCGAAGCTCGGAAGATCATCGAAAACTGGAGGATCGACTATAACACGCAACGACCGCACACATCACTTGGCGGATTGGCACCAGCCGTCTATGCTGACTGGTTTTCTCGCGACCCTGAACTGTCACAAACTGAAGAGAATTTCGCCGAACGACGGTCTTTCCGCCCGTATCAGCTCGACCATGACATTGGCCTTCGACAGCACAAGTATTATCAACAAGTAGGGACCAGCACAGTTATTGTGGTGGGTCAAAGACCAATGGAAATTCCGGTTCTCCTATCAAGCTCACAAAGTCGTCCGTGTCTTGAAGATAGCGAAAACCCCAAGGGCTAAGGGTCAACAGACCTTCTGTCTTGGCAACATGCTCTCGCACATCCCATAATTTCTGGGCTTCGATGTCTTTGACAAGCTCAGCAAACCTATCCTGACTAAGATCGACTTCAGCTGGATCAAAACCGTGATCAGCAAACCCTATGTCATAGGGATCGCCAGCGCTATTCTCCCGAAACACGGCCAGAACGCGGCCACCAAGATACTTGTTGATAGCCTCCTGCGCCAAATACTCGGGTGATGTCATAGGACCAGGCGAAGAGCAGCTAATCGAGAATGCGCCAGTCTCAGGATCGTAACCGACTGTGGTCGGCATTGGTGGGTTTGCACTGAAACGGCCAATGATCTCGCGCGGCGGATGAAAAGACTGAATGGCCGAGCGGCGCAGCTCTTGTAGCGTTTGAAAGAAAGCTACACCAATCCCCACCAAATCTGACACTTCTGCATAGTCTAAGCGCGTTGCATACCCTCCATTTCTTTTGCGCAGACGCAGGCCATCGTCCCACAAGACGTAATCGGCATGACAGATTCCGTTGCGCACATCGTCCCGAAAAACATCCTCAAGAGCCAGGGATAGCCCCGTCATTCCAATCTTGTGCGCATGCGCCGCGAGGTCTCGAAACGTAGCGTTAGCGTTGGGGCCGATAACACGTTTCGGGTTTTGCCTTACACGAACCAGATCTTGAAAAGGCCAAAGGTTGTACGGCGCGCTTTCAACAATACCCATCATGTTCTTTAGGGTTTCGTAGACGCCACCGGCCTCAGATAGCTGGCTATAGAGCAGCAGAGTTATTCGCATGTCTGCGAGGGATTCCACGCGCCCCGTTGCCAACCGTTCAGACAGTTCTTCGAACACCTGCTCAGCAGTGATCGTGGTTGACCATCCGGCATCCTGCGCGCCCCTGAACTCACCGCTAAGCGAACCGGCAAAATCTAGTTCGCTCATCCGACGAACGAACTTGAACAAAAGCCCAACCTGACGGGCTGTTTCATTGATAACGGCGGTGGGATCACTCATTGCGCTATGCTGCTCTTTGCTTTTCAAACGCCTACGAAAGGCTAGAGCGGAGCACAAGAAACATCTCGACTATCTTTCGAAGACTGAGAGGTCACAAGCAAAGCATGGGCCCCGGCATGCCGGAAATGGATATGACCAACATGCCGGACGTTCCGCCGACGTTCTCTCCCGGCGATGAAAGCGCGGGCTTTGAATTAGTCGACATGGTTCTCTGGGTCGCTAAGCGAAATGAAGACGGTAAGTCGGTTTCTCAGGAACTTGCATATTTGTTCAACACCTTCGCGAAGAGAGGAAGCACTGATGAGGTATCTCTCGCTAGTCTGGAACGACGCTGGAGGTTTCTCGTCGATCTTCCCGAGCCTGATGGGCCCTTGCCAGAAGGCCTAATCCAAGTTTAACGATTGGGAAAACAACCGAAGGAAGGCAGTCGATAGCTGTTGAACTCTCACAATCTATGGACTTCTCCGAAAGACGCAACAAAGGCTATTGAGCTTCAGATTGGTCGCTTTCGCCTTCGACCGTAATGTCTTGTTGAACAACGGCACTTTCAACAAATGCGCCGAGTTTGCGAACTACGGAGTCGTAAGCGGACGATGTTTTCGCTGGTGACCTCAAGGAAAGGACTAAAGCTACTTTTTGCGGTGGAACACTGCTCCGGTCTGGAAGCGTCGCTTGATATAGATCACGAGTATAAACGCGAGCACGAACACGTAGATCGGAACCGCGAGTGGTTATACCTTTCATCTCCCTCTTATGATGTCTAACGGGGTTCCACTTTGCCAGCTCTGCTCGCGCTTCAGTTTCTGCGATAGTCGACTCGCGCATAGTTCCGAGGAGGTTGCTCCACTCTTCCACAATGCCATCTTCGGTGCGCTTCCATGTGCGATGCTGAAGCGCGACTTCGATGCGGCTTGAAAAATAATTTGCCATACCAAATGGAGATACCAGCGGTTGTAACACCGCGGTCAAAGCACCTTCGCCCTTAATTTTTTCACCATCCAACATCCCATCGGGAATGGGAATATCATCCCAATGATAGTTGAACCCGGTCTTCAATTCTCCGGTCCACAGCAGCGTCACTACTCCAGGCGGGCATTCCCAAGGGGCAGTTTCCGTATCTGGTGTACCCCAACCAAGACCTCGTTGATGCGTTTTTTCTCCAGTTCGGTTGATTAATAGAGCTTTAACAAGATCCGGCGTTGCTTCGCGTATGTTCTCAAAACCATGAGCGGCCAAAGAGCTAATGACGGCCGTAGGGAAGCTGGTTCCCGCCATTCTTGAGCCATCGAAAACGCGAAGTGTGGAGTGCCCGGAGACTTCTGGTTTCAGCATTCCCTGGGGCCCAGGCCCTTCGCAGCACTTTGCACAATGATTGCCAACTTTTCCCTTTTTGGTCGACTCTCGTCCACCTACCGTCAAAGCTGCCTCGCTATCCGCTGGAGGTAACAATGCACTCTGGCCATTTCTAACATTACCAGCCGAGATAACAGGAAGGCATCCATTCGCTCGGGCAAGAGCTGAAATATCGTGACCTAGAGAACTTACAAAGTCAGGTTCATCCGCTTCTTCATAGTTGAACGACATGTTCCACACTCGAGCGTCTCGATGCCGCAAAGCCATGTGCGTCAGGGCATCGAGTAGATCGTCCTCGAGTAGAACTGCATTACTGCCGCGCCTCGGGACGGCTTGTAGAGTACCGAACTTTGCACCAAAGCCTGGCAAGATTAGATCCGGGTTTAGTGCTTGAGAATGCGCAACTAGCGAAGATACAGCGTTTCCATGTTGCCTGTCGGCAAGTAAGTCGGAAACTAGGGGCGGGACAATCCAAGCTTCCGCATCTTTGAGCAACTGATCGTCCATACCACCATCAATAACCGCAACAACAGGACGTTCTGGAAGGCTGGCAATTTCATTACTTTCAGCGCCGGTATTGCTTGTCTCAACTCTAAGGGGCCTCGCGGCATCGATCCTAAATACTGAACCAGAGGCCACGATCTTCTGGAGCGCAGACAAGCTTTCCACTTCGACAGTTGCTCGTCCTACTCCACCTGTTCGACGGTATGATCTCATCGCCCTCGCTACACTACCAGATGGCAGCGCGGGCCTAGTTGCTGGGATAGCACCGTTTTCATCCGATGGCTGCTGTGGTGCCTCTAGTGTCAAGATCGTGCCGGCCGATACTAGTTGGCCAAACTCTTCAAGCACGTGCTCTCTCGCCAAATCATCTGCGTAAGGAAGAAGCCATGCTGTAAAGTATCTTCCGGTCGTGCCTTCAACCGCCTTGTCCCAAAGTCCTTCAATGGTATTCTTTCCCAAGATGTTGGCACTTCCATACACAGAAATGCTCTTCACTCTCGAAATATCCGATCGTATTGGCCAACTACGAGCTCGAGCTATAAGATCAGCCAATTTGCTCAATTGCTCTAAACCGATCTCAACCAAGTACCCGTCAAAAGTCGGTGCCACAAATTTACAGTCAAGTGACCGAGGGAGCAGGTCGTTTGGTCGATGGGTTGGGGCCAGAGAGTCGCCAAACATTTGAACGCTAAGCAGCAACCGGTCGCCACCATGCCGCACTTCGTCTGCACCGTTTTCTTCTATAGTGCGAACATCCCACTCAAGTTTGTTTTGTTGGCGCTCCAAACGTTCCTTTTTTGTCGTTTCTTCGTTCTTACCACGTGCTTCGATGTCGTCAGGGACCGGTTCAAGGGAAAGCTTGAGAACTGGGTTCAGTGCCGGGGCGTTTCGTTCAACCATTCTCGACCTCGCTCAACAGTTTAAGCGCCCATTGCCGAGACATGCCCAAAAGCTTTGCAATCTGTGGAGCATTCAATCCGTCACTTGCAAGCGACTGAACCAGCTCTCGATTTTCTCGAATTTGCTTCCGACGCCGCTGACTTTGTCCTTCGACCGCATCCCGTGTGTCTAGTATCTCGTTCACGACCCTATCGAGTGATACTTTTTCGTTTCTCCCTATGATCACCCTCCGTCTGGCGGCCATCGATATCCGCTCAATATCTGCACCACTCAGTCCAATGGAAATTGCACCCAAAACACTCCCGACCTCGTCGGCATCGTCATCACTAAATAGGAAGTGACGCCACATAGCAGACCGCACACCGTCTTCAGGCATTTCAAGGTCAATTTGGTAAGGAAACCTTCTCCATATCGCGGGATCCAATAGCTGGGGATGGTTTGTAGCAGCAATGACTACTGTGTTGTCATCTAGTGAATCCAAACCCTGCAAGACTGTGTTTACCACCCGCTTGAGCTCACCAAGCTCCTGCCGGTCGTCACGAATTTTCGCAACTGCATCGATCTCATCAAGAAACAGAACCGCGTCCTTTGTCGGGGCAAAGTCAAAAATAGCTCGTACGTTCTTTGCTGTGTCACCAAGCAGAGACGAGATCAGGCTGTCCAGGCGAACAACGTAAAGTGGCCGGTTGAGGCGCGATGCGATGTGACCTGCAAGCAAGCTTTTCCCGGTACCGGGTGGACCTGAAAGAAGCATGGTTAGATTCGAGGACAGCCCGCCGCGCGACAGTTCGCCTTGGTGCTCTACATCAGCTACAAAGTCGTTCAGGGTCGAATGGGCTTCCTCATTCAAGAAAAGCGGCGAAGATGGCCACTCTTGCTCTTCCAGCAAGGGAATTCTTGACTTTAGGTCTACCGGCAGCTGCTCCATGTAACCAGATGTCCGCAAGGGGACACCTTTCTTGCGAATGACACTTCGCAACCCCTTTGCCGCATCAACGTCACCGGCCTCTTCCATCAGTCGCGCTATCGAATTTGCTGCTTTTCGAACGCGAGAGTAGTCGGCTGAAAACGCTGCCTCCACGAGCTCAGTTATCTTCTTTGTATCCACGACCACTCCATCGACATTTGAGGCCTTTCGTAAATCATAAAGCTCATCTTGACAACTGAAATATCACCAATGTAAACTATTTATCAGCATATGACGCTAAAATTACGGAAAGGTAAAGGAATGACCAAAGGAACAAGGGCGCGTAGCGCCATATCGGGCAGGTTTGTCACGAATGCGCATGCTAAACGGAGCCCGAAAACGACTGTTGTCGAAAGGATTGGCGGCGGCTCGACTCACGGAGCAGGTCGCAGCGCCATAACGGGTAAATTTGTAAGTCCGTCTCACGTCAGACGGAGCCCAAAAACGACAATTCGTGATAGTTGAACAAGTGCTGAGCGAGAGAACCGCTCAGCACGCCAAAGACTTAGTGGGAAAAGTAACTTCTTCTCCACCTGTACTGGCAATGACGGATTGCAACGTCCGCTTTTTGCGGGACGCCTTTTGCACTTACAGACTGCAGCGAACTTCCGCTTCCCGCCCCCACGGTCGAAGTCTCTCCATCTTGACGTTCAGAAAAATATACCCTATTTTCTGACGCGGAGTTGAACCATGATTACATCAAAAATCAAGCAACGCATCGTTGGGAAGGGCCGAGGCGCCATCTTCGCACCATTGGACTTCCTCGATATCGGATCACGCGCAAGCGTGGATCAGGCACTGTCGCGTCTTGCGGATCAGGGCGTGATCCGGCGGCTGACGCGTGGCCTCTACGACTACCCCAAGCAAAGCCCGCGTTTCGGGCTCTTGGCGCCATCCGCCGATGACATCGCCCGCGCCGTTGCCCGGAAGGACAACCAGGTCCTGCAACCTTCGCCTGCGATGGCGGCGAACCAGCTGGGTCTGTCTACCCAAGTCCCCTCCAATCCGACCTACATGACCGACGGGCCCACACGAACGAAGAAGATCGGACGTCAGGTCATCCAGTTCCGCAACGCCTCTCCGAAGACACTAGTCGGCGCTGGGTCTAAGACGGGCACTGTGTTTCAGGCACTCCGCTATGTCGGCAAGGATCGCGTCGACGATCAGGTGATTGGTAAGATCGCCCGCACGCTCGATGCCAAGGACCGGGCGCAGCTAGCAAAGCAAAGCAGACACGTTCCGGCCTGGATGCATCCTGTCGTTCAGCAAATCGTGGCACACGCCTGAGCATGGACGCCTTCGCAAACGACACGCCTGCAAACCGCGATGGAGCATTCCGGCAAGCCGCGGCGGAACTCGGCTTTGCCAGGGCAATCGTCGAAAAGGACTTCTGGGTCTGCTGGTCGCTCCAGCATCTGTTCGCCCTGCCCTCCTTTGGCGATCACCTGATCTTCAAGGGAGGCACATCGCTCTCTAAAGCCTACGATGTCATCCATCGGTTTTCCGAAGACGTGGATCTGTCGCTCGACCGCGCCCAACTAGGGTTCGAAGGAGACAACGACCCCGAGAACCCTGACCTCTCGGGCGGCAAACGCAAATCTCTGTTGCAGGAGCTTCAGGAGGCCGCAGAGGCAACCGTCGCCGGTCGGCTGCTCGAAGAAATCAACACCGCCTTCTCTGCGAGCCTCGAGCAACCGTTCTCCCTCCAGATCGACGAGAGCGACCCCCAGACAGTGCTGTTCGCTTACCCATCTCTAAACAGCGATGATCCAGGCTACATCAAACCAGTCGTGCGGTTCGAATTCGGGGCGCGTGGCGCACAGCTCCCCGCCGAGCAACGGACACTTTCAACCTATGTCCAACAAGCATTTCCCAATCTGCCCGGCCTTAACCCTGTTGATGTGCGCACCCTTGGGATCAAACGGACGTTCTGGGAGAAGGCGACGATCCTACACATGCTTTTCCATCAGGACAGAAGCAAACCGCTCGCTGACCGCATGTCCCGGCACTACTACGACATGGCGCAACTGACCCAGCACAACGCCGGGGCGCGGGCTTTGGCCAATCTCGACCTCTTGAGCGAGGTTGGCCATCATAAGTCGGTGTTCTTCAAAGCTGCCTGGGCGAGATACGAAGACGCAAAGCCGGGATCGCTCCGCCTGACCCCAGGCAAAGACCTCGAGGCTGCACTCCGTCGCGACTATGCCGGGATGCGTGAAATGATCATGGGCGACGCGCCAAGCTTCGATGACGTGCTGAACGCGATCGCAGCGCTGGAGGCGGAGATCAACTCAGCCTGACCTCAAAAGGCCTGGCGATTGGAAGTCAGGAACCCGGTGATGGGGAGTCAACAAAGCGTCGACCGCCAAGCCCGCAAATGGTCATGAGGTATAGGATGCAGGTCTATAACTCATGAATGGCCCAGATTTGAGCCATAGAGTGCGATTTTTGGGGCTAGCATGTCATTCTGCAGCCAGTCCCGCATCCTCCATCTGTTCCCGGTCCGGCAGGTCCTGCAGTGTCTCCAGATCGAAGGCCACAAGGAACTGCTCGGTGGTCACGTAGGTATACGGCGCGCCGCGCCGGGGGGATCGCGGCCCGGTGCCAATCAACCCGCGCGCGTGTAACCGGCCGATCAAGTCGCGGCTGATCTCCTTGCCAAAGATGTCCTTGAGCCCGTCCCGCGTGATCGGCTGGTGATAGGCGATGGCGGCAAGGACAGCGACGTCGTATTCGCGCAGATCGAGATCCTGGTCGCCGACATCCGCGGCTGCCCGGATCGCCGCCGAATAGGCCGGCCGGGTCCGCAGCATCCAGCCGCCGGCAACCTTGGCCACTTCGAAGGACCGTCCCTCGAGGTCGGCGGCGAGATCGTCAATCAGAAGATCGAGCGAGACCCTGTGCCCCACCACCCGGACCAGGTCCTCGCGCGGCACGGGCGACGCGGAGGCAAAGAGCACGGCTTCGATCCGGCGCATCCATTCGCGCCAGCGCAGGTCGGCAGGCAGGTCCTCCAGCTCCCGATCCAGCGCTTGGTCTGCGTGGTCCTTGGCCATGGCTCAGATCCCGTAGAGCCGGAAGGTCTCGCGTCCGGTCAGCTCGCGCACCGCGCCGAGCTCCACGAGCCGATCGCAGAACCGCCGCGCGGCGCGGTCCGACCGGAGCGAAGTCAGAGCCGTCGGTGCGACGGCATCCTGTGTCATGAACAGGGTGATGGCTTCTCCGGCCCCCTTGGCCCGCAGCTTCGGGGCGACCTCTTTCAAGCGCGCCGCGCGGCGGGCAAGATCTGTGGCCCCTCGCGTCGCCTCTGTGGCAGCCGCCAAGACCGCCCGATGGCATGCCAGCCGAAGCTCGTCACCCGACATCCGCAGATCGGTCCGCTTGAGACCGAGCGCCAGGTGCGGCAGAACATGGTTCCACCCGAGCGCTTGTGCCAATGCCGTATCAGCGATCAGCATTGCCGCGGTGTGGTCTCGCGGACGCTCATCGATCACGGCTTGCAACACGGCTGCTGCACGACCGACTGGAGCCCCCTGCCCCGCGTCGAGCCAGGTTGCGATCTGGTCGGCGTCGATCTCGGGCAAAGCCCGGCGCAGCGCCTTGACAGAAACCGGTCGCTCCACTGCGCGTTGCCAGGAGAGATAGATCTCACCCGCCGGTCCCGGACTGTCGCCGGGATCCAAAAACGCCACCGCATCGCGCAACTCTGTGGCCCGTTCTGGGCGTCCCGCAAAGGTCACGCAGCCCTCAGCCGCGCGCAGCGCCAACCGCGCCCGGAGCAAGGTCTGGGGGACGCCCTCATGGCCCAACACAAGATGCAGGTGGCTCAGCGCTGCGCCTGACAAAAACGCCACATCTTCAGGGGTTTCGGGGCGCGCCGCCGTGACCCAGGACGGCATCCGGGGTAAGGTCTCAAGATCATCGCTGAAGCTTTGGCGGACATAGGTCATGCTACAACACTATCCTGTCACGGCGCTTTTGCCTACCATATATTGCGCAAACCGCCCCGCTTTGTTGGTCCCTTCTATGTCCAATAAGTTTGCATTGTCGGACATCAATGTGATACGTTTAGAATATTAAAATGTCGTTTTGATTTCATGAGTGGACTCGCCCGAAATCACCTCTTTCATCGAGGAAGTTCCCGCTCAACCGGTGGACTGGGCGCCTGCTCAATCTATGGCCTCGTCCTACAGCGCAATCAACGGAGGTTCCATCGTTTGATTGGGGTGACCGAGGCCGACGGTGCCGAAGAACAGGCATGGCTCTGCTGAACAGCCAACGCGCTGCCTCGGGCATCTCAGCATCAAAAATCGAGCTCCGCTCTGAATAGTTCGCCCAGAATGATAAGGGTCAACGCCCGCCATCGCAGAGGTAAGTGCTGGAACGGCGTATCCGTGCGGACGGCCGCTCGCGGCTCAAACGGACAGTGCCACCCCGGTTGCTCGAACCAGAGGGCCAGAACGGGCCGCGCCGCGTCCACCCGATAAAGCGGCACCCACAGCTTGCGAACGGCATGCTCCAAGCGCACGCTACTATCGTCATGGCGCTGGAGAATCCGCTTTACCTGGCGTTGAAGGTCGAGAACGCCTGCCACGAAACCTACGTCCAAATTGTGATCTGGCTCCCCTCAACGCCTGCCACGTTAGGGGAGCGTAGCCGTTCTCTGGAAAACTACGATGACAGCGTCATGAGCCCGCGGAAATTTTTAACCACATCTCTCGGTGCGGCCTGATGAGCCCCGCTCACATATCTTGGACCGCGCCTTGCATCACGAACGGCGCCCAGTAGACCGGGTCGGGGTAACGCTGCATCAGCGCGAGAGTTGCCGTCTGGTGCGCTGAGGGGAGGCTTTGTGCGGCGTCTAGCGCTTGGTAGAACGCCGTCATCCACTCCATCGTTGCAGCAGAGTACACACGCCAGAGCGTGAGCAGCACTGACTGGCTACCTGCTTGCAACAATACGGAGGCGAAGCCGTCCATCTGGTCGCCGGCTCCGATGGTCATCCGGCCGGTTTCGCAAGCGCTTAGCGTCGTGAGGCGAGCCTGCAACGTTGAATGCAGAAGGTCGGCTGCACGTAACGGGCCGTCGGCGAGGTAAAGCGCTGCGTTTAGGGGGCTTTCGTCGTCCGCGGCAGCATGGCAGCAGATATGTATGTTACTCGCCGAAGGGATCGACGTCAGGACGTCGGCGCGCGTGGCATCGCGGATGAGCGTACCACCAAGGACGTCGGCTACACGTACGGCCTCACCCTCAAATGTCGCTCTGTCGACCTCTTCAAGGGGGGCCGAGAACGCCATCGACGCGCCACCCGACGCACGCTGCCGCCCGCGGAGGTGGGCGAGGACGGACAACGAGGGCACGATCTGGACAGCGGTCTGCGCGATGAGTGGCGTTTCATTGACCATGAGGGCGTGCAGAGGAAGATGATGGAGGTCACCGTGCGGCACAAGTATTAGGTGATCGGTCTTCGCGAGGAGCTGATGGTGCTCGTCGAACAGAACCTTTCCTAAGAACTGCCAACCATGTTGGTTCAGCGGCGGCTGACCGTCGGCCATGTCGCGGGCGAGAACGTCGGTCTCGAAAGACTCAAAAAACGGCGCGCGCTCGGTGACGCCAATCGGACAGCGAACCGCCTCATACCGCCCGCCCCCGTCGAGCCACACACCGTTGACGGCCGTGTCTGTTGCGAAAAGCGAGAAGACAGTGGTTCCGGGCTGAAGTGTCTTTGCAAACGCCGCCAAAGTGCCGTGCGTCAGCGGCTTCGGTCGCCGGAGCGCAACGTAGGCGGCCCCGGCATCACTATGGGCTGAGATTTCGTCGAACACGTCGTCCAACGCCGCGCGCAACCGTGCACGTGTGTCAGCTGGCGCGGTATCCGCGTCCGGAGAGAGTGCCGTGAAAATATCCGTATCGTCGAGACCGCTGGCGAGCGCCTCGCGGAGCATCGCCTCGCGTTGAAGCAGGTCGTCCGGCAGGCCAACCGGCGGTGCGGGGGTCGCCGCGCCCAGCACGAGGAGAAATTGCCGCGCGCGGGCGCGTTCCATCCAAAGGAGCAGCTTTTCGGAGTCCTTCGAATTTTTTGCTGTGACTGTTAGAAGGTCGATCAGTGTCTCATAGATCTGAGATGCCTTCTCGATCTCCTCGGCCCGCTGCTCGGCGCTGTTAAAGGTCACGAAAATCGCTTCGCAGCACTCCGCCGCCCGCTCGATGAGCGGTAGCGCGCCCCAAAGATCGTTCTTGACGAGCAGATGCTCCGCCGCTTCGCTGAGAAGCCTGCGTTGGATGCGTGGAAAGGTGTTCTCAGAGATCGCCTTGATTGCCATCATGCGGACCGCTTGCGCATGGTCGGAGTAGCT
The DNA here is from genome assembly GCA_039183375.1 of Pseudomonadota bacterium. Lineage (GTDB taxonomy): Bacteria > Pseudomonadota > Alphaproteobacteria > Rhizobiales > Hyphomicrobiaceae > Tectiglobus. Next base: position 32,910 of record JBCDBQ010000011.1, read on the forward strand.
GGCAGCGACATTGATCTTTGCTACGAGATGCATGCTTTGCAGAAAGACCAACGGGTTTTTGTCGGGGGTGAATGCGCCTTGAATGTTCTGCAGGATTAGCAGGAGGCGGCGCGGGTCGAAGGGGATTTGTTTTAGTTTCGCGCGGAGAAAACTGCATTGGACATAGAGCAGAGACTGTCGCGCCACTTCGTCGGCGTTGCCCAGCTCACCCGCCAGCCTGCTGCCTTCGGCGAGTGCGGCCTCGGCGTCGACCAGACGGTCGCTATAGTCAGCGTCGTGGTCCGCCAGCTTGAGGATCGAGACCGCGAGGCTGCGCTTGAAATTCACACGCTGAGGGGCGGCCATCAAGGCGTCGATGGACGGCGCGATGCCGTCGAGTTTGAGGAGCCCGATCCTGAGACTTTGAAGTGTATTTCCGGTCGTTTCTTCAACGAACGTCAATGCCTCGTTGAAGCTGAGCATAACTGACATGCGGGTAGAGATCGCTCCCCTACGGGCTTTGGCGATCGCCTCTCGCGCGCGGCGTTTGTTTTCAGCAATATCGCCCGACAAGCGTCGGGTGTAGAGAATGCAAATCTCCATCCAGAGGTTCGCCGCGTCTTCGTCAGAGAGATAGGGCAGCAGGGCCTCGGCACGCTCGGTGTAGCCCAGGGAAGTTTCGATCTGCTGCGTCGCGGCGCCCGCGCGGCGTTTGTCCGAGAGCGCAGAGAGAGCCATCAGCATCTCGTAATGCTTTCGGTGCGGTATCCGTACCCCGTCTTCACCGAGCGCCGCTTCGAAGGCGCGGGCGGTGTGCCGGTAAGCAAGGTCAGGGGCGGTATCAAGAAAAGATTGCCAGTACTCGCCAACTTGGATACGCGCAAACGCCCGCGTGAGCACATGTTCCGGCCCTGACAAGTGCCCAATGAGGGTTGCGAGACGAGCCTCGATGGCGTGCAGGGTCTCGATGTC
>JBCDBQ010000012.1:0-32862 GCA_039183375.1 Pseudomonadota bacterium
CAAAGTGCTTACAGCTATCGAGCTCACCTTCCGGTACAAGATCCATAAAGCCGAAGCGGCGCGGGTCATTGTATGTCACAACCGCTCCACTCGACATTCGAAATATAACGTGGTCATGCGCTGGTATCGTGTCTGTCGAGTAAACGTAGTCGCCGGGCTTCTGCGCCGCTCCAGTCGGTGGTTCGATCGTAAATCGCCCGCTCATGCCAAGGTGCATGATCAGAACTTCGCCGGTCGATAGGTAAGCACAAATGTATTTGGCGCGGCGCCGGATGTGGGTGAGCACGGCGCCCCTGATACGAGCGACAAATCTCTCCGGGAACGGAAATCGTAGATCCGGGCGGCTCTGAATGACGTCCGAGAACGTTTCGCTTTCCATTACCGGTGCCAGACCCCGGCACACAGTTTCAACTTCTGGCAACTCTGGCACCTAGGCATGTTCTCCATGTTCAACCGGACACACCAAGCGCTTTGCGGCGGCTTTGGATGCGCTCGGAAATTTTGTGGCAGCAGACAACTGCTTTTGCAAAGATGTTGCAACCCTCCATGTCAGCGACAGATTGAGTACGCCATGCTTATTCCCTTACGAACGATCGCAATTCTCGTGCTCGTCTTTGCGGTTTCAATAACCAGCCGCGACGCAAGTGCCCGACAAGAAGTTGATCTTGAACTCGTTCTGGCCGTCGATATCTCGAGATCAATGGATGTTGAGGAACAACGACTTCAGCGCAATGGCTATGTCTCTGCTCTCAGGCACCCGCGTATCATTCGAGCCATTGAAACGGGATTGCGTGGTAGAATTGCTTTTGCCTACATGGAGTGGGCCGGCAAAGATTTTCAATCCGTTGTCATTCCATGGCGGATTATTGCCAATGCAGCGGATGCAAATGCCGTCGCGAACGAACTGGCCGCTCGGCCAATTGCACGAGAGAAACGAACATCAATTTCGAGCGCACTTCTTGCGGCGGCCTCCCTGATCACTAACAACAAGATCGAGAGCCTGCGCCAAGTTATCGATGTTTCCGGCGATGGACCCAATAATCAGGGTCTGCCTGTGAAGCAGGTCAGCCGCAAGGTCATCGCGAAGGGCATCGTGATCAATGGACTTCCCTTCGTCATCGAACGCCCACCCGGTCCTTCAAGCTTTTTCGCTGTCCCTAACATCGACCGCTACTATTCCGAGTGCGTGATTGGCGGCACAAACTCATTTGTCTTGCCGGTGACTGAAAAGAATGAGTTTGCCACAGCAATCCTCAGGAAGCTTCTGCTCGAAATCGCCGGGACATCGTTTGTCCCGCATCGAGGGTCGCCTCCTGTGCACAAGGCGCAGTACACGACCAAGCAAGCTGCTTACGATTGCCTCACCGGGGAAAAGAAGTGGAATGACTTTCAAAACGAGTGAGCGATCGATCAAACACACGTTCTGCTGCTGTCGACCTAGCTGCCTGCATCCTTGCAATCGAAGATGACGGCCGAGGTTTCCAGATACATCGGTTTAGTTGGTTCGAAGCGACGTGTCAGTTTGCAGCGCTTAGTCATCTCTGTGTAGAAATTATAGAACAATTTCGGCTCAGGTCGCTTGATGAGTGCATCGTAGTCGGCGAGCACGAACACATCGAAACCCTGCTTCATCCAGTAGTCCAGTTGCCACTCTTCTTTCTGCAACGGCCAGCCGTGCGGTTTCACAATGCCTTCAAGTTGTTCATCCGTGGCAAACTCCAAGCCGTAGAATACCTGAGGCATTTTCACGTAAAAGATCGACTGAGGTGAGTCGAACTTGATTAAGCGCTCTAGGGCGCGCTCAGGCATTTCAATCTTGTACTTCTTGGCTAGCCGTTGTTCGCGATTGATGTCCCACTGCTGGGCCTGCTTGGTTTGGGGTGCCTTGATCAGGAATGACGAAACCACTTTTCGGTCACGAAATTTGTCGCGAACAAATTCCGCAACTTCTTGTGAGATCGGCTTTGCGACAGCCTCTCTGAGCGCGCGGGTGACGCCGGCGAGTGAAAGCAGAACCAAGCCGACACACAGCCCGATCCCCACACGATGAACCATGAGGCTTTTGGAGCTCACGAGCATTGCCAGGAGTAAGGCTGCGAACAATTGCATGGCTGTGAAATGTGCCAGCCAAAGGCCTTCGTGTTGCCGTTCACCTGTAATCGCAATAACGGCGATGATAGCGAACGCGATAGCCCCCCAGAAACACGCGATCGGCCGCTTGTCTTCCAGCGAGACATACTTCGAGAATACGACAGCAGGGAATGCCAAGAAAAGCAGGAAAGAGAGGACAGTAATTCCGGCTGAGGTCTGCGTTGCAAGCTTTCCCCACAGATAGACGCCAGCGAATGGCGAAGATGGCTCTCGAATTGACATCTGCGCTTGGATTGCCTGGTAGTCGAGGAAGTTAGCAAAGTCGAGAATGATCCCAATGTTGAAGATCAGCCATGAAACGACGCATACGACAGCTGTGATGGCGAACGACTTAACGATCTCATCAATCTTGAGAAGCTGAAGTGAACGGACGATGTGCCAGACGCCCAGCGGGATAGCTATGAAGAGGAACGAGTGTTTGAAACTGAACGCGAGTGACACCGACAGTCCCAGCAGAATGTCGAACCACATGCTGCGTGGATCGCGCTCCTTCAGAAGTAGGCAATAGATTGTTGCAACAGTCATTGTTGCCAACGGGACGTCACTTTTCGAAATGTGAGAGAGGTAGACGCTGACAGGTAGAATGATGGCAAAGCCCGCCACCATTAGACTCATAGCCTTGCTGAACCGCAGCTCGCGCGCAATCAGATAGAACAACGGTGCAATGAGTGCCGACATGCAGGCCGTCGTGAACCTAGCCCCGACGTAGAATATAGTCGGATCGGCAAAGTATACAGAACGGAAATCTGCTGCGTCGTGCCAAACCGGGATCAATCTGCCGATGGCAAAAATGATCCCGTAGACAGTGGCCACTATATAGTTGTGAAGCGGCGGGTAGAAGTGCTGACCAGGAACCAATTGCCCAGTCAATACGCGGGCTGCATCGTTGGTGCGCTCGTCCCCATGCCAATAGCCATAATTGATCCCGATGACCCGCAAAACCAGCGCGGCGAGAAACAATAGAATGCAAATCTTAAGCGTGTCGTAGCGATCGATACGCTGCCCAGCAGCGGCTGTGACGTCCATTACGCGGTCCTGAAACACCGTAGCCTGCCCTTCACCTTGCGAGGATAATGATGCCGACGACAATCACTGCCGCCCCGATGATACGATTGAGTTCCCAAGGCTCGCCGAGCGCAAAGACGCTCATAAAAAAGACGATGACGAAACTCAGTCCGACGAATGGGTAGGCGAGTGAGAGATCCGTTTGGCGGAGCACAAATAGCCAGAAGACAACGCTACCAACGTAGAACGTAAGCCCCACCATCACGTAGGGCGAGAACAACATGCCGAAGGACTTTGCGATCAGGCTCATATCGGGAGCGATATCGGCCCGACCTACGCCGTACTTCAATGCGACTTGTGCCAAAGCAGACATTGTAACAGCGACTATGATCAACGTTATGTTCGATGCTGTCATGGGAGAAGACCACCCAGGTGCACGTATTTTGATGCGATGATGAGAGAACCAGTAATGACAGCGGTTGTCAGGCTAATGCGATCACGCAGTGCAAACACCACTGGGTCGTCATCAATCTTGCCGCGTCGGGCCCAAAGCCAACACCGGAAGACCCAGAACAAGAGAAGTGGGCAAATCAACCAGAGCAGGGTTGGCGATGAATAGGTGCTCTTTACGTACTCGCTGTTGAGGTAGAGGGACAAAGTCAAAATTGAGAGCCCCCCACAAACCAACCCGGACGCCGCAATAATGTCGACTTCGTCCGACGAGTAGTTGCGGCCGTTAAGTTTCTGACCCGGCTCAACCGCCTTAAGCTCAATGTAGCGCTTCATGTAGGCCAAGCTCAGGAAAAAGAAGAGCGAAAAATTCAGCAACCAAGGAGATAACTCAACGCTGATAGCAGCCGCTCCAGCGATCAAGCGCACGGTGTAGAGACAGGTCAGCGTTATGACGTCGATTGTCGAATAGTGCTTCAGGACCGTTGAGTAGAGTGTCGTCGTCGCAATGTATGCCAGCAGCACTAGGAGGAATGAAAACGGCAGTAGGCTCGCACTCGCAATCAATGCCCCAGTAATGAGAACGCCAGCGACAAGCGCTCCGTCAATCGGTTGCAGCGTGCCTGCCGCGAACGGTCTGAACTTCTTCTTGTGGTGGACCCGGTCGGCTTCGACATCAAAAAGATCGTTTACAATGTAGATAGCTGATGCACAGGCCGAGAAGGCTAGAAAAGCCAGAACCGTGGCCATTACCTGCGATGGATCTGTGTAAGAGTGCGAGAACAACAGAGGCGCAAATATCAGGAAGTTCTTTGCCCACTGATGGGGGCGAATTGCTTTGAAGACTGCGCGCGGCCGCGACGGCAAGTCTGCAACACTCACACTGACATTTTGCACCTTTGTCGCAAACGATGCAGCCTTGCCCTTGGTGTTTACGAACCCACATTGGGTCGCACTGTCCCAAATTGGAATGTCTGCATCACTGTCACCGATGTATTCGAAGTCTTCGCCTGCAGCCTGCTCACGAATGCGGTCTAGCTTTGCCGATCCCTTGAGATTTTCGCCCGGTGATGACGCGATGACGCCGTCAAAGAGTTGTAGGTGATCAGCGATTTTCTCGGCTATAAACTTGTCAGTTGCCGAGGCAAGATAAACCCTCCGTCCCTTCCTCTTTTCGGTCCTCAGGTAGTTCAGGATGGTTTCGTTATATGGCAGTGTTTCAGCTGAAAAATCCTGCGTTTCTGCGAGAATACGCTTGATATGAGAAGGACCAGACAAAAGCGCCGTCAAGAACTCAAAGGGGCGAGTCGGTTGCTTAAAGTAGCGAATAAACAATTCTTGGGCGACATCGGTCCGCGCAAGCGTTCCATCGAGATCCACAAAGATAGGTAAACCGGGCTGCTGGTCGGCAGAGACGGCGGCATCCGTGAATTTTTCTGCGATTGGCGTTTCAATAGAATCCATAACTCAATACTGCCGGCAATCCACTTACAAGCTTCAACTGCCGAGAGACGAGCAAGTTGTGTACCAATCGCTTTTGATACCTTATTGGCATGATGACTATGAATTGACTGAGTACCTCTGCCGCCAAGCCGGCACAGCAACAACACCCCCCTATTGCCCTAGTAGCGGGAGACAGTTTAGCTTTTGATTTTCAGAGGCTTTTCGAGTTGTAGCGACAGTTCGGATCCGAACTTCAGTAAGTCACTTTCAACGAGTGGGAAGCGCTCTGGCCTGCACGACTATGACGTGCGGCTGGCGCGGTATCTCTCTACTGGATCTCATAAAGATGGGATGGCTGACGCGAATGGGCTGGCCAGAAAATTTGCAACTTAGCCAGCCCAATATCACTAGTTATTTCTTAGAGAGTTTACTCGCGGGGTTCAGGTTACCGATACGGCCGCTTTCCGTTCCGGACGTCTCATCAATCACGGCATTTACGAGAGTTGGCCGGCCTGAATCGATGGCTTCGTTGACGGCGCGCGTGAGTTCGTCCGGCGTCGTAGCGTAGACCCCAACCCCACCGAATGCTGCCATCATCTGATCATATCGGGAGTCCTTCACGAATACTGTTGGAGCAACGTCGCTACCGCCCGTAGGGTTAACGTCGGTGCCGCGGTAAATCCCGTTGTTGTTGAATACGACGACGCAGACAGGCAGGTTATAACGACAGATGGTTTCAATTTCCATTCCTGAGAAACCGAAGGCGCTGTCGCCCTCAACTGCGAGGACGGGCTTGCCTGTTTCGATGGCCGCAGCTGTCGCAAAGCCCATACCGATACCCATGACACCCCAGGTCCCAACATCAAGGCGTTTGCGCGGCCGATACATATCGATAATGCTGCGCGCGAAGTCGAGCGTGTTCGCGCCCTCGTTAACGAGGATCGTGTCTGGGCGTTCCTTGATAATCTCACGCAAGGCACCAAGGGCACCGTGGAAGTCCATCGGATTATTGTTATTGCGTAAGCGCGGTGCCATCCGCTCGACATTCGTTTGGACTTTTGTGCGGATTGCCTCTGTCCATGCAGCTGGCGGCGCCGGCCAGCTATCGCCCATGCCATCCAGTAGTGCGCCAACGCAGGATCGGATGTCACCAACAACCGGTGCTGTGATTGCGACGTTGCTGTCCATCTCTTTGGGCTCAATATCGATATGGACGAATTTCTTGGTGTGCGGCTCACCCCAGGTCTTGCCTTTGCCGTGTGACAAGAGCCAGTTCAAGCGCGCACCTATCAGCATCACTACATCTGACTCTTTGAGGGCCATCGAGCGCGCTGCGCCAGCTGATTGTGGGTGCGTATCCGGCAACAAACCTTTTGCCATACTCATGGGCAGATAGGGGATCCCTGATTTTTCTACCAGCGCGTGAATTTCATCGTCTGCCTGAGAATAGGCTGCACCTTTTCCAAGAATGATGAGCGGGCGCTCGGCGCTCTTTAACATCTCAAGTGCGCGCTGAACCGACTCTTGGCTCGGGATCTGCGCTGGTGCCGGATCGACAACCTCGACAAGCGACTTCTGTCCAGCTTCAGCACCCATTGTCTGTGCAAACAACTGTGCTGGAAGGTCGAGGTAAACGCCGCCTGGACGGCCAGAGCATGCAGCACGTATGGCGCGAGCAACACCAATTCCAATATCCTGGGCGTGCAGCACGCGAAATGCTGCCTTGCACAGTGGCTTGGCGATGGCCAGCTGGTCCATCTCCTCATAATCACCCTGCTGCAAGTCGACAATTTCTCGCTCTGACGAGCCACTGATGAGAATCATCGGGAAGCAGTTGGTTGTGGCATTCGCGAGTGCGGTCAATCCATTCAGGAAACCCGGAGCTGATACGGTCAAACAGATACCTGGCTTCTGTGTGAGGTAGCCTGCAATTGATGCGGCATACCCAGCATGCTGCTCATGGCGGAATGAGATGACCCGCATTCCTTCTGCCTGTGCCAAGCGGCCAAAATCGGTAATTGGAATGCCGGGAACGCCATAAATCGTATTGATGCCATTGAGTTTCAGGGCGTCGATGACCAGGTGAAAGCCGTCTGTCAGCTCAGTCTCTGTACCCGAACTATCGGCCGCTGCTGTATCCATTGCCATTTATCCGTTCCTTATGTGAGCGTGCGCTGCACTGTCAGCCCAAACACGGACATCCATCATGCCGGTGCGCCAGAGGATGTCACCCGAATTTCTTTCCTGGTATACCAAGTACCAGATTACGCACAACCCTTGGATAGCCCTGCAAGCTGCGCATATCGGCGCATTTCTGACACGGCCCTAACCGGATGCGTTTCCAGTGGTATCTGGTCTACGGAAACTCCGCAAAATCGGACCCACCAAGGGAAGAACGAGCAATACTATTGCTGCGATCATGATGGGGCCAGCATATGTTCGCGTGAAGAAGATCGATGGATCGCCACTTGAAATCAGCAGCGATTGACGGAGAGCCGGCTCAGCCAGAGGTCCTAAAACAATCGCCAGCACAGCTGGTGCCAATGGGTAGTCGAGCTTGCGCATGAGGTAGCCGACAATTCCAAATCCGAACATGAGCCAAACATCGTGAAGATCCTTTGTTGGCGCATAACCGCCAATCAGACAAAGGATGAATATGACAGGCGCTAAAATTGTAAACGGCAACTTGAGGACCCAGATAAAGGCTGGAATGAACATGATGTTCAATATCACTGCGAACAGGTTTGCGGCGTAAAGCGAGGCAATGAGCCCCCAGACGAATTCTTTGTGATCGGTGAACAGGCGCGGGCCTGGCTCCAAACCCCAGATCACCATGCCACCCAGTAGAATGGCCGTCGTCGGAGAGCCGGGAATTCCAAGCGTTAGCATTGGCAACATAGAACCCGTAGATGCGGCGTTGTTGGCCGACTCTGGAGCAACGACACCCTCAACAGCGCCATTGCCATATTTCTCCGGCTCCTTCGACATCTGCTTGCCGATACCGTAGGCCATGAGCGAGCCAGGCGTGGCACCAGCAGCCGGCAAGATGCCAACGAAATAGCCAAGGAAAGATCCCATCAGCATGGTCTTCCAAGTGCCCCACAGCTCGCGCAGGTTGTTCATGGTGCGTTGGACAGAGATTGTTGCTTCGGAAAGCATACTCTTGCCGCCAGCCTTGGTGTTCTCTTCGATGGTCCAGAGCATTTCGCCAATGCCGTAAATTCCGATGGCGAGAACCAGGAAATTGATGCCGTGGAGGAAACCCGGAATGTCGGCAAAGATCATACGCGGCTCGCCTGAGACGATATCAAGACCGACAGCGGCGAGAACCAGACCGATACAGATTGAGAAGATAGTCTTTGCAATGTCGTCGCCCCCAAGACCAATAAAGGTCGCGAAGGCAAGCATCATCAGAGCGAACTCTTCCGGTGCCCCAAAGGTCAACGCAATGTGTGCCAAAGGTGGTGCGAACAAGGTGAAAAGCACAACTGAGATTGTACCACCGACAAAAGAGGCAACAGCAGCTGCCGTTAGAGCTTTGTCGGCCAATCCCTGTTTCGCGAGCGGCCGACCATCAAACGTCGTCGCAACAGCTGTGGATGCGCCGGGAATACCCAACATGATGGACGAGATTGCTCCACCGTACATCGCCCCATAGTAGATGGCGGCAAGGAAAATAATGGCCCCGGTCGGTGGCACCAAGAATGTCAACGGAAGGAGGATCGCCACGCCATTGACGGACCCCAGACCCGGCATGGCACCGATGAATAGTCCGACCGTGCATCCGAGAAGGATCAAACCAAGATTGAGTGGTTGAAGCGCAACCGCAAAGCCATCGAGGAGAAGATTAAGAATTTCCATCTGTAGGTCCTAGATCGTTTTGAGGCGCAGAAATTTTCGCAGCTTCGACTTCTCGACTAGGAGAAGAAGAACTTGAAGAGAGGATAGAAGAGCGGCTCAGTGATGCCTTTGGGAAGAGTTATCTTGAGGGCAATTTCAAAGAACAAGAACGTGACAACTGGCAGAGCAATCATGTTGCTAAGCGTCAAAAGCCAACTGTGACGACCGAGGATCTTAAGATAGAAAAAGAGAAATAGCGGGAGTGCGCCATAGACGCCGATGCCAGGAACGGGGCCGATACCGTCAAAAAGCGCGATCGTGACGAACAGGGCCAAGGCGACAACGCCTACATCGGAAAAGACGCCAGGTGCGAAGAAAGCCTCTGTCGACTGCGCGACCGCCGTTTTCCGTCTCGCCCAATTGATAAGGATCCAACCACAACAACCGAACATGATCAGCGACAGCCAGAACGGCCAGAAGCCGCCGCCTGGCCCTTCGTCCGGTATCCAACCGATTGGGAGTTTGGCAGCTTCCCACATGAAATAGGCTGAGAGCGCCGCCATAAACAGGCACATCAGGAGTTCAGCGGTTCGTACGGTCATTCACACATCACCCTGTGCTAGCGAGTGGTCTGGGAGGTTTGGCAGATAACTGGCTCGATATTGAGACGCTTGCTGCCTTTCAGCAACCACTGTTCAGCCTCTCGACAGCACCCCAAAGTGCAAATTGTTCCGTTGAGAGGATCTAATGTCCTGGCAGTTAAGCACCGAGTTTAGACTAGCGGATTGGGTGGCCATTGCTGGGTACACGCTCATGCCCAGTATTTTTGGCACATGCTTCCGGAAGCCTGGCGAGGCGAATGACGTCGCGCAATCGAGTTGCGTGGCTAATGCCGATTTCACAATTGATCTCCTCGCAAACAAGGCCGTCAAGCAAGACCAATTGCGAGCCTGCAGGATACGGCAGCATTCACTCCCCAATCGTCCCGCCCGTGCTTTTTATGGTAGCTTTTCAAGCTACTCTGTTTGGCGGAACTTTGCTTGGCCACTAATTTTGGTGTGTGGCATTCTTTATTTGGTATACCAGACATGTGGAGCATGCAATTGCGGAGTTGAGCTACGGTCGAGCTCAGACCGGGAAGGCCGCTACACATCCCGGGTGCACGACGAACTAAACGCATCTTAACTCAATGCCTGACTGGAAATAACTCATTGAATTTCCTACATGAGGCGTTGCAATCTCGCACTCGCTCTTGAAGTCTCCTTCTAGACGATAGCCAACGGTGGACTGAGTTGGCTGTCGCCAAGCTGCGTGTTAAGGGATGCGGTTCTTGAATGCTGCTGCTTGAGGCAAATGATGCAGGACTTTACATCGCCAGCGCTGGTGCTCGAGCGGTTTCAAGAGCTTCGCGGCCAGGTCGTTCAAGCCCTACAAGACGGACAGAGCCTCGCGTCTAGGCTCCCGGGCATCGCGGATGCTGTCACGTCCGACTTTGAAGCGGCGGACCAACTCATTTCGAATATGAGCCTATCTTTAATGGTGGTCGGCGCTGAGGGCGTGGGCAAGTCAACGCTCATTCGTGGCCTGCTGGGTGAAGAGCTCTCCCCGATTGAGGCTGACCAGGCCGGAACAGTGGCACCGGTCTATTTTCAATACGGCGGCAATCCAGAACCATCATTCGAAATCGCCTTTAGCAGTCCTACCAAACCTCCCTTGAATTGTGAGCGGGAGGACTTTCTCGATCATATCCGACAGAGAACCAACGAAAACAATCACAAGGGAGTTGCCTACGGTATTGTCGAAATCGACAAGGATATATTGAGAAACGGTCTTCTACTTGTCGACATGCCGGGAACCGGAGGGATATCCGATCAGGTTCGCAGGGAAGCTCAACGATTTCTCGAAAGCAATACCGGGGCCGTCATCGGGATCGCTGCGAACCGATCGTACGGGCCGCTCATTGATCTCGCACAGGTTCTTCTCGCCCAGGAGAACCGGGTTGGCTTTCAAGCCATCCTGTCGAACCGCTATGCCGACTATTTCGTGGAGAGCCCGGCAACGCTCAAGCCGCTTGAATCGCAAGCCGTGGCAGACAAAATAGAGAACTCACGCGAAGAGGGGTTTGACCGGATCAAGGAATGCCTTGAAGCGGTGAGCCTCAACAGTTCGTTGACCGCGGAACAGCTCTACGTGTTCAGCGCCGAGTTGCTTTTTCACCGTAGCGGCCCGATTGCCACTGATGCACACCTCGCCGAGATCGATAGGTTTCTGTCTGACCTCGCGCAGTACATCCGCCAGAACAGCCTGGGCCGGATGGTTCAGAGTGCTGCTCGCCGCGCCGAGCGTGCTTTGTCCGACAAGCTCAAACCGTACGTCAGCCTACGCCATGAACTCATCGAGCAACTCCTTTCTGGAGATCAAAGGCCGGCCATCCAGTTTCGTCATGACGCCAACACTGCTTTAAAGAATACTTGGCAATCCAAATACGCAACTGAAGCGGTGATTGATGAAGTCCAAGAACATGTCTGGACGCAGTTCGACAGCATCATCATCGAGCAAAACGCGCTCATCTCTCGAGATATCGAAGCCTTGATAGGCAAGCTTGCAAGCGACAGTCAGACAGATCTTGATGTCAATCTGACGGATCAGGTCACTGTGCTGCGGGCTGAGAATGAGGTGCGCGTGCAACGGACCAATCAGCGCCTCGCAGAATTATTGGAGGAGGCAGTGGCCAAGTTTGTCGTAGGCGCCAACGAAACAATCGTGTCTGCTTTGGGTGCGCTGCCTGTTCGCATGGCGCAGATCTCTGATGCCATCCGGGTGACGCCAGAGGATGTGTTGCAGCACAATCTGATGCGCTCCGTGGACGATGCGAGCGGTCGCCTCCTGCTCAAGGCGACGGGCGGTGCTGCTGGAGGCGCTGCCGGGGCCGGCATCGCATCACATGGAGCCTACCTGGCCCTCGTGCCCGACCCGACATTCGTGACGCAAACAATCGGGCTCATTATCGGTGGCGTCTCTCTTTGGATTGCCGTCGGCTACTCGCTCAGCCGCTTTTTTGGCTCCGACAAAGAAGTCATCATTGCACAGCTTCACGACATTCAACGCAAGACAGCCAATGCGCATCGCTCTCGCGAGGCAACACTCAAGCCACTCATTGGTGATGCAATCGTGCAAATCGTTGAAATGACCGAACAGAAGCTCAGGGCCCAGCTCACGTCAATCGACGCAACGCTCAGCAATACGAACCAGGACGACCTGTCAGCTGAAAAGAAACAACTTGAGGCAACGCTGTCTGAGATCGACAACCTTTCAGGTCGAATTCTATCTATACGCAAGACGGCCTTCGAGCTGTCAGAGGCAGCGGAGGCGTAGGTTAGCGCAATGTTTCGTCTTGGTCTGGCGATCATTTTCGCGATCGTCGCCCGCATACAAGGCAAGAAAGCGCAGCAGAGCGTTTCGCAAGCCTATGGCGACCTGAAGCGTCATCGATCGTTTCCACTGTTGGTGGCGGCACTTGCGTTTCTCATCCTGCTGATAGTCACCGGCTTCGTGTTGTCGGCCATTGCGGATGTCTGGGAACACGCCAATAGGCTGGGTGGCATTTGGTTTGCAGCAACTGTGTTGGCGGTGCTGGTCTTTCTTAGCGGCATCATCTACTTCATCACCCGTCGTGTCACGAAACCTGCCCGCCGCCGTCTTGAGGCGCAAGATGATGCGCTCTTCGTAACCGGCGACCAACCCGCTCCTTTGCCAGCGCCTGATGATGCCGCCCGACGATTCAAGCGCATTCGTGCGGCGCTTCAGAAAGCCATTGCGGACCCCAAAGCCGAGTTCCTGCTGGAGAACGACATTCGTCACTTGCAAGGCGAAAGCAAGCAGCGCGAATTGATTGAGGATGAACTCAAGAGACACATTCGCAACTTTGTTGATGCCACGAACTCGGAAGGTGACGAAGCCGATCAGTCCGCAAGGCGGTTTGCTGATAAGCTGCTCGAGATCAACCCACGACAAGCAGTTTGGTGCACAACGGAACTATCCGCCTTGAAGCGAAGTGGCAGCTAGCAGATGGCGGCTGCTCTAACACCATGCCCTAGTCCAACTTTGTTTTTGTGTTGATGCTGTGAGCGCTTCCCGCGAACCCCAGGAAACCGATGCGATCGCTGCTGTACGTGATGCGTTGCAGGATTTGAAACACGAATTCGAACGCTTCATCGAACTGCGTATTGGCCCAGCTTGGACTGCCGAGGCGCTCCGGGCTCGAGAGGACCATCTATCAGGCATTGTCGGAAAGAAGTTCGGACAAGTCGACGAACGAATAGTCGGCATTGCGGGGCTGGAGGGCGTCGGGAAATCCACGCTCATCAATGCAATTTTTGGTCAAGATGTTGTTCCAACTGACGAGAACCAGCCAGGAACGGCTGTACCGATTCATGTTTGCGTCGCAGCGGCCGGGCCAATGGTTATCGAGACCGTCTCGCAAAATCGCAAGCTGCGATGCGAGAGTTTTTCGGAACTCAAAGCTCATACTTTGCAGCGTTATAACCCAGCCGATAAAGAACAGATCACGAAGGCGATTGTAACATTACCTTGCCGGCATCTGCTAACAAGTCTTTGCCTGGTTGATCTTCCGGGTCTTGGGGGGATGTCCATTCGCTTTCGCGATTACGCAAAGGCGGCCCTTGAAGCCATGGATTCCATTATTCTTGTTGTTCAGGACAGAAATGCCGGACCGGCGCTTCAGTTGGCAAGCGAGATCCTAGAAACCGGCACGTCAGTTGATGCCGTTGTTATCAACCTGCAAATGTCGAAGCTCGTTGAGACGAGTTCGCTCCGTCCGCGGTCAGATGCTTTCGCACGTGACCACATTGAGAGGACGCGCGACTATGTGGCAGATCAATTCCTCAAGGAGCTTCCAAGTCTCAAAAAAGATTGTCCATTTTTTGCCTTCCACGTTCCGTCAATGACGGCCCTGTCAATCAGACCCGATTCAGAATTGTCGCTTCCGTCGCATATAGATGAGGTTCTGCGGTTTGCTGACTGGTTCGAAACAACGAACGGCCTTGATGGCACGAGAATTCGATCCGAAAACTTGCTGCAAGAAATCGAATCCTGCCTCGTAGAGCACAGAGCCAAACTTGCAAAGGAAGTTGACCATCTGACTGCGCTGTCAAATTCCGATACAGCTGCGCTGCAACAATTTGACCGATCGATCGACACGCACACGGCGCACCTTCGCGACAGCTGGATGCAGGAGACCACTGGCGGTCGGTTCAAGCTTGCCGCCGAACAGGCATGGGACGAGTTTCAGCCAAGCGTAACAGATTTGAAAACTCGACTTCATGAGCTTCATCGGACGACAGCTGCCTCCGTGCCGCAAGATTGGTGGTCGCAGAACCGCGGTCTGGCAGACGAGATCTCGAATGACATCAATCGCATCGTCACAGCCTCTCAGAAGCGATTGGAAACCAAAGCAACAGCTTGCATTCAGAGATTTTCGGACACAATAGCCGAATTTGCCCAGGAGTTCGCGGCGGAAGAGCTAGCACTGGTGCCGCTTGATCGCGGGCCAATCCTTCTAGCTGCCTCCACTCCTGTCACTGTATGGTCGATTACGAAGCCCGACCCTCTGCGCAAATCTTTATCAGAGTACGATTCCTCCAAGATCATCGAGCGCCTACTTGACGAGCTGGCCGTATTGGAAATGTCCGTGAGTTCATCGAAAGGCGGCGCATTGTTTCAGGCATTCCAGAACGCGCTGGATGCTCACTTGGAGAGCTGCCTAGAACGATTGGAAAGTCGCTTGGAGAAATTACCGGATGACGTCCGAAACAGTAGTTCGACACTCTTTGAGGCGGCCCATTCGCGGCTGGAAGAGCAGAAGCAAGCCATAGCCGACGTTGAATTTTCGATATCTAAAGCTCGCGTCACCATCTCAGCATTCGAGCCCCTCATTGCCAAGCGTCAGCAACGGATCGAACGGGCAAGAACGAAACTGCAAGAAGAATTCAGCACCGGCAGCCAAGCGCCCGGAGCGACGGTTAGCCAGTCTAATCTGGAATTGAGCGGAGCCCAGGCGACCATCACCGCACCAGGAACAAGCTCGATTTGGGAGAAATGCAAACGTGCTATCGCCCAAGTGCTCGGACTATCAACATAAGCAAGAGGTGGTGCCGCAGGCCGGACTCGAACCGGCGACCTACGCATTACGAATTAGTAGTTTGGGTAGTCCATGCTGCCCATGGCGTTGTCAAGTAATTGTTTCTATTGATTTTTCTTAATTCCGGTTCCACATGCTGACCCTGGTTACCCAGCACTTTTGCTGACTGGGTGCTGACTGGGAGCTCAACATGCCAAAAGTATCGCTTACCGATCTTGCTATCCAGAAACTGAAGCTGCCTGAGACGGGGCAAGTCGATTATTGGGATCAAAACTTGCCTGGATTTGGAGTGCGGGTCTCCAAAGGCGGCACCCGTTCATTTATGGTCTTAGCGCATCGCGAACGCAAACATTTGGGGCGGTATCCCACGATGTCGCTGAAGGATGCTCGCACTGAAGCCAGACGGTTGTTGTTTGATCCAGTTGTGGCAGCCCAGATTGCACCACCAGTCATCATGTTCAAGGAAGCGGTTGAGCAATATCTGCGTGCCAAGAGTACGGAATTACGCGCCAGCACCTTCCGCGACTACACCCGACTACTCGGCCGGTTCCAGTTCCGGTGCAGTGTCGCTGACATTCGTCCGTACATGGTGACTGATGCACTCGATGAGTTCACCCGGCGAACCGATAAGTCTCATGCGTTCACGGTACTCAAAGTGTTCTTTGGTTGGTGCCTGGCACAAGAGTATTGCCGCTCCAATCCAATGCAGCACCTCAAAAAGCCCAAACTGCCACCAGCGAGAGACCGGGTACTGGATGACGATGAACTTACAGAGATCTGGGCAGCGTGTGAGGAGCTCGGCAAGTACGGTTCGATTGTCCGCTTACTAATGCTGACTGGCCAAAGAGCTGGCCAGATTGCCTGGTTGCAAGAGAAA
Source organism: Pseudomonadota bacterium (assembly GCA_039183375.1). Lineage (GTDB taxonomy): Bacteria > Pseudomonadota > Alphaproteobacteria > Rhizobiales > Hyphomicrobiaceae > Tectiglobus. The sequence continues at coordinate 15,927 of JBCDBQ010000012.1, forward strand.
TGGATCAACAAAGAGAAGACGGGTATCGAGTTTCCGGCTGAAGTGATGAAGAACAATCGAGAGCACTATTGTCCGATTGGTGGTCTCACGAAATTCGTGTTGATGGTCAATGTTCCAGTCAAAGGATACTACTTCTCACCACTCTCAGCGGTCGGTCGTCCGTTTAGTGCTTGGAGCAAGAACAAACGCAAGCTTGATGAGTTGGTGCAGCTTGATCCATGGCGTTTGCATGATCTTCGGCGTACCTGGTCAACCAATGCACCGCGACTAGACATCCCACCACACATTACGTCTCGCATCCTCTCGCACGCAGCTCCAGAAGGCGCGATTGCTCGGATCTATAACCGATACATGTACCGGGACGAGATGGCGGATGCGATGAACCGCATGAACGATCACATCTTGTCATTGGTTGATGGGTAGGTATGTACGCAGTGCTGGCTAACCCCAGCATTACAAGCCCATTAATCAAATAACTATGGGATTAGACATGTACGCGTATCGACGACTTCACGTGAAGTCGTTCGAACACGATAGATCAGACGAACGATATTCGGTTCACATCGAACGTGGTGGCCAACCGGTCAAAGGCATTCGATTAGATCACATATCACACGTTGACGAGGAGGTAATGCATTGGCGCACGGCCAACCATATTCACGCTTGGTTCGTGGATAACGTGCAAGGTGGCTATGACAATTGCAAGTTTTACCATGTGCGTTGGGAACTGCTTGATGTGTTGATAGGCGTTTGTGACGAAGTATTGGCTGGGTCGGAATTGGTATCAGGTCATGTGTATGAAGGGTTTGAGTTGAGTTCAGATGGCAAGCATTGGGTGGAGCATCGCAAGCCCGGCCTTGTTATCAAAGACCCAACAACGGCTCGCACATTGATGCCATATCGTGCAGGCTATTTCTTCGGCAACTGCGACTACGACCAGTGGTACTTAGGCGCTATTACAGAAACACGCGATTGGGCTAAACGCATGGTGAATGATTTTCATTCTGGTGTGCCGGGCAAAATCTATTACCGCTCATCCTGGTGACAGGGCACTCGGATCTTCGACCGTGGCGCTTGTACGACTGAGCCGATATTGACGTCTGTCTTATAGGTTCAACGCTAGCGTCAGCAGCGGGCGCGTTATGACTAGCCTCTTGCTTCGGCAAGGGGCTTTTCTTTTGGGAGAAGAACTGTTTCGGCGGCGCGACCTGGCAACTCAGCAAGCAGTAAGTGAAACAGGGTAGGCTATCTAAGCAGCAGGTTAGCAATGGTGGTGATTGAGCTCGATTGATGTACCGGGACGCACAACCAATTCTCCTCTCGCGAGCACAAATTCAACAGTTGAACCGCACACACAGATAAAGCAAATCAGCATGGTCTACGTGGGCAACAACTCACGAGGCATTGCGCAATGCCTCCTTATCGGAGGTTTGTGTAATGTCAGAAGACAATCAGCGATTGGTTAGCTTGAAAGTGGTGATGCAAATGACCTCTCTTAGCCGAAGTGAAATTGCTCGAAGGGAAGGGGAAGGCCGGTTTCCATCGCGGATACACCTGTCCCCCCGAAGTGCAAGCCTGGGTTGACGATACGGTCGCTACACGCTCCGACTAAGGAGCAAAGGGGTAGTCTTCGGGCTACCCCCATTTTTTTGAAAAAACAATTACTGTTTATACACTATAGTTGAATGTTAAATGTTGTCTTAGATAACGCGGCTCAACAAAGCTTTGCAAGCACACAAAAGTCCCCAAAAACAGGAAAAAATACCACTTTAAGACCCCAAATTCAGGATGAAAAGTCCCCGGTTTCAGGAGTGATATATCCGATTAAAGTCCCCGCAAACAGGACTTGGAGCATGAGTGTTATCCCCATTTAGTCCCCAACCCAAGAGCATTGGGGACTTTTAAAGTTGTATTATAAAACCAATGAAGATTTCGGGGTCAGAGTACTTAACTATTGAAGGCAAGCCAAAAGATAATGCAAAAATCAAGAAGGGTAATCTTTTAGCAAATGCTTCTTATTGGATGTCATCTACTGAAAAGAAATTGATGTGGTGGATTATTTGGGGCTACCAACAAAAGAAGTCGAAGTCACTCACTCTGACACTAGATCCTTTCCATAAGTGGGCACACATGGAGAAGAATAACAATAGATATGAAGATACTCTGGACGCAGCTAGGCGGCTGAGAAGTCGAGAAATAGCTATCGACCTGCCGGATCAGGACGAGACTGGTTACTGCGGTTTCTTGAGTTATGTAGAGCATGGTGGAAAATGGTCTGGAGAAATTCAGGTAGAGATCACAACTCAAATTAGTCCTTACATCGAGAGCTACGTCGAAGAAAGCAAGTTCGGTTTTACCAAATATGAAATGAGTGTCGTCGGGGCGTTACGCACTTTCAAAGCGCATCGTATGTATGAGTTGGCCAAATCCATCAACTTTGGCAACCGAAGCAAACAAGGTGTCAGGTTCTCATTCGAAGATCTACGTCTGAGGTTTGGATGTTTGACGTATAGCAAGAAAGGCGTCGTGGTAAGAGATGAGTACAAAGAATGGAAGCGCTTCAAGTCAAAAGTTCTAGACACTGCCATTTTGGAAGTTGGGGAGGTGGCTGGCCTCACCATTAGGTATGTGTTGGAACGATCAGGACGAAGTGTGTCAGGCGTTCGATTGTTTGTAGTGCAGGGGTTGGTGGAAGAAATTGATAATCACAAAGATCCACGAGACCTTTACCTAGCATTGGAAATGGCAAAGCTTGTAGTACGAAAGAAGGAAGCCTCAGCCTTGCTAGTAATTTACAGCGATGGTGACCGTTTAGTCTTGGAACTTGCACTAGAAGAGACACGCCGTCAGATGAAACTAAAGGCTGTTGGTAATCCGGCTGGTCTGTTCGTGAAGTTGGTAAAGGTGGATCTTCGCAAGCAAAAAGAAGACCGAGAAACTACTCTTATCGATAAGGCAGATGCGGAGAGAGACAAGAAACTTCGATCAAGGAAGAACGTGATAGAAGGTCGGAAGTACGAAGGTAGATCAAAGACGATGAAAGAGTTGATGAAGAAGCGTGCATAAAAACAAGGCTGGGGATGAGACCACACGAACAGGATGTGTAAAGTACTGATATGAAATTAAAAACGTATACTTCCGATGTCGCTAGTCCTTTGGCTGGCTCAACTTGAAGACTGAGTTAGGTGTCACGATTAAGAGTTACTTGGGAGAAGGAAGTACAATATGTCTTACCCCACACACATCCTCACATCCAATGAGTACCAACAGGTGAAAGACCTGATTGTCGGCCTGGCTGATAGAGCCGCAACCCATAGCGGCGACGCCTTTCGAACGGTGCGAGAAGAGTTGATGGAAATGATCACCTCAGACTGCCAATTCATGATCTCGCCAAGATTGGAAAACTCATACTTCAGAGAGGTTGATTTCGCGGACGGCAGAATATTCCGGCAGAATGGATCGCAGCCTCCCTTAAGCCTCGGGCAGCCAACAAGCGAGGAATGAAATATGGCTACTTCTGGTGGTTGGTTCCGGAAGCTTGGAGAGGTTTACCGGCCATGGTTGCCGGCTTGGGAGACGGAGGTCAAACGCTTGCAGTTCAACTGAAGCACAAGCTGATCGTAGTAATCTTCGCCGGCAATTATGACGACTCGAACCATGGCAAGCTGCCGCTTAAGATCATGACCAGGTTCGTTATGCCAGCGCTGCAGACCAAACTCAAAAGATGACTGCAATGGGTTTCTGGCAACCCTGAGCAGCTGCGTCATTCGACGTCTGCTCTCGCCAGTCACAGTAGACTTCACAGCTTCACATCAAATTCTTATGGTGAGCTCTACCTCATTATTCGAAGACAGTAGGCTAGTAGATTTATCAACTTTTGATCCGCGAACCGATCCGAATCATCCTCGCTGAGTTCCGAGTTCATGCATGTCATGACACCTTCTGCAGCGACTTCTGTCTGTTGGCGGTTGAGTGATGGTCGGGTAAGCTTGACGGACTGACGTGCCAAATCCTGCTTCTTTGAATGATCGAGGCTCTTCCAATCATGTCCGGTCAAGTGCGCCTGATCACCTAGAGCCGACGGTGCGAAAAGTATCGTCATACAGGCCGCGATTACCGGACGGCGTTTGTACATCTCAACCCTCGATTGCGCATCTGCTCGACTGCTTGCTGCGGTGCCATCAAGTGGTCCGTACTTCGGGTATAGCGTCAAGAATGCCCCCGGCACCACTGCTACAAAGGGTCGAATGGCAGACGCGTAGCACCGAGTGTTCAAGAGCTGATGCAAAGCGGGGAAAAGCACCTGCCGTATACATAACGACGAGCACCGATTTTTATTCTCGCGGCTGTAATAGTCTTTGCTGATTAGTTCCGGCAGCAGGGCTAACCTTGTTTGACCCCAACCAATCACAGTTCAGTCACTGTTGGACAAACATCGATATGAACCGCGTTGCAAACGGTGCATCACCGTCTAGTCAGATTTCGGCCACGTCAAAGAAAGTATCAAACTCGTGGCTACTTTTGCTAGCGATAACTCGTCCGCTTCGACATCCCAAGTCGACTTCCCCCGGCGCCGCAACCCGTGCAATGCAACCCAATCAAGAAATGCTGGTAGCGCAAGTCGCACCATGGTTTTCACTTTGGCTTCGCAATGCGTGTGGCGGATGATCCCGACGCCGTCTACAATACGAAACGCACTGCCATTTCCCGAAAGAGAATCACCGCGACGATCAAAGCCAGTGGCCCTACCCGAAACTGCCAAGCAACTGATTTGTTCAAGATGATATTGCTGACGATAATCGGCGTAACCATAAGCGCGCACAGCATGGTGGGGTATATGTATCGGAATTCATGGGCGACGCCGACGACGAAGAAGGCTGCCGCGTACATCGCACCTGCCGCGGTCAAAGCAAAAGTGATGGCTTGAACATCTTTTCGATGAAGCCCGAAACTCGCACACATCCAGGACAGGCAAATCAGCAAGTAAACATAGGGCGGTCCAAGCGGCGAGCTGCTCAATTGGAATGAGAGCCAATTGATAAGATCGAAAACTGGATTTCGCTCGAACGATACTTCCCGTTGCCGATCCGATTGGCGTCCGACATACACCGACTCTTGGCAATCTCGACAAAGAAACTGAAAGAACCTGTTGGTGTGTGCGAGGCGATGCTGCATGTAGGCAACGGGTTCTGAAAGCATTGCATCAAGCCATAGTACTGTAAGCTCTTCACCACGTTTAGGCTTCAGGTTTTCATAAACCTCCGCGCACTTACCCCAGCCGTAGTTGTCCCAATGACGGGGCGTGTAGCATCCAGGGCCACGATTTTTGGCAACGAAATCCGGTCCCAAGAAGCCTTTGTATCCGTCATGCCCTGAGTAGTAGGCAATTCCGCCAATGTCGAATATTTGGAGTGGCGTTATCGGTTTGATGTCCTTGACGCGAAACAAGTAGCGATCCGCTATCATGTGTCCAGGAATGAACAGCAGCGAGACGATGCCCGTGACTACTAGGCGCTTCAGAAGGCCGATTGCCCGCCAACGTCGACTAACTGCGCAAAGTGCTAAGTCTATTAAGGGCGGTAGCGCGAAAACAGCGTTGGCTCGCAAGAAACCGCCCATGACTATGAGAAGCCACATCGCGGCAGCGGTTGAGCGCCTGTAGATTAAGTGCCCGCGCAATAGGTGAGCGGCAATCCCCGTCGCTGAGAGGAGGCAAACGGTCATGGCAATGTCTTTGACCAACACGCTATTGAAATTGAGCGCGAGAGGATAGACAGCCGTCACGAGTACCAGCCATGGAAGTAGTCTACCAGCGACATCCCGATACGCGTGAGCTATGAGAACGAATGACGACCAATAGCCCAAAAGAAACATTGCAAGCATTGGCTGCGGTCCGCTCCAAACAGCTTGCAGCGGTACCCACAGCACGCCCAGAAGCGGCGGCTGCCAGTTCGACCAGTTGCCGGTACGGACAGCGCTGACGTAGGACCATGCGTCGTGATGATAGATACCGGGATAGAATGCGTACATGTTGATCATTCCGGCGCCCACGGCAACGGAGATCAACAACCACATGGGTGAGTAGGCTGTGTGGGCACCTCGGTGAACCATACATTCTGTCCCTGAATTCAAGACGCTCACATCTTTCAGAGTTTATCTACGCTATGTTCTGCTTCTTAAAGATGGCGACATGGATGTCGTTTGGCAGAAAACCCAGAATAAAAGTCAGAAGCCACACACTGCAGAATATCGGCACGGCGCTGATTGTGGATTCCGAACTTCGGATCCTCGACCACAGACCCTTGCGTGTGACAGAGGGCAACGCGGTCGCACCTACTTGGCGCAAGTGAGTGTTACTCTCCACCATGCGCATGAGATTCGACGGATTGAAGTAACTAACATGCGGCGATGGAAATCCCTTCTGCCACATCCGGTCATATGGTCCATTGACACCGAACCGGCTCAGCAAGCGTGCAATGCGGAACAGTGCGCCGCGACTGGATGGAAGGTTAACCACAGCAAGTCCGCCCGGCGCAAGCACAGCCTCAACGTGTAACATTGCCTTGTGAGGATCAGGGATGTGTTCCAAGACGTCGTTGAAAACGACAATGTCGTAAGGGCCTTGATCCTTGAGATCGTCGGGGAATAGCCCAATCACGACATCAAAGCCATGATCTATGGCGAGTTCCGCGTTGGCCAATTCCGGCTCAATGCCTTGAGCCTTTGCGCCACGCTCTCGAGCCGCTTCCAAGAACCATCCTTTGGCAGAGCCAACCTCTAAGAGCAGTTTTCCCTGCAGCTGCGTATGCTCGCCGATCTGATCAAGAACGATCTGAAAGTTCGAGCGGCGTAGTAGTTCTAGTCCGTCAATGCCGGTGCCAGAACCTGCCTGCAGATTGGAACACAGAAATGCACAGGACTTGCATTCTGCCAACCATGGACTGACGCATTTCATTGAGCCGTTGCAGCAGATGCAATTTTGTCCGTTCATCTCAGGTGACCAATTCGCAAGTGTGTTGTTGTCTACGCGTTCGATGTCTTAGGGTTTCGAAAATGCGAAGTGCTTGGCCAACAGGAACGATTGAAGCGCTACAAAACCGGTTGCTATCACCAACGCGCCGATCGGGCCTCCTACTATGTTTGGCGAATATTTCAATGTGGTGGCATAGATGGTGTAGTTCACGAAAAAACCTGCTGCTTGAATGATGAAGTATGTTGTTAGCTGCTTGCCCGACGGTTTGAGATGTCCGTCGGTAAAGGTCCAGTATCGGTTCAATGACCAGGTCAAAAGAAATGCCGGTGGAAACGAAAACAGTCTTGCAGTTAGCGGGCCCATTGACGCAAAACTAATTGCAGCCATGAGAATGAGGGCATCCAGCAAAAAAACGACCACACCGACGACGATGAAGCGCGCGAACTGAGGCAACGTCACTCGATTTTGTGAGTCGCGCAGATGGATCATGGGGACGGTCGCGAGTATTCGGTCGATACCGCGAGATAGGCCAATCTCTTCTGCTCCCTCAGTGAATGCGCCACGCTGTCCAGTAGGACTCCAGTCACGAAGCTAATGGTTGCGATAACCATGAGAGCGGCAGCAGCAATTGCCGTGGGAAATCGCGGCACAAGACCGGTATGAAGGTACTCTGCGACGACAGGCAGACCCGTGGTGAGAGATAGAATTGCGAAAAAGGCTGCAACGATCGAGAATAGGTACATAGGCCGCACATACTTCAGCATTGATATCAGAAAATAGAGTATCCGAAAGCCATCGCTGAATGTGTTCAACTTGCTGCTGGAGCCTTCTCCTCTCGGTCTATAGTCAGTGTCGATCTCTCTGAACGGTAGTTTCAATTGAATCGCATGCAGACTCATTTCGGCTTCAGTCTCGAAGCCGGTTGCCAAGGCGGGAAATGATTTCACAAATGCCCTAGATAATACGCGATATCCAGAAAATATGTCACGCAGCTCGTGCTGATAAATGAACAAGACCAGCTGATTGAATAACCAATTGCCAATGACATGACCTGGTCTGTAGGAAGCGCGATCTTGGTGCTTTCGGACGCCCACTACCATGTCGAGGTCTGCCCCAGTCATCTCATTGACCAGATCACTGGCGCAGGTTGTGTCATAGGTGCCGTCACCGTCAGCGACGACATAAATGTCTGCATCAACTTTGGCAAAGGCTTGGCGCATAACGTTCCCTTTGCCCTGTTGCAGGACAGGCCGAACGATGGCACCGGCTGCCCTGGCAATCTCGGCAGTCCGATCTGTCGAGTTGTTGTCGAAGACATAAATCTTTGCATGCGGCACGGATGCTTGAAACCCTGCGATCACATTCGCTATTGCTGTTTCTTCATTGTAGCAAGGCAGGATCACCGCAACTCTGCTGTTCTGCGATATCATCGATAGGTCCCTGTGCTCCTGCTAAATAGCCCTGGACGCCTACTTAATCGCCCCTGTGTGCCATCTTGATGTAATTGTTGCGCTAAGCGCGATGAGCGTTAAGCGCGCTACATGGTGCCTGCAAATGAACGTCCATCTAGCGACATAGCCTTAGGTTAGAATTGAGTACTATTTGGAAAGTACTTTCGGTAGCAGCGTAATGACTTACCAAATGAGCTAGAGCTCTGAGTGAGCCAAACCCGGCAATACAACGCTTCGCATCTTGGCGCTTCAGATCTTTGATTGTGAACGCTAAAGATTAGCAACTGCACACGATAATTCGACTTCGGCTTTGATTGTGGCCGTTTTCTGTACGGCAGCAATGTACAGACTTCACCAACTTCGAGCACATGACAGTTTCGGGCAGCCTTTTCGTTCTGACTGCCTTGCGATACAGGCCTTTATCAAGCTCAAATGCATCCCCCTGTGAGTGGTCAGGATGTGCTGGACTTGGCCGTTGACACTATATCAAACGATGATGAGCTCTCTGTGCTAGATCAAGCAAATGGAGACATAGCCCTCCGCAGCCAATCGCGAACATCCCTTCGCCCGTGATTGAGATAGCAAATCACAAAGGCTTGGTGCAGTTGGGCAGGTATTTTGCATCTCCGGTTCGGGGTCTCGATGTTCAATCTCTCCCATGAGTACATCACAGCAGAAGTTGACCCACTAAGCAGACACGTTGTGCTCATGTTTCCTTTGAAACATAAGGGCCATGAGCGGTCCATCGCACTTGGCTCAAGACACTGCACGCAAAATAACTTCCGGCGAATATTATTGGTGCGGATCATTCACTACTGGCCACGGTCCCTGATCGTGACACCAGCAATCTAGTCGCGCTGTTCATCATCCGGTCTGATCGACAGAACTGGACGCGTTTTTGCCGTGCCCGCCAACAAGAAGATGGTGAAGAAATTCCAGAGCATGACTGCTTCAAGGAGTAGCTTCGAAGTAGAATCGTACGGTGACGAGAACAGTGCATTAGCTAGCAAGAACCACACCGTTATTGCAGCTACCAAAAACCAGAACAGAAGCCTCATGTTCGATCTCTCTGTTGCACCCAGGGGAGCGACACCAAAGAAATAGAAGAGCGGAGCAAAAACCGTGACTGTGCCAAGTATCCCAGACAACGCGGCTATCGCAAAGGGTGCAAATGCCAACGAACTGGCTCTTGGTAAATATCCCACGTAGTAGTAAATCAATGCCGCTGAAGTCAGTAAAACCCAGCTCATCTGGGCGCTTAAGAAAAGCGTTGGATTTTTGAACATGACTGCTGCAAGCGTCCTAAGTAGAAGCATCATTGCCTCCGTACCCAATTGCAATTGAGATCGCTACTATTCAATGTTGCTTGACGGTTGTTTAAGCCACCCTGCCACAAGACCAAGTTAGTCGTAGTCGCGGCCCCCCTAGTCCGTACCAATGCCCGATTTTGGGTCATTCACGTCGCTCCGCCTGCAGAGCATTTACCCTAATATTGTCGCTCAATCCAGTAAGCGGACCTCAGTTCTCAAGCTGGCTGCTCCCTGAAACCCAAGGAGTAAGCTATGTCTGAGAACTTCAATCCAATTTATCCGAACGCCAACCGCGAGCCGTGGAACAAAGGTAAGCTGATCGGTCCGAAGCCGCCGCTACGACCAAAGCATGTCTGGGCCATTCGTACCAAACTGCAATTGGAGCGGGATACACGCGATCTCGCGCTGTTCAACTTGGCGATCGACAGCAAACTCCGCGGCTGCGATGTCGTGGCGGTCAGAGTTGAGGATGTGGCTCCTCGGGGATTGACGCTCGATCGAGCAACCGTCCGACAGAAGAAAACTGGTCGCCCGGTAAAATTCGAACTGACCGAACAGTCCCGAGAGGCGATCGATGCCTACCTCAAGGCTACCCGTCGTGAGCCGGGTCAGTACTTATTTGCTGGGCGAGCAGATGAGAAGGGGCATTTGACGCCAAGGCAATACGCTCGCCTGCTGAAGCAATGGCTGTCCGCGGTTGGGCTCGACCCTGCCTTGTATGGCACTCATTCATTGCGGCGTACGAAAGCAACTCTGATCTACAAGAGAACCGGCAACTTGCGGGCGGTTCAGCTGCTGCTCGGTCACACCAAGATCGAAAGCACTGTCCGCTATCTCGGGATCGAGGTAGACGACGCACTTGAAATCGCTGCATCTGTTGAGGTCTGAAGTACCTGGGTAGAGCGGACACGCTCTGCCCGATCCGGCACGGGTGCTCTGGGCCAGCAGCAGATGTTCTACTTATTCTCTTGAGCAGTTTCATTCTTAGATAGTGCCGCTTTCTCCAACATCGCAACGATGGAAAAATACACCACAATCGGTATACCAACCAATCCGATGGCACCAATTGATGCTTGGAATATCCCTACATGACTTCCTTCTTCTGCAACCATATACGAAATAAAAAAACGGCTCGATAGAGTTATAAGGACAGCAAAGCAAGTGCCTAAAAAGATGAGCGGTACGATCAGCTTAAGCGCTTTATCGACTGCACTTGATGCTCGGCAAAAACGTGCCCAAATGAGTGAGCCGCTGATGGTCAGGAACGATATGTAATAGATGATGGTGAATAATGGATGGCTATGCACTACCTCGCAGAAGCGACAACCTTTGTAGGCGATGATTGGATCCAGTATCACTGCCAATGCAATAGCCAGCAGTACGCCAAAGACCAAATACCTGCGCCAACGAGGTGCATCTGGGGAGACAATTTCCTCCATCGAGTTGATCCTTGAGCGATCGAACATACATCGGCTCATTACACAAAACAGATTACTGTTCAATGAAGGTGGTTCGAACGAACCTGGTTTTCTCTAACCGGACAATAATAGGAGCGTATGCAGTCGAGAGCAGCTGTGGGTCAGTTTGCTGAGTGCGCTGCACTGTAGCACGATGGCAGCGACACCTCGACTTGCGGACACGATGTGCTCCGTCTGAGCTTGAATCCTGTGGGCCAGCAGGCGACATTCCGAATATGGCTAGATTGCGTGTTGCGCCAAGAAGGAGAGGGTGTCTTGCTCCAATTTGGGCCAAATGGGATCACTCTCTGGCACCAAGTGATTTGGACTATCGTAGGCTATGAAACTTGATGCCGGCAGCCCCGCCGCGAACAATCGGCCCTGGTCGATTGGTTGCATACGATCGCCCTGACAACTCAGAACTAAGCAGGGAGCGCTGACCTTTGCCAAGATCTCAGTCACGTCAACGTAGTCAACGACGTCTCGATAGCGGCCCAGGTTTTCCGGTGAAATCATTTGCTTCATATCCAACGCATATTGGCGGCGCTCCTCGACACTCGCCGTCGGCACAATGATCTCTGCCAACAAGTCTCGAAGCGATGGTGACTCATCATCCCAACCGGCTGTCATCATCGATCGAAGCGCCTGTGCTCGTTGACGATCCTTTTCCGACTTACGATTTGCCCGTCCTAGAGGAAAACCTCCAATCATCACGATAGCTGACACCCGTTCTGGCCGGCGAGCCGCAAAGGCAGCTGCGACGGCGCAGCCTTGCGAAAGGGCAAGAATTGGAGCGCGTTCGATCTTGGCCGCGTCAAACACGATTTCAAGGTCATCGACGAACCGTTCAAAAGAGATTTCATCGACGTCCCAATCGGACAAACCGTTTCCGCGAGCGTCGAAGCGTATAAGGCGATAGGTGCTAGCTAACGACGTAATGATAGGAGAAATGCCAGGATTGCGCCAATCTAAGGCGAGATGACCGATCCAGTTAGGCGCTTTTACAATTGGGGCCCCGTTTCCATTCTCGGCCCAAGCAAGTCCAACACCATCTTTAGATTTACAGAACTGAACGACCTGCTCTGTGGCTAGTTGTTCATTGCGGACCTTAGCTATCGTTCTATCGAAGCTCACGGAGAGCACTTCAATAGGTTCGACGATGCCTTTGAATGAGCGCGCGCCGAGCCGACGCAAGGGAGCGGTAGTGGATGCCCCTAACAGGTCGTGGAAGACTTTCGAAAGCAAGATGCCGCCCGGTTCGGCTGCTGCCTCAAGACGGGCAGCGATGTTGATACTGTCACCCAGGATCTCACTACCCTCGACCATAACATCGCCAGCGTGTAGCCCTGCGCGCAGCAAAATAACCTCGGGGACGTTGTAGGGCGTGCTGGTCTGACGGAGTTCCGTTTGAATGCGTAGAGCGGCATCTAAGGCTGATGCTGCCGCTGGGAATTCAACGATTGCGCCGTCACCCATCAGTTTAGCAACGCTACCATTGTTGGCTGCAACAGCAGGTCGCACAACCTCAGAAAACACCTTATTCAAGGTTGCAACCAAGCCTTGCGGATTCGATTGCATCATTCGTGTGTAGCCGACTACATCCAATGCAAGAATGGCGGCTAGTCGGCGATGCCTCATCAAAGTTGCCCCTCAATACGCGGTTTCATCGTAACTTTCGGAGTTATCGATACATTGTAGGCAGGGCTCAACATAAACGGAAGCCTGCGCCTGCTCCGAGCCGCTCGGGGTCAAACTGAGAATGACCTGATGTGAAGACATCATGGCAGAAGTTGGCTCACTAAGCGGACACGATGTGCTCGTTTTCGCTATGAAACAAACGGGCCATAAGGAGACCTGAGCAGGTGCAATATGCTCTGAGCCTGTCGCATCGGCTCTGTCACAAAAGCGGACGTGCTGCAGAAGTCTACTGCTGCATCGCACCAACAGCGCGAAGTCCACAAATCGGACATGCAGCTTCTGAAGCCTTCAACGCAGGCTTAGCGAAACCCTCAACTGTGTTGATTTGGTCTAGCTGCCAAATCCCGGAACACCCTTACGCCAGTATGCCACGCTCATCTGGTTGTTCTTGTCTAGCCCCAACCTCGACTTAAACATTTTTCGCAATGCTTGGGCATTTTCAAACTCACCTGCAAAATGAGCGTAGGTCGTCACATCAGGGGGCGTGAGCTCAGTCGCGCGCTGCAGTATCTTCGATGGGAAGACGTCCGGGGCCATCGATTCAATTTGGATCTTGGTTCTTGGCATATAGGAATCCAGATCGAGGTCTGGGGAGGCCGCTACCACGGCATTGCCGGTCGCATCTTCACCAGCGATCTCTATGAAACGAGAAATAAATGCTAAGCCGGTTTCGTCGGCCGCCAAGAAGATATCGCGGGTTGATGGCAATTGGTCGAGACCAATTGGGCCCATCACACCAACCGTTTCATTGGCACCAACGGAATTAGCCCAGTCTGATATTAGCCCCCCGTTATGGCGCACTATATCGAGGTCGGCCTCGTTAGCGTCGACGCGAACGCTCTTGAGCGTAACAAACCGAGCATGCAGTTTATCATCACCTTTTGGCCATTCAGGCGCGCCGTTGGCCGCCATTCTCGGCCAAATAGGCTTGCGATCTCGGGCTAGCGGCAGCATGAGACGTATGTGCGTTCCACCTTTCGCCATATGTCCCATGTCCGGTCCGCTGAGAGTCACGCGTTGCATGGTCGAGGAAATTGGCGAAGTGCGAACCACCGTAAGGACCTTGAAGCTTGGCGGAAGCGTTCCGATTTCGACCTGCTCCCCGGTCCAGCGAATTGCTTCTGCCGCCATCGAATCTATGTCGGCCATGTGGGAAACAACGTCCTCCTTGATTGGTGCAAGTGATTCGAAAGTCGGCCCGGCGAGCTTGATGTGCAACGCGCGCGTTTCAACTTTAAAGCCAAGCCGGAAAGGGCCAATTTCATAGAACCGCTCTCCGTTAGGTGCTTCGTCGAGCTCAATGCCATGCTCATCGCCCACCTCATTCAGGAGCGCCTCTAAGGCACCAGCTGGATCTTTGAGAAGAACACGCGTTTCAGAGTTGACTGCCATGTTTGATTTCCTGCATCGGGCGAATTAGTTGATTTCGATATGGGTTGGCTTAGTCTTCTGGCGTTCCATCACTATGAAGTGCCTATCCGTTGATACTGGCTGCTGCTAAGTCTGACGCGACCATTGAAGGTTCTCTACCGCACATACGTCAGTACTCATTTCGGTCTACCCAAATCATCATCTCTCAATCGCAGCGCCAGTGCCGAACCAAATAGTGTTCCAATCGCTGCGAATGTCAGTAACAACGGTATGCCAACAACGTCGACCAAACCGACGCCAACTGCCGCGACCACCAAAACGAGCGCACCTTCTGCAGATACAAAAGCTGAGAAGTCCGTGGCTGCTCGATCAGTCCCGCAATAACTCATAAGGATGGCCCGGCTCGGCGGGTAGGCCGCGTACAGCAATGCGCTTGTCAGTAAGACAAAGGCAATAGCGTCAAGGTCTGTGACCGCGATTGAAAAGCGGTAGGCAAAGAATCCGCAAGCTCCAGCAATAGCGAGACCAACACCCCCGAGCATAACGTACCCTCCAAGACGCCGGACAAGAGGAAATGTAATCAATGCTGTAAGGATTCCGATTGCACCACTGGCCACCAGACTGACAAGTCCAGCTTCGGATACGGACAGTCCGGCGTCGATGAGTAATATAGACTTCAGGCCGAATGAAATACCAACGCCGAGACCTCCAAGTGTTTTGACAAGCAATAGCCATCTTGCTCGTGGATCTCGGAATAAGCGGAACATACCAACGTTTTCCGTGTCTGGATCGTCGGTCTTCGATCCTCGGTCGAGTTGAAAGGTGACGCAAATCAGAGCGAGAAGGGTCACGAAGACGCCAAGAGCCGTGATGACTATTTGCCATCCAAAGTCTGCAAGGATGTAGATTGCGCCGAACCCGACGATGGCAGCAGCTGCACCATTCGCTGCCGCGCGAACTGCAGAGAACTTTGCCCTTTCATTGGCCGCCACTAAACGCACCATGAGCCCAGATATAGCAGTCTCTTGCGTTGCTAGTGCCGTCATGATCAACAGCGCAAGTGTAATCAATGCGTAAGGACTGTCCTTTGGGCTAACGAAGAACAGCCCTGCGATCAATGTGATGCTAACTATCTGACTGAAAATGACCCAGCTGCGAAAGTGTCCGAAGCGTACGATCTTCCAGCGGTCGACGAGTGGTGCCCAAAGGATCTTCAAAATGTAGGGCAGCGAAGCGAGAAAGACCAGACCAACGACTTGGCTTGGTTGACCAGCGGACCGCAAAAATAACGGCACACCCTGACTAACGAACTGTCCAACAATTGCTTGGGTGATGCCAATTACGCCTACAGCAATCAAAAGCCAGTTCGTTGCGGGTACCAGAGGCACATCGATCGACGCACTCTCATCTTGCATGCCTCTTACTTTCTCTTCGTTCTTGAGTGCGCTTCGCACTGCATATTGAGCGCTTCTTCGTCAATCAGTGATTGCGAGCTAGTTAAGTTTGATCGAGGCCCCTACTCCGAACTCGCGAGGTCTCTCAATTGTGACAAAGACATCCTGACCACCACTCCTGTTTGGCTGTGCTCGCCGGTTCGTTGCATGGATAGAATCAAATGCGTTGTTGACGTAGCCGAAGATCCTTATGCGTTCGTCGGGTTGGTATGAGAGTTTGAAGTCGGCCACTGTGAAGGCATCTACTCCCAGAGATCGGGTGTTGATGTCATCACTAAAGTACTCATCTGTGTGCCGCACACTTGCACCAAACGTTAGGCCCTTCATGAATTCCCAATCAAAACCGACATTGAACATGAAGCCTGGTGCTTGTTGAAACTCCTTGCCCTCAAGGTCGGCTACAGCCGCCGAGAATTCTTTGAACTCTGTTTGCAGGAGTCCAAAGCCACCAGTAATTCGGAAGCTATCAGTAACTGTAAATCGGCCCGATACTTCGAGACCATAGCTCCTCGCATCTTCAGCATTTAAGACAACTAGATCCGTTAGGCTCGTTCCGGGTATCGCTGTCGATTGCTGTCTTTGCGCGTCCGTAAAATCCGTATAAAACAAGTTGGCATTCACATTCAGTCGACCGTTTAGCAGAGTGGTGCGAGCAAACAGTTCGTAGTTCCACAGGGTCTCTTTTTTGAATGGTACGTACTCTTGCTGTATGACGCTGAGTAATATTCCGCCTGGATTGTAACCCTTGGATGCAAGTGCGCCGATGGTGATTTGTGGCGAGATATCATAAGCCAAAGCAACTCGCGGCAATACCTCCTCAAATTTTCCGTCGAAGCTTAAGGTGCCTGGAATAAATGGTGATGTTCCCGTACGAGTTTGTT
Organism: Pseudomonadota bacterium; assembly: GCA_039183375.1. Classification (GTDB taxonomy): domain Bacteria; phylum Pseudomonadota; class Alphaproteobacteria; order Rhizobiales; family Hyphomicrobiaceae; genus Tectiglobus. The sequence goes on from JBCDBQ010000012.1 coordinate 32,522, forward strand.
CGTCGCGCTGATACCTCAAACCTCCTGTAAGCGACCAACGGTCAGCAAATTTCCATGTTGTTTCGGAGAATATCCCGAGCCCTGTCTTGTCATCATCAAACAAGTTGGAGCCCAAAAAGTTGAGGTAGTCGACTGACTTCTGCTTGCGATAGTAGATACCTGCGACACCGGTAATCGCGCCCTCCAGAAGATTGAAATTCACTCTAGACTCGTTCGCAAAGTCCGTAGCATCAATCCGGGCATTCCCGAGGTTTGCCGGGTTGATGCTACGATCGATCAAAATGTCGCTGTATTGAACTTGGTTGAAGAAAGTAACAGCCGGTGACAACCGATACTTCGTA
>JBCDBQ010000013.1:0-32670 GCA_039183375.1 Pseudomonadota bacterium
GGCCGCCTATTACAAGGCAGAGATACCGCTCGTGTGTTGTTTCTCAGATCTCATAGTAGACTATTCTCTTCTTCAATCAACTAATCAACTCTTGTTGCCACCGCATCGGCATTTCTTCAACGAGCGTTTTCCTCGATTGCCCGGTTCCAGCTTAAATCGCGACTTGAATAGCAATGTCCGCTTCGTGGACCAAGCGGATATGGCATCCAGCTGACAGTCGGCTCACTGGTACTCCAAGCGCTACGTAGCCGACCACCCAGCACTAAGTCGGCTTCGATCAAACAGGAGACATTTGTTGGTAACACGAATTGCCGAATGTCCATTGAACCGAGCCAAGTCTGACAATGCTAGAACGAATGCCTTCACTTCTTGCAAGCGAGTGGAGTGCTACGTTGTGCTGCTTTGCGACTTGGACCCGATCCGATAATTGTCTTGACCACTCAGAATCTTGCCTTGGCTGTTATTCCCACGATGCGGGATTCTCCGACCGATGCCGCCTCGTCTTGTGTTCCTGTATTGGTCTTGTTGAAGATATAATCAACGTCAAAAATGTTTCGGGCAAAGAGAAATGCTTCCCAATTCTCTGCCTTGTAGCCCAATTTTCCATTGGTTAGAAACCTCTGGCTAATCAAACGGCTGATGTCATTATCTGGCGACGAAAAATACTCGCCAGTATAAGAGACGTCGCTATGAAGTTCCCAACCGCGACCAAATCGTAAGACGCCACCGGCAGAAGCGGTGTACTCAGGTGAGGAGGGAAACTCATTGCCACTAAAGTTATTAGCACCGCTGACAAAGTCTTCGAATCTATTGTTGACGTAGCCAAAGTTTCCAAACAAATCCAAGCTGTCTGTGACGCGGGCTTTCAACTCAATTTCTCCACCAAAGGAACGTGAAGAGCCAGCGTTTACAATCTCAGTATCAGAGGAGTTTGTCGGATCGGTAATACGAACTTGCTGATCAATCCAATCGGTATAAAACAAGTTAGCATTTATCGTCAGTCGCTTGTTAAACAGTTGGGATCGAACGTAAACCTCGTAGTTCCAAGTGAATTCGGGATCGAACTCGAAGGCACGGCCCTGGCCGGCATTTATACCCGCTCCGCCGGCGCGGTAGCCACGCTGAATAACGCCGCCCATACGCACATCGTCCGTGAAGTCGTAGGCGAGACCAAACTTCGGCAAGAAGGCTTCAAACTCTGCCTCAAACTGCTCGCTGGTTGGCGGAATGGAGAAAAACGGACTTGGGGGCTGGATGTCGATGGTACTGACCGCAGTGGTTTGAATTCTCTCACGGTCGTAGCGAGCGCCGAGCGTAACGACCCAGTTATCGAAGGGCTTGATATCTGCCTCACCAAAGATGGCATAATTTTCGACCTTTCTTCGCGTGGTTGAGCCGATACCAAGTAGTGTTCCAGCCGGTAAGAACGGACTCAATGCTGAGCCTGAAAAGATAGCATCGACTTCGTTGAAGTTTGAGACGTCGGTATAAAAAACGCCAACAGCACCTTTGATCCAATTCGCATCGAATGTGATTTTGCTTTCGTGGGAGTAGCTCTCACTGTCATCACCAGAGAACCTGGTGAATGCCGGATCCGGCTGCCCGGCTAGACCCGTCGTTGCCTCAATGAGCCCATCGAAGAACGTTGTTTCGGTTTTCAAGCTGAATACGTTGTCGATTCTGTAATTGATACGCAGATTGGCAGAATGATTAAGGTCTCTCAGTGATGGATTGACCCCGGTCAAAGTTGTTCGTCTATCGGGAAAGAAGCGAGCTAGTGCGCTACTGGATCCCTCGCGAGCGTCCAAAATAGTGTAACCAGCAATCACTTCGAGCTTCTCACTCGGCGTCCAGAGAAGCTTCGCTCGACCTGTCCAATTGTTGGTATAATCAAAGTCATCTCGGTCGAGATTTGGAGCATCTATCGAACCATCTGTATGGTAGCGCTCGCCCGAAAGTCTGAATGACAGTGAACCTGGAACAATCTGTTCGTTCACAGCAAATGCTGATCTCCAGCCACCAAGTGTTTCCAGGTCTTTCCGGACTTTAACTTCGCGCCCATGGAAAGGATCCTTGGATCTGACGATGATCGCACCCGCCAGCGCGTTGCGTCCTTGCTGGGTCGATTGCGGCCCCCGAAGCACCTCGACTTGCTCCAGATCCCATGTACTCCCGGTTCCCCGGAACGTTGATGCTATGGTTGGCAGAGACACGCCATCAACAATCACATTGATAAGTGGTCCATCTCCAATACCTGTACCGCCAGGGCCACGCGTATCTACCCCCCGAATTGAGAAGCCGGACTCATCAAAAGTCGACGTCACGTTTGGCGATTGCTCAACCAGATCATAGACGTTCACGATGCCAGGTGAACTGTCGAGCTCGTCGCCGGTCAAAACAGTCACGCTGGTCGAAGATTCCTGTCTGGATCGCTCAACGGTTTCTCCGCCGACGATCACGATGCCCTGGAGTTCTGTCGCTTGCGCAGTTCGAACAGGTGGGGCGACAATAGCAAATCCAATACCGCTTACGCGCTTGAACCTTAGGCCGCTTGCAGATGTTAACTGCCTCAGCGCTTGCTCGGCGGTGTAGCGCCCTCGTAGTCCGATTGTTGATCGGTCGCTGATGACATCAGCATCCGCAGCAACCTTGACAGCGGTTTGCTGACCAAGAGCTATCAAAGCCATCGAGAGCGATCCCGCTGGAATCTCTAAGTCATACTTGCGCTTGCGGGTGCTTGTAAGCACGATCGGGAAATTCCGATTGGCAGCTGCCGTCGCTGTATCATTTGTTAGACGTGCTTGAGTGGGTGATAACACCGCTGCAGCAATCGTCGCTAGCAGACTCGCACTGATCATTACACGACGCTTCCCACCCAGTATCCCGAAAGCGAATCCGCGCTTTGGCAACGCTACGCAACACATACGATAATCCCTCACAACACAATACACATCACGGGTAAAACCGACCGAGCGGTCCCTATTGATGAGAGTCGCTATTGGGCAATGAAGATTCAGAGAAAGATCCCAAGCATGACAGGCAATGTAGGATATCGTGACATCGCGGCATCGCCGCCTGTTGTTGCGTCAGCCCCTTAACATTCTGTTTTAAATCAACAAAGTCTCTGTTGATTTTTTCGGACGCAAGACCTTTCGATAACGTGCTGATGTCGGTGGTCCGCTGTGAATGTGCTATTTCTGACACATAAAGTAGAATATTTAGATCAACAAAACTCTCAATAAGCCGAGAGTACGTCAATTCCAGCTCCAACTCTTCTGACGTGAAGCCCACTCGAAGCAGCAATCAGCCTGAGTGTGTCTGCTGGTCGCTTGAGATCAAAGACGCCTGTGACACGCACGGACCCTAGCTTCCATGCGGCACGAACAATGGTTCCTTGATGATATCGATCCAGCACATCTAAGACATTCGTGAGCGGTTGATCCTCGACATAAAGTAAACCATCACGCCAGGAGGCTATGCGGTTTCGTTCAACCGAGAGCTTTTGCGAAAGCTTGCCGCCATAAGCCTCGGTGATTGCTTCGCCAGCTTTGAGTGCGACGGGCGGCCTTGTTGTTGAGTTGCCAGTGTGGACCATCACCTGGCCCTCAAGCACAGCAACACTTGCACCGGCAGATCGACGTAGTACTTCAAAAGATGTGCCCGCAACGCGCGCCCGAAGCATCTCTGACTTGACGACAAAGGGCCGAGCCTTTGTATCTCGTTTCACTTCAAAATAGGCTTCGCCGGCGAGCAGCTCTATCGCCCTCTCGCTTTCTGAAAAATCGATAGCTATGGCACTTGACCCACCGAGCCGAACGACACTTTGATCTGGCAAAGTGATTGTTGCCACCTGACCAGCATTAGTCAGATGATCAGCCGAGAGCATAAGCCAGACGTATGGGCCGAAGGCATAAGCTAACAAACTTGCTGCGATGGCTGCCGCTACTTGAAGTGAGAGGCGCTGCCGTTGTCTCTCGGGAGCCGAACCCTGATTGGCGAGAGCCGGCGTGATTTCGGGATCTACTGTAGCTTGATAGTCCACCGTCGGCTCATCTGCTTCTCGCGCAGCGAGGGCCATGCTCCGGCTAATTTCCAATGCAGACCAGGCTTCTTTATTTACCTGACTTTGCTGAAGCCAAGCCATGAAGTCGCGAACAATAATCTCATCATCGGGATTATCCTGTAGCGCGATCATCCAACGGACCGCTTGTTGGCCACTGTCATCAGTCATTATCACTGGCCTTCTTTCGTAGCTTCTCCTGGCAGTGAACCGCACCGTCAGAGATGAGATTGTGAGCTTGTCCGTTCGACACACCAAGTCGATTGGCAATTTGTTTGACAGTCATACCTTCAATGTAATGCATCAGCACTGCACGTCGACTTGGTGCCGGCAACTCGGCTACTGCTGCAAGGAAAGCGCGATATTGGTCTTTTCTGGTGATGATCGCTTCCGGGCTCTCTTCCTTGGACTGAACACCCATGATCTTATCGTCACCGACGCTGCGATCGAAAACTTTTTGTTCACGGACTTCACGGCGAATGACTCCAACTGAGAGTCGACGCACGATGCCGACAAGATAGGGGTAAGGTGCATCTATGGTCTGCGTCTCAGATTGCTTTGCAAACTGCAAGAATGCTTCTTGCACAATGTCTTCCGCCTGCGAACTGTTACCCGTGATAACTGTCGCAAGGTCAACCAAGCCTTCGCGATGTTTGCGAAAAATCTCTTGAATGTCTTTTGGTGCGAACGAGAGCATTAATTTCCTGAGGATCGTCTGCGAGAATCAACGCCGCAGGAGTAGTTCGGTTTACAGAGGCTCATCAAACTCAATTTATATACCGGTCTATTCTAGAATTTAAAGCCTAGTGTCAAAAATGACCACGTGCGCTGCACACTACAGCGTAGTTAACACAGCGTCGTCGGCATTCAACACCTGATGAGATACTCCACCGTCAACATTGACCTCAGCGTACTCGCGCTCGCTCGGCCCCAACATCGCTAGCCAATTCATGACCGCTTCGTGGACGAAGCTCCATGCGCATTCAGCTGACAGTTGGTGAACTGGTGCTCAGCAAGCAACTCAGTCGGCGACTGGGCACCAAGACCGCTCGGATCAAAAAGCCGAAGTTTTGATGTTCGACTCCATTCAATGTAGGCGTCAATCCGAAGTTAAAGCGTGCACTCAAGCGTAGCAGTGGCGATGGCAAAGCTCAAACCTTCAGCCGCGCTATGTGGGCGATTGTCGCTCGATCACTATAAATATGTGGCTCGGCTGTTCCCCAGTTAGTGTACGTTTGCTCCGGTTCGCCTAGAGGCTGCGGCAAGCCTTGTGACCATCGACGGTTCAGACAGTCTCTCAGTCTATTGGCTTCGGCCATCATTAGCGCACGCGACTCAGCGGCACTCCTTTTTACGTCCGCTCAAGATAGTTGCCGGTCAGTCGCCGTATCAATAGGTCATCGAAATGCCATTGAACCAGGCAGCAACGCAGTTGGAAGAAGACCCATCACAGTCCATTACTGAGATTGCACTTGCTGTCGGGTTCAATGATCCGGCTAATTTCTCAAAAGCGTTTCGCAACCACTTTTGTCGCTCACCGACAGTTTGGCGAAAGACCCTGAAAGTCGGTGGTCGAGGTTGATACACTCCAGTAATTGAGCCCCAAATTGCTTGTTTATCGGCTTCCCACTTCGGCGATGCAAGAGCGATCAACACAAAGTAACGCGCTCTCCGGCAATCCATTTTGACTAGAATCACGACTTTTTGTGATAGCTCAATTGCAACTCGAGAGTGACCTTCGAGATAATGTGCGACGACGCGTGCGCCACCTGCACGATCGCAAACCCCAATCGTGATTGCTCCGAGACAATAAGATCTGCCATCACGCTCGCCATGTGATTGTCCTGCGCAGTCAAAACTTCATCGAGGAGTAGGAGGTCGGGTTCTCCGATCAAGGCGCGTGCTAGATTTGCGCGCTGCTGCATTCCTCCGGAGAGCTCTTGCGGAAGCTGGTGTCGCGCTTGCTCAAGATCGAGGCGATAAAATAGATTGTCTAGCCTTTCAGGCAACGCTTCTGACTCAAAGTCGCTCCCTTGACATCCCAGAAAAATGTTCTCTTCCGTTGTTCGCCAGGGCAGAAGACGATTATCTTGGAAAGCGTATCCAAGCCGGCGATACGTCAAAGACAGCATGCCCGAACGATGAGGACAAAGGCCTGCAATAGTGTCCAGGACAGTGGATTTACCCGAGCCGCTTGGCCCGCTGACAGTAATGCAATCATTTCTCGCTATCTGGAAAGACTGGACGTGTGTCATGCCGCCGGCATCATGGCCGAATTCAACGTTGTCGATTGTACAGAGCAAGCTCATGTCCGTCGCGTCCCCCCAGCCCGCTTCAGCAAGTAGCTAGATGTGACGTCGAGCACGATAACCAAAACGAGAATGATCAGGATCAGTGCGAACAGTGTATCCGTCTCGAGGTTTGTTCGTGAAGTTGCAATAAGGTATCCCAGACCTTCATTCACACCCAACACTTCTGCAAGGACTGCAAGGCGCAGACCATTGGCCACAACAATTGAAAGGCCGGGGAACAAAGAAGGTGAGATGGCCGGCAAGACAATATCGACAAATACAGTCCAACGCGAAACGCGATAGACTGAAGCAATTTCCATATATCGCCGGTCAATTGCTTCTATGCCATTGACGGTTGAAAGATAGAGAAACGGAGCAATAAGTGCCGCAGTGGTGAATGTGACCATCGCGGTACCAAGTCCGAACCACAGCATCGCCAGGATCGCAACCACAACGGCAGGCAGGCTCATTAATAGTATCCGGAGTGGCTCAAGCAACCACTTTAGAGGCTTATAGAAACCTGCTGCGAGACCAAGCGTGAAACCGGCCAGCGCACCTAACGTTATGCTTATCGCGATCCTGAATAGTGATGGGATCAAATGGCTGTAGTAAAAACTTAGATCACTGAGCAGGATGGAGGCAGCGAATATGGTCTGCAAAGGCGATGCGATAACGACGGGATGTGTCAACCAGGCTGCTAACTGCCAGCAAAGTAGGATGAGTAGGCACCCGAAGCCGTACCATGCGTATTTGCTGTTCAGAGTGAAGCGCATCCGGATCGCTGTTGTTTGCTACTGCTATTCAATTTTTACAAATAGATCCGAATTGGGCAGCTGTCCCCCAATCGCTTGCGGATAGACGGCTCGAAGCACCTCGAGGAAACCCATGAACTCTTTTTTCTTGGCTGCTGCGGGCCACGCCTTCGATTGAATGCGCTGCAGTGACATCGCCACGATACGGGGGTTGAGCTTTGGGAATTTTGCAGCCAGCACTTTGGCGCCTGTCTCAGGTGCCTCTTTTATCGCACGAAAGGAACTGAAAAAGGCTCTCGCAAGACGCGAAACACGTTGTGTATCTTGCGCGAGATCTGCGCTGACCATGACGGCACCAACCATCGGGCCTTGACCTGGAGTCACTCTTTGCGACCATGCCCGATCAACCGCGATTGAGTGAAACAATTTCGTTGCGCTTGTATCGGAACTCGTTTTGGATCGCATTAAAGCAATGGTGGTGAATGGTTCCGCCAGAAAAGCATGGTCAACTTTCCCCAACAGCAACAACTGCGCGGCCGCCACCGGTGTGCCAGTATAACGGATGTTAATGTCTTCCGACGGATCAATGCCGACTGCCTGCAAGGTCCGGGTTAGGATGAGGTCAGGCATACTATGACGAAATGGTACAGCAATTGTTGAGCCCTTCAGGGATGTAATGTCTTGGGCTGTTCGATCTCGTGATACGACCGTCAGCAATCCAGAGGCTTCTGTCACCAAGAGCAGCTTATAAGGGAGTTTTTTATTGTAGAGGGTGACAGCAATGTTACTTGGAATGATCGCAACATCGATTTTTCCAGACACCAGAAGCGCCTTGAGCTGATCTGGATTGGTCCACGGAATGAATGTCGTGGACAACGCAAATTGCTTAGCTGTGTGTTGTTCAACGGCATGCAGCAAAGCGGCCGTTTCGAGAACCGGTAGACCTGTCAGCCTCAAAGTCTTGGCGCCTGATTGCCCTGACGCAGACAGGAGACCTAATGCGAGGAAGATCACATGCACAAGTACGATCGGCGATAGTTTTTGCAACTTCTTGATACTCTTTTATGCACTAGTCTAGAGGTCTTCGACCAATGTCGATCATCATTGGCCCGATTGCGGTCTCAACCTGCCGATGCTCTTCGATCTCGAAACCAGATGATCGCAATGCCTGACTAACTTCACGTTTCTCGAACAGCTTCTGAGCGTTCCACAAGGACGGCATGAAACGACGGATGAATTGCGGCTCGCCAAGCGATGATGCGTCAATGCCCTCATGAAAGCTAACAATTAAACCACCCGGTTTAACGCAGTGATAGAGGCGGGCGAGCAGTGCTTCGAGATCTGGCTCTGCGAAGTAGAAGCACATGCTAGCCCACACAATGTCATAGCTCGATCCAATCACGTCGCGGTTGTAATCTCCTGCAATGAGGCGCACGCGATCCGCTAAGCCTTTCGCCTCAACGTAACCTTTGGCGAATTCGATTGTCTTTGGAAGCTCGAACAGGGTCACCTGCAAATCAGAGCGCTGTTCGGCCAGATATATACCACACAAACCTGGACCACCGGATAGGTCGAGTAGATGCCTGCAAGTAACGAAGTCCTCTAGTTTTGATAGGACGGTATGGGCCCAGTGAATTCCCAGCGCCTTCTGATAGATCGCGATCTCGGCGCAAGCTTCTGACCATTCGATCTGTTTGATGGAAAACTCTGCCTGCTGCACGCGGGTCGTACCACTCACCAACGCATCACGAAGTGAATCTAGGCCCCGATGACTGCGCCGTGCCAGATAACGGATAACCTCGTTAAGACTTCTATCAGTGTCGCTCACCAGATAGCCGACATACTGAGGCCGCATGCAGTAGAGCCCGTTCTCGAGGTCAACAAAACCCAAACCCACTAACGCCTGCAGAGTATGTTCGCATGTCCCTGGATCGAGGGTTAGACGTTTGGCTAACTCAGTTGCAGGCGTTGGCTGCACGAGGGCATCAAAGAATTTAAGCTCTAGTGCGCAGTGAAATATCTCCCAGGCAACTGGTCCATTGATGACATCAAACAAGGGCTGCAAATTGGCATTGAGATCAAGACTTCGATCCTGCAACGCCTGTGCTGATGACCTGCCAGTACTGGACATCTCGGCAGCACTATTCGAAAGCGCTACCATGTTGCCTTGGCCTTAATGCCAAATGATCGCGGTGCACCGTCTTCCACCAGTTTTGAGCCGAAGAAGTTGACAGCAGAGGTAAAGTAACGTTCATCAAGCAGGTTCTTCGACCAGAGAGTAACTTCGAAGTTGTCCCACTTACGACCGACTTGCAGGTTGGTGACGACATAGCTGTCCTGCTTGAGTGCGTTAGCCGGATCAAAGAAGAATGCACCGGTGCCGAGGATGTCAATTCGTCCGAACCAACCGTGAGAATGGGTATACTGCGTGCCCAAATGATACGTGAAAGAGGGCGCATTTGGTAGCTCTTTACCTTTGAAGTTAAAGGGCACGACGCCGCCCATCCCGTTCGATGCCGTACCAATGAATTCATCGACTCGTGTTTGCGTGAAGCCTACCCCTCCGAACAACTCCAAGCCCGACAAAGGATTAACTTTGGCGCTTACTTCCGCGCCTTTCGCGTGCACCTTGGGTGCATTCGAAATGCGCTGTGCGCCACCGGGAAGCAGTTCTGTAACCTGCTTGTCTCGGGCATCGATATAGAATAACGCGGCAGCAATCGTGAGTGATTTGTCGCTGTTGCTAATCTTCGTTCCGAACTCGTAGTTCCAAGTATACTCAGGGTCGAACGTGAGGCTGTCCAGACTATTGGCGAAGCTGTAGTTATAGCCGCCAGACTGGTATCCCCGGCTGACTCTTGCGTAGGCCATGGCATTGTCAGTAACATCAAATGCAAGCGATGCCGTCGGTAGCCAGGTATTGTAGCTGAGATCTTCTGCAAAGCGCTGAGTGCCAAATCCGGTGGTGAAGTCTAACGCACCAGAGAGATCGAGTCGCTCGAACCGCAGACCACCTGTCAACCTTAGTCTTTTCGTCAATTCAACCGTGGCCTGTCCGAACACTGCCAAACCCTTGGTATCAACTTCTGTGTCGCGTCGCACTCCTACTCCAGCCAGATCGAAACTTACGTCCAGTTGCTCCTTGAAACCATACCCGCCAAATAACCAGCGCACTGCATCACCGTCTTTTCCGCTGGTCAGGCGTAACTCTTGCGAGAACATACGATCTTCGAGAGCAAAGTTTGTTACTCCCGGAAATGGAGTGCTGTTGAAATCGAGAACAAAGTCACGCGTGAAATGCGTACCACCTGTTATCGAGGTAGCTTGCAGGCCGCCCATGTCGTACGTCACAGTTGCTCCCGCCACATGTGTACGATCTCTTTGCTCCGATTCTTGATCATGTGTGACAGTGAAGGCCTGTGTGGCGGAGGGCCCGGTTTCGAATCGGAAGAAGTCCTTGCCGTTTTCTGATCTCTGAAATGTATGTGACAGGCTGACCTTGAAGGCACGGGACGGTGTAAACACAATACCGGTTTGCGTATCAATCTCGTCGATGTCAGCCGCCTGCTCGTCGTTTAACGTGACATTGTTGATGAACCCATCCGACGACTTGAATTGTCCTGCAAATGACATTGCCAACTTGTCTTTAACGAGCGGCGTACTCACGCGACCGCCGAGTGTATAGCCTGGTTGGTTGCCGTGGTTTGTGTCGAAGTAGCTGCCTTCTACGTTCACTTGTACGCTCGGTTCGTCACCTGGCCGACGCGTCGTGACAACAATTGCGCCCGCCTCTGTATTGCGACCATAGATGGTTCCTTGCGGCCCCTTTAGCACCTCAAGCCGCTCTATGTGCGAAAGATTGAAATTGTGCATGAAGTTCACAGGCAATGCGACACCGTTGATGAAGACACCAACGGGTCCATAGATTGCCGTGTCGTAGGAACCAATACCACGGATTACAATAAGGCTTTCGGCGTTGGTTTCCTTGATATGGGCATTGGCAGAAAGCGAGACGCTGTCTCGAATATCCCTAGCCAAGGATTCTTCGAGTTCTTTGCCGGTGAAAACATCCAAGCTGCCCGGCACGCGTCGGAAGTCTTCGCGCCACTTTCGCGCCTCTGAGATAACGATACCCTGGAGTTCGATGGCGGGATCTTGTGCCGTGGCCGGCACGGCAATGCTGATAGCCAGCAAAATTGCTGTAGATGTGGAAGCGAGATATGAGACGCGGCCCATGAACAATTCCTGACATTACGTTCGTTTACACATGCTGAGCACGGTCGAACGTTAGGGCTGCGGCGGTCATCGCAACAACAATACGGCGAACGCAGGCTATCAAACCGCGAACATGATGGTAGTTGCCCTCATTGCTGTTGCAGACAGATCACTGCTTCGAACGGGTGTGCTCAGCTGCTCGATACGCGGTTGGCGAAAGATCAAAATGCGCTTTGAACTGGCTGGCAAAATGGCTCGCACTTGCGAAACCCAAAGCGTGTGAGATTTCGGTGATGCTTGTCTCGCTACTCGCGAGCAAGAACTTAGCTTGCTCCAGACGATACAAGCGCAGGTACTCAAAAACAGTTGAACCGAACTCACGCTTAAACTCGCGATTGAGCCGCGCATGTGACATACCAATTCGTTCCGCCAGTGCATCTAGGGTCGGCGGTGCGCTAAGGTCTGCGACCAGTATTGACCGCGCATGAAGCAATCGGTCCGCCTCGGATGACACCGGCTTCTGCCCTTCACTTGTTCGTTCAGGGCAGAGCGCAGCAATGGCTGCTGATTGCAGTTCGAGGGCTTTTCCTTCAAGGAAAAGCGCTCGACAAGCATCATCGAACGGGCAGTTTTGCAACGACCTTAAGGCCAGCTGCATAGAGGCTGTGATCGCGCCACCTCGTTCGAAGCAGCTTCTCATCTTGATGGCTTCAAACACACTTGGCAGCCGCCCTGCGTCGCGCAAGATGCCGAAGCGATGATTGAATTCGCTCACTGGCATCTTGAGAACAACCGTTTCAACTGTTTGTCCTGCATGTGAACGTCGGACAACAGGCATCGCGAATGCGCCGAATAGGCAGAAATCACCGCCTCGCACTTCTGCCGCGGCTTGTGTCCCGCGGAACTCAAGGTCAATTTGACCTTCCAGGCAGAAAACGAGACCAATGATCGGCTCGCGATGAATAATTTCAGAGACGATCGGTGCGTCTGGAATACAACGACTGACAGTCAAGCTGGAGCCATTGAATAACTGTGCAACTTGGAATGTGCCAACTCCAAAGTGCTGCGGCAGCCTAAGCTTCGTCTCATCGAGTTTAGCACCGAGGTCCTGGTCCTTGATCTGAAGTTTGCGCCGGACCTTCATCCGAGCATCACGCTCAACATTGGTGATCAGTATGTCTGCGTCCATGTTCGCGATCCTTAAAGCCACGCTCAGTGCACCTCGTACGCCTTGGACAATTATATACTGCAAAAATCAACAACTATCCATAACCGACAATGCACCTTGCTGAGCAATTGCAGAGGCAAGACCCAGATAACAATCCGGACTCCTGTTACATCTAAGGTGAGGATGCAGAGGGCGTGACATATCGATGACGATTGGTCGACGTTTGGGCTCAGTGCTACTGGTCCGATTGCTGACCATTCAGCCAGATCCGATCGCACAGGTAAGGTGTCAGAAACCGATCATCACGTGTCACTGCAAGGGCTAGTGAGGCCGATAGTTTGGTTCGCTTCTCAAGGTAATCGTGTTGGAAAGGATTCTCAGCTAAACTCATGACTCAAGCACGACGAGCCCAGGCGCGTAGCGCCGTCGAACAGGCCCGATAATTGATAGCAATCGATACAACAACATTCGATGGCCGCACAACTCCGGGTAGCCTGTCACAGAACGCAGTTTCAACCCAGGAACTTCTGAGACAAACGCCGCAATATCATCGAATGCGATCCCCCATGGCATCGTTGGCAACATATAGGTCTTCGTGATCTCCAGGTTCTCAACACTTGCGCCGGCAAAACTCGCAGGGATCGTGTCAAAGAACACGGTGGCACCAGGCAAACGCTTAGATATACGGGCCAATAAACCCCGGACATCATCTTCGGAAAAGTACATGAGGAGCCCTGCGGCGGTGATGAATGGCGGATCTCCTTCTGGGATAGCATCGAACCAGTCAACCTCCAGCGCAGAGCTGGCACATTGCAGATTGTTCGGTGACGCCGGCAGAAGTCTCTTTCTCAGACTGATAGCTTCCGGGAGGTCCACACTCAGCCAACGCACGGATGGATCAGCCACGCGCCAATACGCCGTATCGAGGCCTTCCCCAAGGCCGACCACAACTGGTCGTTGTTGCGATTGAATATACTCCTCAATCAGCTGATCTCCATATCGTGACCGGACCGGATGAAACAATGTTGGCCGTCCGAAACTCGCCTCAAAGTCATAGTCGATACTGTCAGTCAACCGTTCAGCGATGGGATCGCGTATCAGTGGATTCCTTCGCCTCGACTCAACTGCTCGGTTCCACAACGGCCACAGCATTGTCTCTGGCACACCGTGAAGATCAACAGAGATTCTAACTGCTGTTGATGCCATGGCTCAAAACTACGCTTTCAGTTTCCAGCTCGAGGCACGCATGCGACTATGCCAAAACTCAGAGTATCGTCCTTTCGCATTAATGAGCTCATTGTGCGTACCTCGCTCAACAATTCTCCCGTTCTCAAGAAACAGTATCTGATCCGCGCGTCGGATCGTGTGCAGGCGATGAGCAACGACAATTGTCGTCTTATCTTGTCGCAATGAGCGAAGGCCTGCCGTGATGGCAGCTTCATTGATGGGATCTAAAGCTGAAGTTGCTTCATCAAGCAGTACAATCGGTGCGTCTTTCAACAGCGCGCGTGCAATCGATACGCGCTGACGCTCACCGCCGGAGAGTTTGGTCCCACCTTCGCCGACTTGGCTATCAATGCCGTTCGGCAGCCGGTCGACGAATTCAAGAACCTGTGCTTGCCTTGCTGCACATTCGATGTCTTCACTCACTGCATTTGGCTGGCCCATTCGAATGTTCTCTGCGATCGTACCATCAATCAGATAGACGTCCTGGAAAACCATCGTGAGTTGCGCCATTAGATCCTGGGCTGAAAGCTCACGGATATCTGCGCCGCCAATCTGGATCGCACCGCTGCTGACATCCCAAAAGCGGGCTAGCAGCTTCAGCAATGTCGTCTTGCCGCCCCCCGAAGGCCCGACGATGGCCGTCGTTGTACCCTGATTGACCTCAAATGAGATCCCGTTGATGACTGTGATGTCATTGTAAGCGAAACGCACATTCTCGAACTTGATCGCTGATCCTGACAGGCTTTGTGAGCGGTCAGGCTCCGGCAGTGGTTGACGCGACAGCAGGCGATCCGTTCTCTCAAGACTGTTCCGACCAATCTGAAGTGCAGAGCCGACACTGGCCGCAGTCAGCATCGGCTCGACAAACCGAACCAAAAGGACGAGCAGCACAACCAGTTCGGCTGCATCAATTTCTCCGCCAAGAGCCAAATGGGTACCGAACAGAATTGCACCGACGAAGCCGAATTGAATAATTAGTGCGAACAGCGACAGTGCTGTCCCAGCGCCGAAAATCTGCGCGCGCCCGGCACGATGTTGCTCCACGATCGCATCATCAAGTTTCCGCGCACCTTCACCCTCGCGACCAAAGGCACGAAAGACATCCTGCGATTGAGCATATTCGACTATTCTTCCGGCAGCATCAGCTGCTGAGCGATGATTTCTCTCATCAGAGCGGCGAGCAAATCCCGCCGCCCATTGATGCGTGATTAAAGCAAATGGGACACAGACAATCGCGGCGAGTGCCAATCGCCAGTCAAAGAAGACCATCACAAGTATAACTGTTGCTGGCGTAACAACACCTGAAATCAAGGGGCGCAAGAGATGGGCTGGAATGCCGATGACATCGATGACGCCTTGCGTAGACAAACGCCCGATTTGTCCAACCCTCGTAGCGTCGAACCAACCAAGCGGTAGGCGCGGGATGTGATGGCCTAATCGGGAGAAGATCGCCTGGCCGGTGCGCACGGCAATTTGGTACCCAGAAATTTGGCTGTTGAACCGAAGAATTGCGTAGACAGCCAAAGTAGTTGCGAGCACCATCCACCATGACCAGACACTGGCATTGTCGCCGCGGATGATACTGCGCAGAATTGGAACCAGAAGGACGAATGCACCACCAGCTATAATCGCCTCAAGAACGATAAAGCTGACGTTGCGACCGATGTCCGATGCGACACCCGGGCCCGCGATCCGCTTCAATGCTGCAATCATTCGGCAACCTCTCGCGGCGCATCATGTTCGGATGTCAGAGCACTCCACATCGTCGCATAGAGGCCACCTCGCACTACGAGGTCAGAGTGTCGACCACGCTCAACGAGCCGGCCTTGATCCATGACACAAATCTGGTCAGCGTCGGCAACGGTTTGCAGCCGGTGGGCAATGACCAGAGTTGTACGATGCCGAACGAGCTCCGATAAGGCCTGCTGTATCTCAGCCTCACACTCCGGATCAGCGAAAGATGTTGCTTCGTCCAATACGAGTATCGGAGTATCAGCCAATAGGGCTCTCGCTATTGCAATCCGTTGGGCTTCCCCCCCGGATAAGTGGGTGTCCTCTCCGACAACCGAGTCGTAACCTCTGGGAAGACTTGTTATGAAATCATGGGCTCTGGCCATGGTTGCTGCGTTCTCGACAGCTGAGCGGCCGCAACTGCGTTTCGCATAACCAATATTGTCAGCGATGCTCATGCGGAGCAGATGAGTCTCTTGGAACACAAAGCTGACTTCGCGATACAGGTCGTCGCTTGCAAGTTGCGCTATCGGCACGCCGTCGATCTCGATTGTCCCGCCAGTGGGGTCCCAAAAGCGCGGAAGCAATCGCGCGATTGTTGACTTACCCGAACCGGAAGGTCCGACCAGCGCCGTCATAGTGCCCGGCGCAACTTCGAAACTCACGCCAGCAATGGCATCATTGCCTGGAGTGTAGGCAAACGTAACATTGCGGAATGTAACCCGCCTGGCAGTAGCCGGCCCCAATTTAACAGGTGACACCGCTTGAGGTAACGTTGGCTCCTCCAAAATAGTAATGATGCGCCCTGCCGCCTTTTGAGCCGTAATCAGCTCATGATGTGTATAAGCTAACGTCAGAAAAGGGGATGCGAGGCCGGGGGCAAGCACAAGAAACGCGATCAATTCCAGCACCTGCAATTGCCCGCCAGCGACCAATAGCAATCCTATCGTGACGAGCCACAGCACTGAAAACACAGGAGAGAGAAACAACTCAAGGATGGTCTGTCCTGCCAACTGTCCACGAACCATCTGCCAGAAGAAGTC
The DNA here is from genome assembly GCA_039183375.1 of Pseudomonadota bacterium. Classification (GTDB taxonomy): domain Bacteria; phylum Pseudomonadota; class Alphaproteobacteria; order Rhizobiales; family Hyphomicrobiaceae; genus Tectiglobus. Next base: position 16,488 of record JBCDBQ010000013.1, read on the forward strand.
TATGAAGGCCTGCGTGCGCTTTTGAAACCGAGACTCCGCGCCCGACTGGTTGCCAAACGTTTTTATAATACTGACGGCTTGTGCAAGCTCGACAGCTGCCGCGTTTACGGCTGCGAGAGTTTGGTCATATTGATCTATCTTCGGCCCCATACCGCTCATCTGAACGGCATAGAATGAAAGCCCGAGCGCTATTGGCAGGATTGAGAGCAGACCAAACAACCAGTTCAGGTACATCAAGTACAGCAACGCAATGACTGGTGCCACCACTGCACTGGTGAGATTGAGATACGCGTGACCGACGAGATGGTGCATCTCGACGATGTCATCCTGAAGTGCCTTTTTGACCTTGCCCGAATGCGTGTCGTGAAACCATCCGAGTGGCAATCGCGCAAGATGTGCATTCAATCGTCGTCGTATGTGAAGTTGCAAATCATTGTCGGCGATGTGCGTCACCAGGTTTGCTATCATGACACACACGAGTTGCAGTGCGACAGCAGCCGCGCCGATCACCGCAAATAACCAGACTGTATCTGGGTCAAACGGAGGAAATGCGATGCTTCGCGCGATCTCGGCCACTGCGATATAGGGAACGACACTCGCAGCCGCACCGATCGCCTGTACAAGGCAAGCGACATATAGCTGAATGCGCACAGGTCTCAAAAGGTTCGAGACGCCAGACATGAGGTCACTTTGCCTCCGTTCGATTGTCAAAGTGGTGTTGCCCTGTGCAACACTTCTTTGACACCTCCTTCACTTTCAAAGTGCCGGCACTCTCTGCGCTTAGAAGCGAATTTTTGTGCCGACGCCAAATCGCCTGGGCTGACCAGGGATCGCCAGCGAAGCGTTGTCCCCGCTTGGCGTCTGGCCGAACAGGAACGCCGTCTCGGCGTAGGTTTCATCGAACACGTTAGTTACGAATCCGTAGATAGAGAAATTGTCGGAATTCCAACCTGCTCTGATGTTCACAATATCGAAGGACCCGAGATCAAAAGAGTTCTGCGGATCAACGGTGCGTGATCCGACATACTGATACTCCACACGACCATACATATCTCCGGCAAGTCCAAACAGCGCAACTGGCTGAGTGTATTGCGCCGCCAGATTGAAAGTTACCTTCGGGGCAAATGGCACCTCGTTGCCGACGCTCACTGTTGGATCGTCAGTGGCAACGATTTCTGTTTCCAAAAGTGAGAAGCCACCAAACAGCGTCAAGCCGGCAACAGGTCGAACCGCTCCTTCGATTTCTAATCCATATGTTTCAGTATCAAGGTTCTCGATTACTGACTGGAATGTGGTGAAATCAAATACTTGGACATGCTCATCCTTTGTATCGTTGAAGAACACCGACAAACTGATATCAATCCGATTGTCCAATAACTTGCCGCGAATGCCTGCTTCATAGGTCCAGGTAAATGCTGAATCAAACTCACTGACGCCCGCGCCGAAAACCAAGTCGGTGTCGGTCAACTGGAATCCACCCGCCTTGGCTCCGCGAGCCGCCGTCACAAAGCCTGTTAAGGATGGCACAAAGTCGTAGCTGAGACCGGCACGACCGGTCACCAGATTGAACGTCTCGTCGCCGTTGTCTGAGGCGGAAGGTTGTGGCGCGAAACCTGATAGATCTCTTACCTGTGATGTAAAGTCCTTCTTTTCACGGGTCAGCCGAATGCCACCGATGGCACGCAAGCGCGTTGTAATCGGAACAGTTACTTCGCCATATCCTGAAAAGCTAGTTGTCGTAAATGAGTTGTCAAAGTCCGCATTGATGAATCCGGTCGAGTTGAACAGGATGTCGAAGTCTAGATCTGCTTGAAAGTAATTGGCGCCAACAACCCATCTCGTACCGTTAGCGAACTTGCCATCAAGGCGGAACTCCTGAGTAAACTGTCGATCATCATCACGCAGATCGCGAAAGTCCTGCCCCGGCGCGTTCGCGAATTGTGGTGGCAATCCGGTGAGTGCGTTGAAGATGAAGCCATCTGTGTCATCGCTAACGAAAGACGACTTGTACCTTTGAAAACCGGTTACGCCTGTAAAGTTAAACTTTGCAAACCGATGCTTCACCGTTACGCCAGTGGCGAGTGTCTGAAGCTTGTAATCAATCGCAAAGTCCTGGAAGTGTCGCGGGAAGTCTGGATCCTCAAGGTAGACGCCCTGTGTCGGTTGCTCGTCATATTTACCGTGGCGGATACTCAGAGTGACGTCCGTGTTGACCGAAGGCTTCCACACCAACTTGCCATTCGCATTGAACGAACGCTGATCGCGAACGTCATCGTCAAGATTGAGATCGGGAATATCACCATCTCGGCTTGATACCTGGGCTGACACACGACCACTCAGGGTTGAAGTGATCGGACCACTTGCGATTGCTGATAAGCGGAAGCCATCGAAATTGCCAACCTCGGTACCGACTTCAAAAAATGGCTTGAGAGTTGGATTGGCGGTGATCACATTAATTGCGCCGGCCTGAGCATTACGTCCGAAAATCGAGTTCTGCGGGCCGCGGAGAACCTCAATGCGATCAGCATCAAATAGCTCTCGATCCTGGGAGCGAACAGCAAGAGGTATGCCATCAATGAATACAGGCACAGATGCGTCGTCAGAAGACTGCGGGAAGAACGAGCCCACACCTCGGATATTAGGAACGTTGCTACCGCGAATGCCAGTATCCACGAAGTTAAAGCCAGGCGTCTGCCGGCCAAACGACCTTGCGTCCCGGATGTCCTCAGATTCGATACGTGTCCGATCGAAAACACTAATGCCAAATGGCACTTTCTGAACCGGCTCTTCAATCTTACGAGCGGTTACAACGATACCCTCCAATACGATTTCATCACCAGTCTCCTGGGCAACGACAGGATGCCATATCGCAGCAACGACAATAACTGACGCAAGAATTTTCTTCACTGACTGACACAACGCCATTCGTTCCACCTTGATTAACGCAACTGGTCGGAAGGAGCGACAAGTCCGGGTGAACTTGCAACTCCCTCGCCGGTGGATAGTCAGCAAGAATTATTCTTGAGGCAATAAGTAGACTTTATGCGTAAGGACGGAATACTTATGATCTCGTTTGGCGTTTGACTATTGCGTTCTGCGTAGATGCGAAGGAGCCACACCAAATCTGCGACGGAATGCAGCTGTGAAGTTGCTCTGGTGCTTGTAGCCTACAAACCGTGACGCCTCGACAACGGAGCAACCTTGATCCGCAATCAGCCGAAAAGCCACTTCGAGGCGAAATTCTCTGAGATAAGCGAACACGGCCATCCCAGTTGCTAGTTGGAATTTCTCTTTAAACAAGGTGCCACTCATTCCGGCAACTCGCGCCAACTCGGCAATCGAGTGTTCGTGCGCCGGATAAGTCCGCATATAGTCTTCGGCCACACCGATGTTGCGCCGATCTTTGGCGGACAGAGTGGCGACATCATCACGACCCGCGCAAACGTTTCCGAGTGCCCGCGCCATAAGATCAAGGGCGCAGCTCTCCGCGAGCAATCGGCTGACTAGCCCGATCGAAGATGGAGCGACGAGTTCCCGAAGTTGATCGCGTGTGCCGGCACTGTGCAACAACCTATCGATTGTGGTTGTTGACAACACATCGTCTAGGCGCTGTGCCAACTCAGGATCTAGCAATCTCTCGGGAACAGCACGGATAAGCAGTGTGTGCCCACCAGCCCCTGGGACCACGGTATTGCTGAGCTCGGCCTCATGTTGAACGCGTGCAATCGAGGCAAAATCCGGACTGAGCAGTGGACAATTTAGTCCAGCGAAATGCGCGTCGAGTCTGTCTCCCGATAGCGCAACTGCAATCGATAAGCTTCGGCCTACAATGCCGACATGCTGTCCCGAAGTGAGCGATCGAACATTGCTAATGATGACATCGATGCCCGACGGCAACGCCTGAGTCGCGATATATCCCTCGAACAGCCCTGCCTCGACATTGTCATCACTTCTTGCATCTGCGGGGCTGAAAGCACGGTACTCGCATCCGAAACGCTCTGCCAGTGCTTGGATTTCGGGCCGTCTAAGTTCAGCCGTTTGCATTTTGAAGCTCTATTCGATCACCAGATGCCCGCGCAGCTAAGAAGTACATTTCCGGCTACAAGGTGTCGGAAATATCAAGCTTATTAATCTAGACTTCAATTGTCTACTTTTGTCAATCCAGCCTTGCCTGAGCGCAACTGCGTTGAAGACACAATCGTGCAATGGTGATCGACTTATTATGGCTCACGAGGGATCTGCAGCTCACTGCTGAGCAAAATCACTGATGGCAAGTATCTCGGACTTGACAGCATTCATAAAGTACCGACCCAACCATCGGCGCGGCATATTGCGAAGCACCGTGTTGCGAACATGAAACCCGAACGAGGTCGATGGAATAAACATCTTCGCCATGTTGCGGCTTCGCCTTTGCAACCTCTCAATCGCTGGTCTTAGCCGCTTCGCGTGACATTCCATGGCCCGCGACAACTCAGAGTGCTTCAATTCTTTCGCTAAGATAGCTGCAGATGCAATCGAGATACCTGCCCCTTGACCGGAGACCAGCGTTAAGCAATGTGCAGCGTCGCCAATCAGTAGAGTACGGCCACGCGACCAGCGAGGCATGTCGACGAGCGTCATATCATCGATCAGGGGAACCGTTAGATGCTTGGCCCGGGCAACCATTGATTGCACCATTTCGTGTGTCGCACTTGTAACCTGTTCGACGAGTGGCCAACGCTCGTCAGCGGGTATCGAGCCAGTTTCAGAACTTCGCCAGATATGCAGAGCGGCAAGTCCACTTTCCGGCAGGGCATAATATTCACTCATCAGTCCAGGCTCAGAGAATGATAGGAAGTCTGATCCGAGGCCCAGGTCTTCGTCAAGCTCGTAGGCTGCGAAGCGGTAACCGAGTGGTGCTAAGAACTGATCATCAGCGCCGAAGACTTGCTGACGCGTGAACGATCGAAAACCGTCCGCACCTATCAGGAGATCGGCTTCAAACGATTGCCCATCACTCAAACCAGCGGTCGCGAGATCATCGTTTGTTTCGATGCGATCAACTTGTGCATCGAACTGGATGTCGACATCGTCTACCACCGCATTATACAGAGTTCGAACCAGATGACCGCGCTGGAGGACTACAAATGGCAAGCCTTCCATTACATCACGATAGCGCAGACGCATTAGTTCGCGCCCGCGGCGGTCCCGATATACGTTCTCATTGATGTCACATGCGCCTGCCTCAAGTGCAGGGACAATTCCCATCTGCCTGCAAGACTCCAGTCCCGGACCGGACAGCCCAAGCATGTGGCCGCCGTCTCTGAATTGGCTGGCACTTTCAAGAACAGTAACCGCCCAACCAATGCGGGTTAACCACCAGGCAGCGGAAAGGCCGGCAACTCCGGCGCCCAAGACGACGGCACGACGTTTTGTCATGTCTGCCCCCTTCAATCCGTTCTGACAATGGATGCAGCGGTGCTAGCACAGAAGGCAACTGCCAATGCGGTGGTCAGTGTCGCTAGCGCAAATACATTGACGTATCCCATACTCGCCGCGAGTTGCCCGCCAAGCATGCCGCCAAGCGCTGCAACGCCAGCATCCGCTGCCTGAAATATGGTGAAGTCAACGCCTGCTTGCTTCAATGAGCAGCCCCGCATCAGCAGGCTATAGATTGTCACAAAGGCCATAGCCATCGATCCTGTCAGTACAAGATTGACAGAGATCATCATCATCAATTCGGGTGACTCTCTTGATGCCACGATTACCATCGCCATTATCGCCAAAGCTTCAACTGCGACGGCCGCAACGACAGCACGTCCGGGTGGGAACCAATGACTGAGTAGTCCACCGAACACAGTGCCTGTCAGACCGGCAAACAGTGCCGCAGCACCATTGATTGTGCCAAGCAAGCTCAGGCTCACCCCATTATCGATCATAAATGGCCCGCTTAAACTAAGCGTTACCCGTGGACCAAATCCACAAACGAGAACCAGTAGGAGGCCCAATTTTACTTCACGCCGCTGCCAGGCATAATGCAGGGAAGCGCGATGCTCACCGACTGTTATTTGAGGAAGCACGTATGTCAGGAGAGTGAACGGTAGAGTGATCACCAGAATGAGAATAGCCAAGCCGTATGTCGCCAATGCAAATCCAAATGCGTCAACGCCCCAGAGATAAACGCCACCACCGATCACAAATCCAAGATATGCGCCGCCGACTTGTGCTGTGTTGCCCCATCCGCGTTTCTCAGGTTGCAGCTGTTCCACCGCCGTACCATCGACGGGGATATCAATTGTTGCGGCCACAGTCGCTGCAGCAAGCAAGAGGCAGAAGACCTGCAGGAAGTCTCCGGCTCCCGAAGCGCCGACGATCACCAAGATCAAGGCGACGGCTACCTGCCCGCAGATCACGATGGTACGTGTTCGAGTTCCTTGTCCACGACGCAGTCTTTCAATCGCAGGCGACCAAAGAAACTTTAGCGCCCAGGGCACCATCGCCAGAAAAACAATGCCTATCTGATCCAACGCCGCGCCTGTCGACCGCATGATTGCCGGCAGTGCCTGAAAGGTCACCCCCGCCAGTACGCTCTGACTGATGTAGATCCCAGCAATGCCAGCGAAGACTGCGAAGAACGAAGGGCCGTTGACTGTCATCGAGCTCGCCCACGTTGTACCGAAATCATTGAATTCAGAACTTCTGCGTGACGGTTAAACCGATCAAACGGCCCTGACTGGGCTGGCTAAGAACTTGCGGTCCGGACTGGAAACTATATTGCCGATAGACTCTGTCCGTCAGATTGTTAGCAAACAAACGCAGAAATGTTCTGTCGTTCCAATCAAGCTCAAGCGCGGCATCGAATGTAGCGATGCTGTCCTCGGAAAGTATGTTGCCTTCATCGAAGTATGTTGTGCTGACGTACCGCATACCGGCCACCAGTGCTGGAACTGCGTTGAACAATCGGCTGTCAAACTCGTAGCGACCAAGTAGGTTGATCGCGACGTCAGGCGCATATGGTACGCGGTTGCCGGTGAAGACCGTTCCGGATATTGGGTCGACGAAGTCCGTAAACTTGTGCCGCCCGATATTTGCACTTCCGGTTATCATTAGCTGATCTGTTGGACGCAGAGTCGCCTCTACTTCAATGCCTGTGCTCTCTGCTTCCCCGGCATTGCGTAAGACCTGCAGCGGTACGACACCGGTGTAGATCTGCTTGTCCTTCGAGATGATATGATAGACTGTTGACTTGAAATTCAGAGCTCCGTTGAACAGGTTCGCCTGAACACCGGCTTCATAGTTCCAGGCGGTCTCCGGATCATAGGCCGCAAAGTCGGAAGCACTGAACGGATTGATAATCGCGTGTTGAAATCCACCTGGCTTGTAACCACGCGATACAAGAGCGTAAGCCCGGGCATTGTCTGTCAACTTGTAGCCGACACCAAGGCGAGGTTGCACACTTCGGAAATTCTCGGTTCCGGTCTGCTGGATGCTGGCCGCGGGTAGGTTGTAATCGATCGTTGACTTATCCAAGGTTAACCTAAGGCCTGCAGTGAAGTCCAAGCGAGTGGTTGCACGAAACGTCAACTCACCAAAACCGGCGCTAGTTGTCGTGCCAATCTCATTCTGATCGGAACGGAATTCGACTTCGCGCGTGAAATTACTGTCCCGGTAATAGAACCCAACGACCCCGGTTAGCGGTCCAGGTCCAGTGTAGGCGAGGCGAACTTCCTGTGATAACGCCTGTTCAGATTCCGGTGTCGAGAAACCCTGAACCTCCCGTGCATACGACACATCCTGGTAAGCGGTGATGCCAGTCAGCGTAAAAAAATTACCTAGACGATAGTTCCAATTTGCAGAGGCTGTATGTGTCTTGCGGTCCAGAAGTCCGACAGGAAACGGCACATCGTATTCGCGCGCCTCGACTCGCGAGTCCCGCAAGTAAATCTCTTCGTGTGTTCGCACCTTATCGTAAGCGTAGGTTATCGCTAAATCGAATGGACCGTTAGCCGGCGCGTACCTAAGGCTGGTACGACCTGCAAATGCTATACCGGAATCAATGCGCTCGTCTCCGGTCAACGTATTATCGACTTCGCCCCTGTCCCAGGTGCGCTTGAAAGCCGTATCCAAGAACAGAGTCCCTGGCACTAGTACGGCAGTCGCGTTACCTACTGTACTTGGCTGCAGATTTGATATCGTCCCAGACAATCGAGCTTCGTTCTGTCGGGCCTTGCGCGTTACGATATTTAAAACGCCACCAAACGCATTGGCACCATAGAGCACGCCCTGAGGCCCGCGAAGCAGTTCGACCCGTTCGATATTGAGCAGGTCCTGCGCAAATGCTGCCGAGGCTTGCGGCACGCCGTCGACCAGGACCTGGACAGAAGGACTGTAGAAGTCAGGAGACGAGACACCTCTGACTGTAATGCTCCCGTACGCTCGGTTGCCGCGTGTTCGAATAACCAATCCGGGAAAGACTTTCTCGAGGTCGTTCACTGTCTCAACGCCTGCGGATCGCAGCTCTGCGGCTGTCTTTATTGAGACATTGGCATCAGTTTGGGCTGTCGCACCGCTCTCGCTTTGACTATCTGTTTGACTACCTTGCTGACCAACATTCGCAACCTGCGGACGTTTGTTTGCTGTTGTAATGACGATACCGGGAAGTTCGGTAACACCTGCAGTTTGTGCTACGCTAGGTGTTTGCCAAGCCACGAGGCAAACAATGCCCATGTAAATCAAAGACAATTGAAAGGATTTTATGTCAACGCAGAAAGGCATACTCTATCACTCTAGTGTTGATGCGACGGATACTTCTGCGCTATTCTTTACCGCATTCTTCCACAATAATCTGACGGTTTACGGTCGCTAAGTGACGTTTCTGGTCCAGAGTAATGAGGTGGTATTTTGGGCACACCAGCGGATATGGGGGCGTTCAAGTCCAAACAGTCGGGAGCGCATCTCACAATGCCAGAGACGCCGCTCACGCATAACTTAAGAGACATCATGCGCACGGAGCTAAGCTCGCCGGACATGCATGTCTCATGCATAGCCGGTGAACTGGCAACTCCCTTTTCATCGCCAGCATCTGGTCCGCCAGTTTTTGCGATCACATTTTTCGTCAGCGGCCGGGGCAGAGTATCCGTCGACGGTGGTCGACCGATGAACGTGGAAAACAACACGGCGGTCGTGTTCTATAGTGACCGGCATGTCTCAGGACACGACTATTTCGAGGCCGGTGTTTATCTGGATGCTATTCATATACGACTATCTTTGGATTACATTCGCTCAGCGACAGGTCAGAAACTTGTTAGCGGCACCAACGCGTTGGTGGTGGATTGCGGCAGAGCGGATGTGGGATCGGTACTCTGGGGGCTGCCAATGTCGGCCGACATGATCAAGATTGCCCGGGAAATTAGTTCCTGCTCAATTGAAGATGGCTACCTCCGAGAGATCTTCATGAGGGGCAAGGTCGCAGAGGCATTTGCGGTAACATTCGATGCCGTGCGCGTCCGCGCTGACAGCAACATCAGGTTAACGCACGCGCACCAGGCCGGGGTTATGGCTGCGAAACAATTGTTGGACGATGCCATCGATAAAGCCTGGACCATCGAACTGCTCGCGGCGGAAGTCGAGCTTAGTGAGACGATGCTGAAACGCGGATTTCGTCAGATATTAGGTAAAACCGTGAGGCAGTATCTGCGTGAGGCACGGGTAAAACATGCCCGCCAACTCATGACGGATGGGCACACCGTGACTGATGCTGCTCTCGCAGCTGGATTTCAAAATCTAAGCCACTTCAGTAAGTCCTTCCGCGAAATAACCGGCGTTCTTCCGAGCGAGTTTACCCGACAGCCAGGCCGCAGAAAGACCGGTTAGTGGCGTTGTGATCGCCAACAATGGACCGGCAACTCTTTGCTGCGAACGCCTCTTGATATTGGCAATCTGAAAAGAAACTCCGATGCTTGTTCAAGGTGATTTGGAAACTATCAATGCCGTTCGAGCGTCAGCCCAAAACAAGCCCGCGTTCGTTGCCCATCGTCGCAGAACTATTCGTAGCGCCTATCAGAAATCCTTTCTCGATGAAAGGGGAACTCAAGAGGTAGAAACTCTTGAAGAGCTAGCGGCGTCGCAGGGGCTCTTCGCCAAGTTGTGGTCAGAGCGGCAGAATTCTGCGAGCGGGCCTCTACTATAAGGTCGACTCGGCCCGCTAGGGTATTAGCCAAAGGTCCACCTGAACTGATCCTACGATCAAATGAGATTAGCGATACATATGGCGTCCAAATTGAAGTCCAACAGGCACGCGACGGCAAATCCGTGGTTTCGGCGAAGCTGTAATGTATCCTCTCATTATCGTAACTTCGATGTAGATCTCGCCCTGCAGATCCTACGAATCCGACTTGGCGCGCACCATCGAGTTAGACGTTGAAGTGAAGACTAGGCACCCAATTCTTGTGAAGCACGGAATAACGCTGTGTCCCGCCTAACTGACCTTTGCCGTTACTGATGCTGCGTGGTGTTCGGACAATACTTGAGATGGGCAGTGCATGATCAGTTGGCAACTGAGGATAGGCGGCTGCAGCTTATGGTTGGAGGAAGTGGCAACATTGGTGCCAATGTCCGCTTCGTGGACAAAGCGGAAATGGAACATTGCTGACTCTCGGTGAGCTGGTGCTCCCAGTGCAGCGGTAACAACGAATGGGCAGCAATGCGACTTTGATTAACTGATAGCATTTGATGGGAGTTTCTTGCGCCATAGGCTCAAGCGAGGCATCACGTCGAATCTTCTCGTGGCAACCCGAGGCTATCATGTAAGAAGCCTTCGCCTTCCAAGTCTTGGATTGTCTGTGCCTCTCGCATGATAAGGTCGATCGCAAGCCCCGGGTCACCTAAACGATCGGCAACGATTTTGCCGCCATTAATGAGTGCATCGCGCAAATTCGACATAACTTCATCAGCGACATCGTCTTGTCGGAAAGCAAGATTCTCGGCGGCGTTGCTTTCGCGATAATTACCAGTCTTCTGGTCGAGCACCTTATGGCTGCTAGACTCTTCAAAGGCTACAGCGGAAATCTCCTGTTCAACATATACTCGTAGCAGTTCACTAATCTGATCTCTTAGCGATCTTTCCATTATGCATTGACCTTTCAATCTGTTGAGACGCATGTATTTTTGTGCCTGACCGCGTTCAGCACCAACAAATCAAGTCTCGGTCAAATCCTGCCCCCGCAACCAACGATTTCAATTACTTATACAGTTTAATCAATGGCATCAGAATTGCTGTTGCCGCACTATTGCCGCAAGTCAATCGTCATTTGCGGTACGAGGCCGCGACAGCACATCGTGCAGCCGTCATCTACTGATGTAGTGCTGAGCTGACCGCCGACGGCTGAAACTTTAGCATGTTTAGCATACCGGAACGCGGTAGCGCTTCTCGATAAATAGGAGTTGGCCCTGCTGCCCTAGGCTACCTCAGCTTTATGACCCTGCCCGCTGCGTGCGATCGCTCCAGCGCGTCAATCAACGCGTGGCGGACGACGGCGTGATGGAAGTCGGGCGCGGGCGTTGCACCGGATTCAAGCGCTGCGGCATAGCGAGCGTAGGCCTGTGCCCCGTTGACCGCTGGGGTCTGAGGCATGTCTGCCGGGGCAAGGCGATAGTTCGTTGGCGAGACGATCTCCTTCATCTCGTCCTTGCCGATGCCAGACGAAAATGCGAGCGTTGGCGCAGAGACTACAATAACGTTCGTCCGCATAGTGCCATTGGATACCAAACCCCGGCGGCACTGGCGAAACGCTCACCGGCTACGAGCCCGCCGTGAGCACAAAAGGCGGAAAGTTCTGGCCAGAAGTGGTCCAGGAATTGGGGCAAGCTCACACTTTTAGAGAAACCGCAAATCAGTGGCCCAGACATAAGGGGCTAAACACACCGACGATCCGGCTTCAGAGATCGAGGCTGTCTTCTGCGCATTCTACGACACTCTTTGCCGTGAAGATTGGCTTGTACCGCATCTGATATCAGGCCAGCGAGGAGGTGAGGCTGCTCTCCCACTAGTTGTGCGAGCGCTCCGAGCGTTTGAGACTATTGGCCTCCCGAGAGGTCAAGTCTGGCATGCATGCGCTCCACTTGTGCACTACACCTACGGAGAGGTGCTTGCTCTTTCGACCCAGCAACGAGCGGCACGAGAGAGAGCCATTCAAAAGCCCTTCGAGACGGAGGCGGGGAATGCTATTCGAGATTTTGCCATGAACGCTGGTCGAATTGACCCACGCAGCTGTTATCAGACGACCTTGCGTCGCTATCTAAAGGCAATCGTGGATGAGGTTGGGTAAAGAAGGCCGCTTATGGTGTGTCGGAGCGCGGCTCGAGACTTCACGCTAATACGGGATTGAAAACTGATTGGCTGGCGATGTCGGCTGTAGACAAGATGCAAGCATACCCGAAATTTGATCAAAGCTGCCTTGGCGGTCAGCTGTTGCACTTGGAGTACCTGTTAACCGAGCGTCAGTGAGATGCCATATCCGCTTCATCCACATAGCAAACAACTAATCTAGAAACCTGAACCAGCCAGCTTAGTCGAAATGCATGACCATTGACGGGCCGGTACTACTAAGCCGTTGCTTTGGTTGCTTCGCTGTTAGACCATTCTTGGCGACTGGCCTTCAAGATTTCTCGAAACGAGTCGACATTGAGGTTGCGGCCGATCAGAACGATTTTCGTGCGCTTGTCATCCGTCGGCCATTGCTCAAGTTTGTCGATGGGATGAACAATATGCTGGACTCCGTGAACAACAACCGGCCTGTCTGGATCATCAGAAAGTGCGACCAGCCCCTTGATCCTCAATAAGTCTGTTCCAGCACTCATCTTGAGCGACTCAAGAAACATGAAAAAGACGACGGGGCTGACAGGTTCATCAAGCATGATGACATGACTTTGGATGTCGTCTCCGTGCCGTGTCCGATCGACATGATCGTGGTCATGATGATGACTGTGATCGTGACCATGGTGATGGTGATTTTCGTGGCCGTGACTGCCCTCGGTCTCAGCTAACACTTTCTCCGCATTGAGCCACGCGACGGCGTCCTCACCTTTAGTTCTAAGATCATATGTACCAGAGGCCAGTAGTAGAGCGTTCAACTCGGACCAGTCAGTATGGCGGTCAAGTATCCGCGCGCTCGAATTGATGCGGCGGATTCTTTGTCGTTCGAGCTCGATGTCACGCAAAGTAGCAGGATCGCTTGACATGTCAGTTTTCGTGAGAAGAACTGCATCCGCGAGTGCCAACTGCTTTAGTGCTTCCGGATGGTGCTCAAGCGTCATCGTGCCATTGACGATATCGAACAAGGTCAAGAGCCGTGAGAACGCAAAATGCTGACTTACGACTTGATCGGCACGGTTCGCCGTAGGCGGTGACAACAGGGCATTGACAACGGGTGCCGGATCCATAAGTCCAGTCGTTTCGACGAGGACGCGTTTTAATGATCCGATCTCTCCAAGCTCTTTTCTCAACCAAAGTTGATAAAGCGATTGCTTGATGTCACTTGAGGCGGTGCAGCAAATGCAGCCCGTAGTCGTCATCACAAGTTCATCGCTGAAATCGGCGACGAGATCATGATCGACTTGGACATCTCCGAATTCATTGATCAGTACGGCCGTTTCAGCAAATGCTGGATCACGCAAAAGCGCATTGAGAACCGTGGTTTTGCCGGCCCCCAAGAAGCCTGTAATGATCGTAATTGGGATCGGAGCTGTCATGATCGAACTCTCAGAACGTGGCTTGAACAACCGGACTAATAGTCAGCTCGTGACCCAGCGACAGCTGACAGTGAAAAACGGTCCAGCACGGTATTGCGCTGGACCAATTATGAGTGCCTCAACAGGGCTCAGCCAGAGACTCTGGCTCTTATGAGCCAGTCATCGCTCCAGCCATAAGCGACGCATTGTGGCGCATCATTTTTATATATGTTCCGGCGGGTCCGCTTGTCTTGGACAACGCATCAGAGAACAGTTGGCCACCGATTTTTGCACCGGTTTCTTTGGCGATCTGTTCGATCAGGCGAGGGTCACTGATGTTTTCGACGAACACGGCCTTGATGCCATCTTTGCGGATCTGATCGATCAACTTGGCAACGTCGGCAGCAGAAGCTTCACTCTCGGTTGATAGACCTTGGGGTGCTAGGACAGTCACGCCGTATGCCTTGGAAAAGTAGCCAAAGGCATCATGTGAGGTGATAATCGTTCGTTTGCCGGCTGCGATCTTGCTCAGCTGCGCGCGGACTTCAGCGTCGAGTGCTTCAAGTTTCTTGGTATAGGCTGCAGCATTCTTTTTGTATGTTTCACAGCCGGCTGCGTCGACTTTACAAAGTCCATCCCTGACGTTTGCAGCGTAGACAATCACATTTTTCACATCCTGCCATGCATGCGGATCATGCTCGCCGTGGTGGTGATCATCGTGGCCCGCTTCTTTCTTCTCAGCAGTTTTGTGATCTTTGTGATCATCGTGACCAGCCTTTTTACCTTTCTCCGCTTTGTGCTCTTCTTTTCCGTGGTCATCATCATGATGCTCCTCAGTTTCGAGGAGCTTGATGCCCTTTGTTGCCGTCACAATCGGGCCTTTGTAGCCTGAGGCTTTGATCAGTCGCTCAATCCAACCTTCAAATTCGGCACCGTTCACGAAAACAACTGATGCTTTGGTTACAGTCGCAGCGTCAGCAGGTGTTGGCTGGTAGACGTGAGCATCACCATCTGGCCCAACCAGTGTCTTAACCGCGATGCGGTCGCCGCCAACCTCGGAGACGACGTTTCCGAGAATTGAAAACGAAGCAACCACCGGCAGTTTGTCTGCTGCAAGAGCAGATGTTGCAGCCGATGTCGCAAAGGCCAATGCCATGCCTGCAAGTTTGAGATGTCTCATGATTTACTCCATTGAGCTTGAACCTAGGCCTGGCGGTGTGGCGGTGGCAAGATGCGCCAAGCCAGTCCGCTGATGGGCCCGATGATCAGTGACACGACATAAATGCCGCCCGCCGATAGGATGATCGCTGGCCCGGAGGCAAGCGAGAAATGGTAGGAAACAAGTAAGCCCGCGACTGAGGAAATTATTGCGATCGCGACAGCGATCCCCATGAGGCCTTCAAGCGACTTCGCCCACATTCGAGCACTGGCGGCTGGCAGCATCATCAAGCCGACCGCTAGCAATGTACCAAGGGCCTGGAATGCAGCCACAAGGTTGAGCACAACAAGAACAAGAAACAGCAGGTGCGCGATACCACCGGTGCCAGAGGCAACCGCAAGAAACGAAGGATCAACGCATTCCGCAATGAGTGTTCTTATGATCGATGCCAACACAATCAAACTGATCGTGGTTGTTGTGGCCAAAATGAAGAGCGCAGAGTCGTCCAGAGCCAACACCGTACCGAAAAGAACGTGCATTAAGTCGACACTAGAACCCCGGGCGCTGACAATCAGAACACCAAAGGCAAGTGAGATCAGATAGAATGCTGCCAGGCTAGCATCCTCTCTTAGAATTGTAGTGCGGGCAACAAGACCGGCCGCGATGGCAATCGTAAGGCCTGCAATAATACCGCCGATTGTCATTGGCATTATCTGCAAACCGAAAAGCAAAAAGCCAATGGCCGCACCAGGCAAGATCCCATGTGCCACGGCATCGCCAAAGAGGCTCATACGGCGCAGAAGCAGAAAAACACCAACAGGAGCTGCTCCGAGTGAGAGCACTATTGTTCCAACGAGCGCTCGCCGCATGAATGCATAATCGACGAAGGGTGTTATGAGAGTGTCATACACCATTGTTCTGAATCTCACTCTCTACGCCATAACAGCATCCAATCCGGTCATCCCACTCTTCAGATATGGCCCGGGCTCTCAGCATGTTCGCAGCCGACAACGCCTCTTGAGTTGCTCCCCAAGCAACGGGCTCACGCGCAATCAGAATTGCCTCGGGAAACTCCTCGCGGACGAGGTCAATGTCATGCATCACGGCAAGTATGGTCCGCCCTTCTCCGTGCCACCGATTGAGGAGCTTCATGAGATCAAGTGTTGTTTTCCGGTCAATTGCGGAAAATGGCTCATCCAAGAGTATGAGCGCACTGTCTTGAACGAGAACCCGCGCGAAGAGAACGCGCTGCAACTGTCCTCCTGAGAGCGCACCAATGCTTCGCCCTTCAAAGCCCGCAAGGCCCACAGCAGCTAA
>JBCDBQ010000014.1:0-30343 GCA_039183375.1 Pseudomonadota bacterium
AAGTATGACCGCATTACCGATGACGCCATAGAGCGCAAGATTTCCACGGTATTCTTTCCGCGCAAGATGGAAATGAATTTCGGAACCTATGAGGTCGTGGTCGAAGGTGATCTGGCGACCTATCTCGAAACAACTGAAATCGGTCGTGAAGATCGTCGCGTTCTCCTCAAATTCAAACCTCAAGCCGGATCTGTGCGTCTCGCATCGATCGGCCTGCTTACGGAGGACAGCTGATGCGACCCGTATTTCGTATCCTTCTTCTTGGGTCTCTGCTTCTTGTCGGCGCATTTGTCGAGCCGGTTGCTGCAAACCAACAGAAATTCACCGTCAACGAAGATGGCCTGGTCAGATTCAAAGCTTCGATCACCGGCATCACGCGCCTGAGTGTACAGGGAGACCGTATCGCCTCGATCGTCAACGACAATGATGCTTCGGTCTATCAGGTCAAAAATGACGAAAACACTGGCGATCTGTTCCTGCGCTATGTCGGACCCGAAGGTATGCCCGAAAAAGAGGGTGGATACCTGGTAACCGAAAAAGGCCGCACCATCGCTTATGAGGTCCTGCCGATCCGGGCCAGCACCCAAACCGTTTTGATCACCTTGCGCGGGGCGCAACCCGCCGAGGTTTCCGGGGGCGGCGTGACGCGTGCGTCCACTGGCTTTGCGGAAACATCGCTTGGCGGGGGTGGGATTACTTCTGAACTGACGGAAGCAACCCGCAAGACAATCGCGCGCGGCATCCGCACGGCCCGTCCGGGATCTGCAAAGAACGGCGCGCTCATCTCGACTTATCCAATGGGCAGTCTCGTTGGCGAGGTCCGCGTCGCATCGGCCGGCAAATCCGCCCGTCAGGTTCGTGAGCAAGAGTTTTACCGCAACGGGGTGCTCTCGGTCTGGGTTCAGGACAAGAGCCTCGCTGCCGGTGAGCGGTCCTGGGTCGTTGTTGTGAGGAACAAGTGATGGCTGAGAATGATCGCAAGAAAAAGCAATACATCACCCTGGGCATTCTTGCTCTTGGTCTCGTCTGCGGAATGTTCCTTCTGGGTCAGTTGATGAACTCAGGGGCAAACACCGCTCTGCCACCAAGTCTTCAGCCTACCATTGATGAGACAATCATCGCGGATCGAACCTCCGGGGCATCCCCCGAGCACACCTTTGTGCGCCAGGGGATCCTCAAGATCGAAAAGCTTGAAGAAGAGCTCGATGAAGAAATCAAGCTCGCCAAGCAGGCCCGTGAACGGGCAGATCGCGAGTTTCAACAGATCCGCGCGGAATATGACGAAGCGCTTCTTCAACTCGTTCAACGAAACGAGGCCCAGGCGCAGGAAATCAACCAGCTCAAGGGTCAAATTGGCCCTCTCACGACCCAGACCCCCGAAGCGGGTCTGAGTGGGCGCGAACAATTGGAACGCATGCAGGCGCAAAATGGTCCGGGCACGGACTTTATCGAGCAGCGCCAACCGTCCCGACGCAATCCAAACAATAGAAATCAACCAAGCGTCGGGACGGTTGATCAAACAGGTGCGCCCATTGGCTTTGGCCAAACGTTCGCGCTTGCATCCTCTTCTGTCGAAGATCCTGATGTACGTCAGATCAAGACGCTCGGGAACTACCTGCCAGCGGGAAGCTATGTTCCGGCCGTTGTCCTCTCAGGAGCAGACGCCGCCACCAATGTGGTCAATCGAGAGAATCCGATTCCGGTGATCTTCCGAATTACCGGCAAGGCGGTTACCGCCAGCCTTGGACCCGGTGCACCCGCGCGTATCGATCTGCGCGGATGCACCGTGCAGGGGTCAGCCACCGGTGATCTGTCCTCTGAACGCGTCAAAGTCCGCCTCATTCAGATGACCTGCGTCAACAAGGCCGGTCAGATACTCGAAACCAAGGTCTCGGGCTACATGTCCGGATCGGGCAAAGAAGGTGTCCGCGGTCACGTCACCAGCCGCGCGGGACCAGCTGTGCGCAGCGCGCTTCTTGCGGGTGCAATCGGCGGTCTGGGAACCGGCCTCTCGTCTGCCGCGACGGCTGGCATCTATAATGAGAACGCCTCCACAAGTCAGATCCTTGAAGGCGCAGGGCTTGGGACCATCGCCGGCGGCATCGAAGGGGCGGCCAATACTCTGACGGAATACCACATCAACCGTGCTGAACAGTATCAGCCTGTCGTTTCTCTTTATGGCGGCACCAATGTTGAACTGGTCTTCCTTGAAGGCGTGGAACTGGGCTCATGAACGGTTTCCTCAAAACCGCTTTCGCGTCCGTTGAAACTCTGAAGCACGTCGTTTTAGTACCCATTGCATATTTGGCGCTTGTGTTGGCCATTATTCTGGTCATACGCCCGTACTGGTACGTCATCTTACCCTTGACGCCGGTCTTCGCTTTCTTCGGGCTCTGCATTTTTTTCACTGCCCGGTTCTACTTTGACAAAGCGCAGTCCGAACACTGCCAGAGTCAATCCAACCCATCATCGCAACTTGACCAGGAGGACCGGCTATGAAGCGCTGGATAGCTCTCTTTGTCTGTGTCGGTCTCTCTGCCTGTGGCAGTGCGAACACCGACAAGGACTTTCTTTGTGAAGCACAGGAAGGCTCGCCCTGTACCACTATTTCTGCGGTCGACGGGTTTGGTGGCTCTGGTCTTAACTCGGTTGCGGAGCGCCCGGAAGACACGGCGGTGAAATCCCTGTCTCAGAACAAGCTCTTTACGGGGAAGGGGGCTTTGTCGGGTGTCCCGGACGGTGGTCATCCGTACAACGCCATGTCCTATCGCCAGCCAGAAATCGTCGGGACGCTTTGGATCGCGCCGGTGCATGACGATGGCGGCATCTTCCATGAAGCCCGCTTTGTCCACTTCGTCATTCAGGAAGGCAAGTGGCGCAAATGACCGAGAAAAACGACACCCCCAAGAACCCCCAGAACTATGCCGATCCGGTCAAAACTGAGCGCATGCAGGTCATTCGTAAAGATCGCCGGGAAGCGGGATTTACCGAGGTCACCGTTTGGCTGCCCGAGGAATACGCCCGCATGGCCCGCGACTGGGCTTGGAAATTGATCGACCGGGCAGGGCGCCATTTTCCCCATCGTCGCCCCGAGGGCAGTGAACGCAAGCAAGGGAAGTAACTCAGATCATGTTTGGCAAAGATTTCTTCGCAGGGCTTTTTGATGACACGCCGTGGACGGATGAAGAACCCAGCCTCATGGAAGGCGATGTTCTCTCAGATGTTCTTCCATGGCGACTCTACGACGATGAAACCAAGTTCTATCTTGGAACAAATGGGACCGGCTTCATCCTCGAAGTGGGCGCAACCATTGGCGATCATGAGGTTGCAGAGAACATTGCCGGCGTGATGGCAGCAAACCTGCCTGCTGACGCCATGTTCCAGATCCTGAACTGGACCTCGCCCTCGATCGACACAATCTCTGAACGCTGGAAATCCGCAAGAGGGGGCATATCGCCGCTCGTTGATGAAATGGTCCAACAGCGCTTGGGCCATATGAATGGCATTCGCTACGGCATGGACGAAGGTGGCGCCCGCGCCCTTCCATTGCACCGGCACATCTTTCTGGCCTGCTGGATGGAAGGCGAGATTGGCCTTGAAGATGAAAAACGTCTCAACTCCGTCCGCACCGGTCTCAAAGGGGTTTTCTCAACGATCAGCTGGTCGCGTGATGTTGAACCGCGCCAGTTTCTTGCTTTCCTGCGCGAGGTTTTCCATGTGGCCCGGCCCCCTAAGAGCACGGGCGACTGGGAAGAGGAAGCGTACGAAGAACGTATGCCACTGAATTTCCAGCTGCCTGGGGCAACTGTTCATGTTACCAAAGACGCCCTCATGTTCTCGGGCAAGCCGGAGATGGCCGCAACCGTTTCCACGGTCAACGCCTATCCTCAGGAATGGGAGTTTGCGCGCGGGATGCTCTTGAACGGCGACCCGCCACGGCTGATGGACCGACCCCTTGGTCCGGTTCTGACTTCCTTCACGATGAAGTCTCAGAGCAACCAGAAAAGCGGGGCCTTTCTGCTCAAAAAGCGCGGTATGGCGGAACACGCCGCCAACAGTAAATTTGGGCAATACGTCCCCCAATTTGGCGAGAAAAAGAAGGAGATCGATGAGCTCTCCGCCGAGGTTAATTCAGGCGAACGTCTGTTTGAGACGATTTATACTATAGTGGCCTACGCCAAGGGCGGGGCAACCGAGGCCCAGACAGCCTCGGGTGAGGTCGAGAATATTTATCGCCGCCAGCGGCTGAAGCTTTCCAAAGACGATCACCTTCAATTCCCACTCTTTTTGGCCAGCTTGCCCTTTGGCTGCACGTCCAAGATGCTGAAGGATTTCAACCGCCTGCAACGCATGCGCATTCTGAAATCCGCCGCTGCCGCGACGTTGCTGCCGCTCCATGGCGAATGGATGGGCAATGGCAATGGTCCCGGCATGTTGTTGCTCGGCCGCCAGGGTCAGATGTTCCAGTGGGACAATTTCGTCAGTTCCGGCAATTACAACACGGCTGTCATTGGCAAATCCGGGGCCGGGAAATCTGTCTTCATGCAGGAATTGGCCTGCGGGATTTACACGTCCGGTGGCCATGTTCTCGTGATCGATGACGGGTATTCCTTTGCCACGACGGCCGAGATCCTGGGCGGTAAGCACATCGCCTTCGACGGAACCAACGAAAACCGCCTCAACCCGTTCTCACTGCTGGATGGTCAATCCATGCAGGAAGAGGAATACCGGGCCGATGCGATCGAACTTGTCACGCGCGTTGTGTCCTCGATGGCTGATCTTGGGTCGCACAAGACCAGCCGTGTTGAAGGGGTCGAAGAAGAGTATATCCGCAAAGCCATTGGTGACGTTTGGGACGAAAAGGGTCCTGAAGGCGAAATCACTGATGTGCGCGATGCGCTTCTTGGGATTGTAGACTCAGATGATCGTCTTCCTGACGTTATTCGAAAGCTCGATTCCTATTCGCGCAACGGTGCCTATGGCCATTACTTCGAGGGACCGGCCAATATCTCTCTTGATGCGGCCTTCACTGTTGTTGAACTGAGCGACATCAAAGGGCAGGCGGGTCTGGAAGCCACGATCCTTCAGATCGTGATGTTTCTTGGCACTGAGCTGATGTTCAAGACGCCGCGATCCACACCGGTTGCAATCGTGATCGATGAAGCCTGGGACCTGCTGAAAGGTGAGGGGACGGCGAAGTTCATCGAAGGCGTTGTGCGACGGGCTCGTAAATACACTGGCGCCCTGATTACCGGGACACAGTCGTTGAACGACTATTACGCCAACCCGGCCGCGCAGGTCTGTATCGAAAACTCTGACTATCGTGTTTTGCTCGCCCAAAAGGCGGAAAGCATCGACCGGATGGACAGTGTCGATCCTTACGTGAAACACCTTCTGAAATCCCTGACATCTGTGCCCGGCCGCTTCTCTGAAATGGCCATTCAGATGCCCGAGGGGTTTGCCTACGGGCGCTTGTTGCTCGATCCGTTTTCTCTGGCAGTCTTCTCGTCCAAGGGCTCGACCGTTGAGCGGATGAACTTCTATCGCCAACAGGGCATGTCCACAGTTGATGCGATTAAAACCCTTGTTGAGCGGGGCGAAGTCGCATGAGCTGGCGGGCCCTGGCAATTCTCATTTTCAGTGTGGCTTTGGGTATTCAATCAGCCTTCGCGATTGGATTTTACATCGGCAAGATTCGGCACCGGGCCCCGACGCTTGTAACCTTCGATCCCGAAGCGAGCCTGTTGATGTTCGTACTTTGGGCCGAAGATCGTTACGAGGGCGAAGCCTTCGACAATATCATTCCTGAATTCGAGACTCGTCTTGAAACGGAAATGCAGGCGTTTGCGCTTGAGACCGGCACGGTGATCGTCCGCGGCACGGTTCTGACCGGATCCGATGAACCCGTTGCTGATGTGACCACACCAATCATGAACAGGGTGCTGACCGATGCTGCGTTCTAAGCCCCTGTTCTATGCACTGTCCGCCTTGTTGGTGATCACGGGCTATTATGTGTTGGCCTTTGGGCGGGTTGGCGTGAACGCCTCCGAAAGCCTCAACGCCAACGGCTTTGTGATGGTGACCTGGCCCAAGCCACTGTGGCATGGCGCGATTGTCTCCGCCCGCATGCCCGAGGTTCTTGCAGCCAAGTTCGAAGCCAATGATCTCTTCTTTACCAAACGGGTCGTTGGGATGCCGGGAGATCCCGTCACCATCAAGGGCAACAGCGTGTGCGTCAACGCCAACTGTGTCACCGCCCAGATGAAAGACGGGCAGGCTGTATCACCGGTCTGGACCGCTTCCAGCGTTCCCGCCGGTCATGTGGCGCTCTTTGGAGAAACACACGACAGCCTCGACAGCCGCTATGCGGTCATAGGGTCGATCCCCATCTCTGATATCGAAGCCGTTGGGGTCCAGGTTCCGTTTCCGCATTGGAAAAAACTTGCGGAGTGGCTGCAATGAAGCGTTACAGCCCCAGTGCATCCCGCAAGAGCGCATTGGCGCGGGTTTGCCATCCTTTGCCGTCCGCTTTGAGACTGCGTAAGACGTCCTGGTCAAGCATAATGCTGACCCGCTTTTTCTTTTCGTCTTCCGGAAGAGGAGGGCGGCCGCGTGTGGCGGTTTTGAAGAAATGCTCATCAAGTTCCAGCGCATCTCCGTTCTCGTCGATATATGATCTACGTTCCGACATAGAATTTCACCTCGCGTTTGTTGGCTTTCCGCAGGCTGATCAGCCGGCAATCGCTGTTTCTTTCTGTCCAGACCAGCACATAGTGACGATCTCCGATAACGCCGATCGAAACATACCGATCTTCACCATAGTCGTTTCGACGATCTTCTCGCGTGATCGCGGTTCCCCAATCGAAGCCCTCAGCAATCCAAAAATCACATCCGTGTTTCTCAAGGTTGCGCGCGCGTTTCGCCAAATCCCAAGTAAAGTTCATGGATTTTACGTATATATAATAAATAGGCCGCACAAGTCAAAAATACAAGGAATAAGCTTCTCTGCTGTCTTGGCTGGCCTCCTGCTTTCAAACGGCGTTGCGACAGCCAAAGATTTGGGTGTTCAGGGCCCTCTCTTTGAAGTCATTGAGCCTTCCATTCTGGACACCATCAAGGTGCGTCTCGAAGAGATGGACGTCTCCGGTGAACTGGATGTGATGAAGCAGGAGATGCAGGACACAACGCGGGCTTATGTGAACCGGCCGCGCCCCGTCATAGGTCTCGGAAAGACAGAGGAATACGCAAGCTGGGATGTCGATCTCAGCATAACCCTCAATCAGGACCTTGCCGACCATAACGGGCAGGTCTTCGCGCGGGCAGGCACGGTGGTGAACCCAATGGCCTATTCGCGGTTTAACAAGCGCATTGTTTTAATCGATGGCGATGATCCGGAGCAAGTTGCGTTTGCTCTTTCCGAAGGCGATGAGCTGGACACCCTCATGGTGCTGGTGAACGGTGATCCGCTCAGCCTCATGCGGACGCATGGGCGACGGTTTTATTTCGATCAGAACTCTGTGCTTGTGGACAAGTTCGACATTCATAACGTTCCAGCCGTCGTGACCCGAGCCGATCCTTTTATGCATGTAGAAGAGGTTGTGGTGCCATGACCTCTAACACCTTCATCGCACCTATGGTCGTCGTCTTTGCGATCGCCACATTCGCAGGTACATTCTATGGCCTGCTTGCCACACGCAAGGCGCTTGCTGACGCAACGATTACAGTCCCGGCCTCTAAGATTTACGTGCATGATGGTGACACTGTTGAATTCGCTGGAACCTCTTACCGCCTCATCGGATTTGATGCGCCGGAGACATACCGTGCCAAATGCCCGGCCGAATATGCGCTTGGTCAAAAGGCGGGACGCCGGCTCCGTCAGCTCATAGACGAAAACGGAAGCATTGAACTCGAAGTCAAACCCCGTGTTGACCACTACGGACGCAAGCTCGCATTCGGCCGTGTTGATGCTGGCAGTATTGGCCTGATCCTGATCCGTGAAGATCTGGCGCGACCCTACTTTTTCGGGTCCCGCGCGCCGTGGTGTCCTCCTGCTTTCCTCAATTTCTACGGAGTATTGAACTGATGAGACGCTATGGTCTGCTATTCGCTCTCGTGTTCGGTATATTGGCCACTGAGGCCGCTGCAATCTGCAACAAGCGGTTTTTGAACCCGATCACTGAAATCTGTTGGGATTGCATATTCCCGATATCCGTTGGTGCGATCAGTCTTGGTGGTGGTGGTCGCCCTGATACCGACAATCAGTCCTTTCCGCTCTGCATCTGCCCTGGCATTCCGCCGCGTCTCGGTCTCGCAATTGGCCTCTGGGAACCCGCCAGACTGGTTGATGTGGCAAACGAAGCCGGGTGTTTTGTGAACATGGGCTTTGATCTCGATTTCGGCCTATTGGCTCTGGAAAAGTCCTCGGTCACCCAGCAAAGCGGCGCAAGCACCGGCTCAAGTTGGCAGGCCCATTATTATTTTTATCCGCTGATTTCCTGGCTCGGTGTCATCGTTGATGGCCTTTGCCTTCAGAACGCGCAGTTTGATGTCGCTTATATCTCTGAGATTGATCCGCTCTGGCAGGACGCGGCGCTCAACAACCTGATCAACCCTGAAGCCGTTCTCTTCGCGAACCCGATTGCACAGGCCGCTTGTGCCGCTGATTGCGTTACAGCGTCATCAGGTAATTTACCAATGGATAGCCTGTTCTGGTGTGCCGGCTGTGGCGGCTCCATTTATCCCATTCAAGGCGATGTCGCGGCCGATGTTGGCGGCGTAATGGCAAGCCAGGTTGTTGCGACCAAGCTTGTGGCTCGAATGCACCGATTGTTTGTTGCAAGGCGCACAGCGGACAGCTCAGCACTCTGCAATACGGAGTCACAACCGATCATCAACAAAAGCCAATACCGGATGCAGATCACGCGCCCGGTGCCCAAGACTTCTGGCCGGTATGGCTGCGGACCTGTTGGCTTCTCACCCCAATATGTCGATCGACTGCGCGAGTTTCCCTATCGCGGCGAGTCTTTCGGCTGGCTGATGTGGAGGAAAAGAAATTGCTGCGCACTCTGACGCTTTCCCTCGCTGCTCTTTCGGTCACAGCGGCCCCACCCGGTCTGGCCCAACAGATCGAAGAAGATGGCCCGGTCGAATATGCACCGGGATCGACGGGCCCCATCACCGCCCCTCTGGCGACGATAGTCGATAATGCCAAAAAGCTTGGCGATGCACTGAAGGAAGAGCTTGTTCCACTCGAAGCGCCCGAGGGTGCCTTTGGCGATGTTGATTTCGACAACCTGCGGGAACAGGCGCTCAACAATCCGCGCGTGAGATCCTTACTTGGCCTTGATGGTTCAGGGCAGGGGGCAACCGCCCCCGAAGAAGAGCGTTACGAGGATGCCCGCGTCTTCCTGTTGGCCTCTTTCTCGATGCCAAAGGAATCTCTGCGCCAGATGATGTCCGAGGCCCAGAGATACGGCTTGCCGATCATCTTTCGGGGTTTTGTGAACAACTCCGTTTATGAAACCCAATCCGCGCTCGAAGAGGCGTTTGGCTCTGTTGAGAATGCGGTTGGGTTCTCGATCGATCCTACGCTCTTCACCCGCTTCGATGTCACGACCGTGCCACAGGTCATTGCCGTCACCGAAACCCTCGATGTCTGCGAGACCGAGGGCTGTGCAGACGATCCGATGCCGCCCCATGACCGCGTTCGGGGGAATGTGCCTCTCGATTTTGCACTCAAACTCATTGCTGAGAATGGGGACACCGCCTCGTCTGAAGCACGCTTTTTGTTGGGGGACTAACGCGATGCGTCAGATTCTTTTCGCCGCATTTCTCGTCACATCACTGCCAACGCTGGGCCACGCCCAGCAAAGCCGCGCCGAACAGGCTTTATCCGGCGTTAATACCGGCACTACATTTTCCCACGGCAAGATCGATGAGGTTGTTACCCCATACACCACATCAAACCCAAGTGAGACCGGACTTGACCACAATCAATTCACCGATCGGATCAATGACATCCGCTCCGAAGACAGCGATCAGGGCCGGGTGCTGCGGGCAACCGAAGACAGCGCGGCCGTGCGCCCCGAGGTTGAGATCGATGCTCAGGGCGAGCTTTTTGATGATGCCAATTGGGCCCATGAAAACGCAGAAGATATAGCCGGTCAGTATTTCAGCGACGAAAACGGGCAGTGTACTGAGATCAATATGCCTGTCAGCACCATCGTAGACCGGTTCTGTGAGAGCTTTCCGGCCCGGCAGTCCCATACCTGCGAGCTCGTTCGCCAGATTTGGGTGGACCGGACGGATTTCTATCGCTGCGACAAACGCGCGGCGAGCTACGTAAAGGTCTGCGGTAAAGACATCTCCTATACCTGTCAGGTCGATACCGACACCACGTCCTGCCTCCAAAACAATATCACGGTCAGCGGCGCCTCTTATTCCTGGTCGGGCAATACCCTCACGGTCACCTTGCCGCGCGCTGGCAACGCATCAGGCGGCACAAGGAATGGCGCTCTGGTTGTTCGTAATTTCACCATTTCCGTTGCTGATCACTCCCAGATCAGTCAGGCGGTTTTAACCAATGTACAAGCCGATGGCGCTTTGCAGGTCCTCGTCAACGGAGAAACCGCTGGAACCTGGGGCGGGCAGGCCAACGGCGGATTTGGTTCTGGTGGCGCAAGTTGTCCTTCCAATGATCGTGAAGGCTTGCTCACTGCGCTCACCAAACACTGGGGCCACGCACAATGTGAGTATTTATGGCCTTATCGGGCTGTTTATGCGTATCTCGATCCTGGTAATCCACCCCAAGCAACACGCGGCCAAGGTCGCTACAGGTACCGGATTGTTGACAACGGGAACAGCGATGGTGCCATTCGGCGTTATTGTGATTTCACTGCCTTCAATACTTGTCCTGAGTTTTCCAATCTGACCAATACTCCAACGGTGGATCGGAATGTCCTTCGTTTCCTGGATTTCGACCAGCTTGTTGCCGTCGATCCAGAAGTCGGCAAGCGCTATTCCAATACCGCTGTTCAGGTCCGCGTTGTTCACGAAACCAACCGGTATAACGGCGGCTGGGCCACTGTCTCCATCGAATTCACCGGCACATGCTGTGACTCCTTCCCAGCAACGGAGGTTGAAGTATGCGAGTGACGCTTATCATCCCGTTTTTTGGGCTGACCCTGGCTGCGTTAGCACTACAGGCACGCTCTGCTGAGATCTGCCAAACTCCCAACTATCAATGCGTTGAGACTGCAACGGATGTCGTTGACGGCTTTCAACTCATCGATCACTGCATCCGCGAAGCGGGTACCCAGCAATGCGTCGATGATGACCCGCTCAATGAATGTATTCATACCGAGGTCAGTGTCAATTGTACCCAGATCGGTGAGGAATGCGTTGACTATCAGAATGGTGAATGCCGTCAAACACGCTTTCGGTATTCCTGCTTCAACGAAGACGCGGATATGTCACCTGCCGTGCTTGAGCGCACCGAGTTCGGACCAGTTCAGGAAGAGATTGTCTCACATTGTGACGCGTATGAATCAAACCCTGAGTGTGAATTACGCGAGACTATCACCCTTGAGGGTGAAGAGACCCGCGACATCAACCGCTACATCCTGACCCGCAGCTGGTGGCGCAATCAGCGCGAGTATGCGTGTATCGTCCCCGGTGAAGGCGAAAACGACTGTGGTCCTCTTGAAAGTGATCCAACCTGCCAATTGGTCGGTGACGATTGCATGTCTGCTGATGCAAATGGCGTTTGTTCAAACCGTGAATTTCATTATCAGTGCGGAATAACTGAAGGCACGCTTGAGACCAGTTGTGAACCGGTCAACGTCTGTGTTGGGGACAATTGCATCGGAGTTCCGCAGGAGACCAGCAGCGACTTTGGGCTTGCTGCCTCCTGGCTCAACGTTTTGGCCGAGATGCAAAACCAGTTCCGGGCATCCAATTCCAGCGATCCGAACGATGTCCGGTTCTTTGTTGGTAGTCAGGAAACATGTAGTACAGCCCCTGGCCGCGATTGCTGCGACGGTTCTGGCATCTTCGCGCAGTGTTCAGAGGCCAACGAACGCCTTTGGGATCAACGCGAAGCGGGGCTGACCCATTATGTCGGTCGAACGTGCCAGGAAGAGATTTTCGGCGTCTGCGTGAAACGCCGATATTACTACTGCACCTTCAACAGCAAGCTTGGCCGCGTGTTTGTTGAAGAAACCAAGCGTCTCTTCAATGAACATTGGAATGAGGCTGATCCTGCGAATTCGGATTGCGGCTACGTCACCATCGAAGATCTGGCCAACCTCGACATTGATCAGATGGATCTCTCCGAAGTCTTTGGCGACATGGTCAATGCTGCCGACATTCCTCTGGAACAAGAGCTTCACGACTTCTACACGAGCCGCTTTCCGAGCGCGAGCACCACGGCACAGGACATGCTGAATGGAGGGTCGCCATGAACCGCCGCCGCTTTCTCTCATCTTTGCTTCTCGCCGGCATCGCAACACCTGCTCTTTCGCAATCACACAACGGAGTTGGCATCATCCTCGTTGGTGCGTCCTGGTGCGTCTTCTGCAAGTCAGCCGCTCCCGTTCTGGCCGCAATGACAGAGAATTCGGGAATACCTGTGCTTGTTGCGTCGCAGGATGCGCGCCCAATCCCACCTTTCCCAACGGTTGTTGATGCCCGTGAGCATCCCATCGCCTCAACGATCAGAACCCTTCCAACAACTCTGGTTTACTCACAAGGCCGCAATGAGATCGTCGGCCAGGTTGTTGGGTATCGCAACGCCCGCCACTACGCGCAATCGGTCGCGCACGCGGTCAATTCCGTAAATGGGGGTGTCTGATGCGACAGGCTACGCTCGCCTTCTCCCTTTTTGCCGCGCTGTTTGCAACTGAGCTTGATGCAAAGATGCGCTGTAACGGCGAAGAAATCCAAGGCTGGCATTTCTACTGTGATCCCGAGCCTGAACCCCAACCCGAGCCCATCCAAAAAGAACCGGAGCCTGAACCTGCTGAAGAGGTCGAAGAGGCAGAGGCCGAACCCGCTCCAATGACGGCCACGGAACAGATCGAAGCCTATCGCAAGCACGCCGACGAACTTAAACACCGCGCCATTCTCGAACCGACGCCAGAGAATCTTCAGGCGTATATGCAGGTCAATGCCGAAATGGTGCAGATGGCGCAGAAGTTTACCGCTGTCTGGCAGCGGGTTTTGTTCAGTACGCCGTCGCTCGATGCCAATGTCAAACGCCCGATCACTCAGATGGGTACACATATCTATCAGGATCAGAAGAATGAAGCGGAGCGGGCTGCTTTGATCAGTGCTGCCGAAGAAGCCAGCCTGATCTTTGTTTACGACGATCCGGCCTTTTGCCGGATCTGCCTCGCTCAGAGCGAGATCCTTGCAGCGATGGAAGTCCAATACGGCGTCGAGGTTCTTGCGGTCTCAACGGATGGCATGCCGATCGAGCATTTCCCCGATGCCGTCATCGATACCGGTCAACTTGAAAGCCTTGGTATGACCGAGTTTCCCCGGCCGTTTATTGCCGTGGTCGATCTCGAAAACGGTGCTGTCGATCACATCGGCGGTGGTCTTTTGACCGAGGATCAGATCCTCGCTCGCATCCATCTCGTCCGCGAAATCCCCATAGGAGAGCGTTATGAATGACACTGAAAACACGGAAGAAGAAAAGAGCTTTTGCCCGTCCTGTCTCTTCGTCGGCGTCATTGTGGGTCTGGGTTACTGCTTCGGCTTTTGCCCTGAAAGCTTTGCGGACAGTTTGCCGTTTCTGGTCTTTGCTGGCGGCTGTGTGGTCATAGGTGTCACGGGAATGGTTGTGGACTGGTTTGCTGACCGTTCCTCGGAAGCAGCTGACGAAGGCACAACGGAAATCCCATTGGACGCCCCTGACGCTGAGGGGCATGTCCAGTGACCTATTTCATCGGCAACGACCCGGTCGATCCCTCAACTGAGGCGGGCCAGAAAGCACTTGCGCAGGCGCACCGCAATCGCCAGCGCGTGACCTGTGGTTGCCGATCACCGCGTCCAAAGATGTATGTTGCGGCCGTCAACGGTAAGTTCATTGTCAAACGTATGCCATCTACAGGTGAAGAACATGCCCCTGGCTGTGCGTCTTTCCTTCCACCTGAAGAGTTAAGCGGTCTCGCCCAGGTGCAGGGAACTGCCATTAAAGAAGAACCTGACAAAGGCACAACAACCCTTAAGATCGACTTTCCGCTCGCTGCGAGTGGAACCCGCTCTGCACCCCCAGAACCGTCTGGCAAGAAACCCACTGAGGCAAAAGCGCCTCAAAAGAAGCTGCGCCTTTCTGCACTGCTCCATTACCTCTGGCATGAAGCTGAGCTTGTGAAATGGTTTCCGGCAATGGAGGGCAAGCGGTGGTGGGGCGTCGTCCAGCGCTCTGTCGCTGATGCCGCAGCAGGCAAGACCGCAAAGTCAAAGAACCTTTCTGATATTCTTTATATCCCCGAGCCATGGAAGGTCGATGACAAGGAAAACCTCGCGTCCCGCCGGCAGCGCATTTTCCGAACCTTCAGCTCGACAAGCGGCCGTGCGCCGTTTGGATTGCTCGTTGCTGAGTACAAAAGTCATGAACCGACCCGGTTGGGCGCAAGGTTCTTGTTTAAGCATATCCCGGATTGCGCTTTTTACGCTGAAAAAGAGCTTGTTAAGCGATTTGAAAAAGTCTTCGGCGATCATCTGATGATGGCTGATATGGCCGTTGGTAGCCACGTCGTGCTGATCGCAACCTTTAGCATAGCCAAGAAAGGCTATCCGGTTCTTCAGGAAATCGGCCTCATGCTGGTGACCAAAAACTGGATACCGTTCGAACATGAGCGTGAGCTGGAAGTCATCACCGCTCTTACCGATCAAAACCGCGCCTTTTTGAAGTCTCTGCGCTTCAATCTCGACGTTGAAACGCCCATCGCGACGGCGGTTCTAACAGACCTCGATGAGCCTGTGTCTTTATTCGTTGCCGATTTCAACGATGGGCCCAACGAAATCGCTGATCTCCAAGCCACGGCCCAAGACGGCTCTTACAGCTCATGGCTTTGGACTGGCGAAGAGAACATGCCCGCTTTCCCAGAACACAGAGGTTGGAGATCCTGATGCAACCCGTTGCCCGCAAACGTCCCCCTAATCGACGCCTGACCGAAACCCGCAAGGTCAGCGTGCCCCGTGGCCAGACGGTTTATCTCTCGGTTGGCTATAGCCCTGATCGTCCTGATCACCCGATAGAGGTCTTTTACAGCGCAGGTCTCAAGTCCGGCAGTGATCTTGAATATCACATGCAGGATATGTGCGTACTGATCTCTCAGTTGCTTCAGCGCGGCGCAACACCAGCCGATATAGCGCATTCCCTGTCGCAGCGCGAAACAGAAACCGGTGACATGGCCTATGCCAGCCTCGTTGGCTGGGTGGTTTCCGAGATCGCAAAGCCGCCGGCCTGGGCCGAAGGTCAGGGGGCACCCTCATGAGACAGGTTTTCCGTCGTTACCGTCCGTTTACCAGCCCTGTTGTCTCTCTGCTCTGGTGTTCGATCTTCGTCATCATCGGCGTCATGGTCGCCATTGCAGGGTCCGTCGTCTACTTCCAGGTCCTGTTTCAGCAGGGCCTCGCGGCGGGCCTCGATGTGTTCATCATCCCGATCCTCATCGCTTCTGGCGTGTTCATGGCAACGGTCGCCACGGTCGGCGCATCACGCCCGCTTTCTGAGATCCGCGAGATCGTCCTTTCCGCGCGTTCAGAAGGGCAAACCTCCCCAGACCCGAAGGAGAAGCAATCATGAAGCGCTTTTTGTTGAGTTCTGCCGTTTTGCTTGGACTGAGCCTCCCGGTTCAAGGGGATGTCGGCTCCGATCTGCGGGACTTCTGGGATCGCACCGGGGGCGGGGTCAACGTCACCAAACCCACCGCCTATCAGGGCCAACAGGCCGGCTATGCCACGATGGGCTCGCTTTATCTGCGCACCCGCCCGAGAAACAGCCAGTTGGCGGCAATCCAGCTTCCAAGTGTACGGGCTGGCTGCGGCGGTATCGATATCTTTGGTGGGGCCTTCAGCTTCATATCTGAGGACGAACTGATCGCCCTGATGGAAGCCATCATGCAGAACGCTGCTGGGTTTGCATTTGAACTGGCTCTGGAAAGTCTCTCGCCAGCCGTTCAGGAAATCGTCGCAAAGCTTCGTGATCTGATCCAACAGGTAAACTCGGCCAACATCAATTCCTGTGAGGCCGGCCAGCTGCTCACCGCCTCGCTCTGGCCCAAGCTGGATGGTGCCTCGCAGCACGTCTGCCAGACCATTGGTGGTTATTCCGGCTTTTTTGCAGACCGCGTTGCATCCCGTCATGGCTGCGGCACAGGCGGACAGCACAGATCCACTGTGGATCGCGCCAGCAATGAACTGGCCGATCAGGTTCCGACTGATGTCAACTATGCGTGGCGCGCCATTAAGAAGAACGCCTTCCTGGCCAGCAACCGCGAAGTTGCAGAGTTCTTCATGACCCTGACCGGGACAATCATCACCGTTGCCGGCGCAGATGACGACGACCCGATGTCTCACAGAACCATTCCACCGCGTGCCCTTTCGCCCGATTCCGCCAAAGCCCTTGTCGAAGGCGGGGCCTATCAGGCTTTGGTCTGTGACGAGACCAACGATTGTCTCAATCCAACCATGCAAAGTAACACGATCGATGCAGATGACGGTCTGTTTCAAACCACATCTGACGCCATCGAAGCACTTTCGGATGCGATCAGCTCTGATACCGTGCCTCCGGCCGCATCCATTGCTTTGATCAACCTCACGACAGTTCCGATCTATGACCATCTGGTGACGGCCAAGAGCTACAAATACGTTTTCGTCCAGGATGACATAAACTCTATGGCGGAGTTGGTCGCCATTGATCTCGCCATGGCTTACATCGATGAGGCTGTTGACGAAATCCTCAACAGTGCCGCTAACGTTGATATTTCCGGTGATATCAACCGTGAGTTTCAGGAAAAGGTCTCGGAATCAAAGGTTGTTCTTCAGCAGTTCCGCGCCCAGGCACAACGGAAATACGCTGAAGCGCTGCGCAACCTTGAGCGCCTGACGTTGGCGAAAGGTGAGCTTGCAGCATCTTCTACCGCAATCTTCGGCGGCATGGTCGCCAGCGCCGGGGGTCAATAATGCCAGAACTTGAAATCCACACCGTTGGCGGCGGTTACTATCTCTTCACCATCTTCAACTATCTCGCAGCCTTCGCGTCCTCTCAGAATTTCAGCACCCTCATGTATGCGGGCCTGACGGCCGGCGTTCTTATGGCTGCGTTCCAGATGGCGGTCTTTGGCTCCGTGCGTCAGGGTCTTCTCTATGCGGTTGGCGCAATCCTTGCCGTAAGCATTGGTATCGGCCCCAAGGCCCGCGTCATCGTCTTGGATTCCACTGTTCCACTCGGGATTTACGGTATCGTTGATAACGTGCCGTGGTCCGTCGCCTGGGTGGGGTCCCTCACATCGCGCACCAGCGATGCGCTCACCAGCACAATGGAAACGCTTCTGGCCGCTCCAACAGACCTGACCTATCAAAGCTCTGGTATGCTCTTTGGAGCTTCGATCTTGAGCCAATCAACACGCTGGCGTGCCGTTACCCCGGTTGTTCAGGAATCGCTCGTCAACTTCATGGAAAACTGCATGGTCGATGGGGCCAATATCGGTCTCGTGGACAAGGGCGACATGGGCCATGCGGGTGATCTTACGAACTTCATCACATCCAACGTTCCCGCCTCGCTCGCCTATTACGATCCCGTACTGAATGCGACAACTTTATGCGCAACCGGATGGCCTGACGTTCAAACCCGCCTAGCCAACGAAGTGAACAACATCCTGTTCCAGAAAGCCTCGGCCAAATACGCGGGCATCCCTCTGCTCAGTCTTCCGGCCGCGGCCAACAAGATGGGCAACACGCTGGGACAGTTCCAGAATTTCATCGGCAACACGTCCGCGACGGCCGCAACGTCTATTCAGCAATCCATGCTGGTGATTGCTATGGATGACTCCGTTCAGCGCCTCATTGCGTCCTCTGGCAACAATGCCGCCATGACCGCCTATCAGGCCGCGCGCACCGAAGCCCAAACCTCTGCCAGCTACAGCGCGATCGGGATCTCCGCCCTGAAATGGGTTCCGCTTCTCAAGATCGTGTTTGAATCGCTGTATTACGCAGCATTCCCGATCGCCATGCTCTTGATGATGACGCCATTGGTCTGGACCGTTGCAAAGGGGTATTTCGGTGGCTTTGTCTGGCTTGCGGCTTGGGACCCCCTCTCGGCCATTCTCCATTCCGTCGTGATGTGGGCGAGTTCGGGTTATTACCGCGAAGCTATGGGGCAATTCGATGGGGCAACCATCGATTACGTCATGAGCTTTTCCAACTATCTCGGTGTGCGCGCTGTGGAACAGGAAGTTGGGACGGTTGCCGGTTATCTGATGATGTCTGTTCCGTTCATCGCCACGGCCATTTTCTTTGGCGCGCGTGGTGTCGCTGGGCTTGCGACCTCGATGCTCAATGTCAGTCAGGGTGCCGCTATTGAATCTGGTCGTGAAGCAGCGACGGGCAATATCTCCCTCGCGAACGCCAGCATGAACAACTTTGCGGCTAACAAGTGGAATACGTCGCATCTCTTTGACGAGGGTGTCAGCACGCGGCGGATGGGGTCCGGTGCCTTCGTAAACGTCAACCCGGATGGATCAAGCACCTTCTCCACAGGCACGGCTCAGTCTTCGTCCGGTATGTCGGCACGTGTTGGACAATCCATTCGGGAAGAGCTTTCTGACAGGACCGAAGCCTCGATCCGCACATCCAATTCGAAACGGGATGAATGGAGTTCTGCCGTCAGCGAGCTTGCCGCCAACTATGCAGATTTTGGTCGCTCCCTTTCAAATGGCACAAGCGCTTACAACGATCAGACAACCTCGGGTGGTTATCGAGAGGTACGCGACGCGCGTGAAGCACACTCCGCAGTCGAGAGCTTTGCCAAGGATCACGGCATTTCGACCAACGCCGCATACACTATCGCACTTACAGCCGGAACACCTGGCCAAAAGATACTCGGCGCCAAGGCCAGCGCAGAGGCGATTGGTTTGGATCAAGACACTTATAGAAACGCACTTAGCGCAGCCCAAGAAAGCGGCTTGTCTTCAACCGTTTCCAAGTTTGGTGACGCTACACGCTCTATCCGGGCAAGCTCACAGTCTTCCTTGGCCAATAGCGAGAACAGTGGCGAACGCTGGAGTATAGATGAGGTCAAACGCAAGGGTCAGACATACGCTGAGGCTTACGAGGAATCACAGAACCTCGCTTCGGCCAACGCCAAACTTCAATCCCAAGGTATAAGTTATGATGGCCAACTGACTGACGCTATTGTCAACGAATGGCGCCAGGAAAGTTATTCAGATCAACAGATCGAAAGCTTCCTCAATCCGAAGTCTACTCAAGGTGTTAAACGCCAGGAGGCCGCTGTTGAACAAGTTCTTCCCAGTCTTCTCGATGAATTGAAACTTACACGTCCAAATGATCAGATCTCTGGTGCATTCAGTCTTAGCCCCCCAAAGGAAGAGATCACAGAGCAACGGTTGCCATCGTCCGGAACACAGCATACCCAGACTGTAGAGCGTTACGAAGATGCCAACGATAAAGCCCGCGCCAATGCGGACACCAATCTGACGAGGCGCGCTGATTCAACAACGAACAAAGCCGCTGCGAACCAGAGCCAAGTCGTTGAGGGTCAGGATTTAGGCGTAGTACCAGGTACTGTAAAGAAAGCAGGTACAACCGCGCTTGATGTAGTCGATAGCGCAGCTGATGCCGGTCGCGGTCTCGTAGGCTGGGTCTCTGGTGAGCGACAGCTCTCCCCCTATGAGCGTGATGTTATGATCCGTACGATCGCCGGCGAAGCTGGTCGCGAAAGCGAGCTAGGCCAGGCTGCGGTTGCTCATGTGATCCTCAATCGCTCCGATGATCCGCGTTGGGGGGATGATCCTGCAGAAGTCAGCCTTCAACTGAAGCAATTCTCAGCCTGGAACTCAGGTGTTGGCGGCAACGGTATTCCTGAAAAAATCGAGGAAGGTAGTCCGGCTTATGAGCGTATCGGCAGGATCGTTGACGCAGTCGCCGCTGGTGAGATTGCAGACCCCACAGGGGGAGCAACCCACTACTTCTCACCCAAAGGAATGGATGCCCATGTCGCTGCCGGTGAACAGAGCAACCGCGTGCCGACATGGTTGGCAAGCCAGTCTCAGGCGCGCGGTGGTCAGAATGTAGAGATTGGTGGGCATGTGTTCACTGGTCGCAAGCGAGGCGACCAGTGATGTTAACGCAGCTCATCGAAAAGGCGCATGCGCTGCAAGCCCGAGGGATATCGAGCGCCAATGCCGTAGTAGCCTCCGTCATTTTGATCGATGACCTCTTGGTCATTAGGCAATTTCATCGGCTTCTGGATTTTCACAATCCAGTAGACAAGCCAAGCGATGCCGGCCCAGACGTAGATGCTCGCAAGCGCAACATTGCCATAGCTGCCAACAGCGATCAGCCCAGCGAAGTAGGCGATGACTTTCCAATTTTTAAGAAGCCGTTGCATGACGGGCTCTCCATTTTTGAGGGTTCGTATTGTACCGCACAACCCCTCGTAGAGCAATGCAACCCTCAAAAATGGTGACCCACATGACATCACTGAAACACAAATACACTAAACTCATCGCCTCCGGGCTGATCTCTGCCGCTCTCGCGCTGTCAGCAGGGCAGGGTATCGCCCAGTCCGCTGAGCCTGTCGATACTGCGGAATTTGATCAGCAAGTGCGTGAAGCGCTGTTGAGAAATCCAGAAATCCTGCTCGAAGTTTTGGAATTACTTGAGCAACAACAGCAGGCCCATGAAGCCAAGCAGGACCTGGACCTCGTTTCCGCTGTGGCAGATGATCTTTTCGAGGGCGTCGATCTCAGCAAGCCCGTCCTGGTTGAGTTTCAGGATTACAATTGTGGCTACTGCAAACGCGCCCACGCCACCGTCAAACAGCTTCGCCGGGGTATTCCGGATCTCCAACTCGTGATTATGGAACTCCCGATCCTTGGGGAAGGCTCCATTTACAGCGCCGAAATGGCGCTGGCTCTGAAAGAGCTCAAAGGCAATGACGCCTACTATGAGTTTTCGGACGCCCTGATGAGCCTCGAAACCGCCGCTGATGCCCCCTCGGTCCTGAAGCTGCTCACAGACTTGGGTCACAACCCTGATGAAATCGCCCGCGCAGCCCAAAACGGGGCAGGGCGTGCGGATCTCGAAAAAAGCCAACGTATCGCCCGTCGCCTCAAAATTGGCGGCACGCCAACCTTTGTCGGACCAGCCGGACTGATGCGGGGCATGGCCTCCGTCGAAGATCTCGCGGCCCTTTCCATCCAACAGGATAGCTGATGTGGCTGGGTGTCGGCGGACCTGGGTTTGGAACCGAGGATTAGAAACAGTTCCGGGATGGGATGGCCCACCGACATTGACCAGCTACAGCGCATCAAAACCCGAGCAAACCCTTACAAACATTAACCTTAACCAACGTCACTGAACGGCAACACTATAGACCAAAACCCCCTCAATAAATCAGAAAAGGACAGGACAGATGAAACAGGCAACGATCGGACTTCTTCTCACCGCATCAGCCGCTTTGGCGGCCTGCGGTGACAGCATGACACAGACCTCCGCCAACATCATGGGGATGCAATCGATCGCCGGCGTTCAGCGTGCGGCCAATACCCAGCCATCCAGCGCCGACTTGGCGATGAGCTGCGGTCAGATCAACTCTGAGCTTTCGTCGCTTTATGCGGAAATCGAAACCATCAATCAGTCTGAGCGCGCCCGCCAACGCAAAGCCAACCTCACAGGCGGTTTGCTCGATGCCGGCCTTTCGGTTGTCGGCGCCGGGGCCATTGCCAATGCCGGTTCTGCACAGGCCATTTCCAATGTGGGCACTGCGACCGCTGTAGCCGGTGCTGCAACCGATGGTTTGACGGCCTCCGGACCCGACGCCAGCACCTTCAATCGGCAGTTCGCACTCACAGAACGCACATCGGTTCTGGAACGGACCAAGGTTGCCAAAGGCTGCTGATCCGGCCCGGTTTTTGGTTAACGAGTGTCTTGGTTAATTAACATAAGCTTGATTATGGGAGAAAACTAATCCGGTGGTTCGCCAGGCTGATTAGAAGCCGCGACCCGCCTTTCAACCGAGATCAAAAACGCGATGTCGCGGCATGTCCCTCCAAGAGGCTCCAACCCTCCCGGAACGCCGCACACGGAACGTGGGAATACGAAAATGCGCAACAGAGGACACACGCAACTTGTCAGAGGCGGCCAGACAACGCAACACTGGACGCGAATGGCCACTCAGGTGGTCAAATACAGCCTAACGGTTGCTCTCGCCGCCTTCCTCATCACCTTCTGCACACTGGTCTATAAGAACTACACCATGGCCGGTGTCCGCATGACGGTCGCCTACGGTTTGGCGGAATTCAACGTTGAAAAGCGCGGCACAGAAGATCGCCAGCTGCAATATGTGGATGCTCAAAACGAACGGATCGTGCGCACGGCGGGTCAGATCTATTCTGATCCCCAGATGCGCAGGCTGTATGACATCTACTCGTACAACGCCCGGCGATTCATCTGGATCTCTGTCATCCCGGCAGCCCTTGCTTTCGTTTTGGTGTTCGCCATCTTCGTTTTTGTCGGTCGCAGCCTGAAGGAAGAAGAGCATATTCGTGGGGCCCGACTGGTCAGCCCGCGTGAACTGAAAGCCTGGTCCCGCGCCAAGTGGAAATCCTATGAAAAGAAGTTTGGCCGTGAGGTCAAAAAAGGACCGCGCTATACGCTGGCCGGCATCCCCTTCCCTCCCAACGCTGTTGAGGCTCAGATCGGCATAACCGGGACCGTTGGTGTTGGTAAAACCAACGCGATGCACGAATTGCTGAACACGATCAGGGACGCCGGCGGCCGTGCCATCATTTACGACCGCATGGGCGGTCTCCTGCGGGATCACTATGATTCATCGCAGGACATCATCCTGAACCCCTTTGATGAGCGCTCTGTGGGCTGGTCTCCCTTCAATGAAGTGGTCTCGGCCGAAGGCTTTGCCCAGATCGCAGAAGTGATGATTCCCGATCATCCGGGCTCCAATGACAATTTCTGGACTCAGGCCGCGCGGCTTGTGTTCCAATACGCCGCCCGCGAGCTTGCCAAATCCGGCAAAACCACCAACGCCGATCTGCGCAGCGCCATTATGAACATCCCCTCCGATGAGCTGGCTGAAATCGTCGCCCCCACCCCCGGCGCGCACTTCTTCGGAGAAAACGTGGCCCGGACCTCCGCCTCGATCCGCGCCAACATGATCACCGAGCTTCGGTTTCTTGAATATCTCCGTGACGATGCCCAGTCCTTTTCGATCCGGGATTGGATCGTGAATGATCGCCCCGGCTTTGTCTTCCTGACCGGGGATGCCGAGAAAGCGGCCGCGACCCGCAACATCATCTCAACGGTTATGGAAGTGGCCGCCAACGCGCTCATGGCGACCGAGGAAAGCCGCGATCCCAAGGTCTGGTTCTTTCTCGATGAGGTTCCGACACTTAACAGGCTCCCGTTCCTGCCCAAGAGCCTTGCTGAGATCCGCCAGTTCGGCGGTGCGTTTGTGGTGGGCTACCAGGTGTTTTCCCAGCTTGAAGACATCTACGGGCCCAAGGCCGCAGAAACCATCTCTGGTGTTTTGAACAACCGCGTCGTCTTCAACACGCCTGATTTTAACACCGCGCAACGATCCTCACGTTCTCTGGGCGAAGAGGATGTTCTGGAAATGAACGAAAACCTGACCTTGGGTGCGCATGACACTCGCGACGGGGTTGGGATCATCGCCCGCAGAACGCAGCGCCCGATTGTGACAGCGGCGGAGATCCAGTCTCTGCCGCAGTTTTATGCCTATTTCCGCGCGGCCTATGACGCGCCAACCGCACGGGTGAAGTTTCATCCGGTCCCGACGGACGTCAAAACCGACAAGTTCATCCCCTATCGCGGGACCGGATTTGATGAAGGTGGCATGAGCGTCAGCGCCACCAACGCTGAGATCGATCAGGGCACAAGCGTTGAATCTGGTTTTGCGGCACAGCATCCAATGGAGCAACGGGCCGAATTCTTGC
Source organism: Pseudomonadota bacterium (assembly GCA_039183375.1). Taxonomy (GTDB): domain Bacteria; phylum Pseudomonadota; class Alphaproteobacteria; order Rhizobiales; family Hyphomicrobiaceae; genus Tectiglobus. Next base: position 24,225 of record JBCDBQ010000014.1, read on the forward strand.
GGTGGGTTGAGCGGGTGCGTCCTGATGGCAAACAAGGCATCGAAGACCCAGAACAGAACTCAGAGCGTGAATGGTACTGGCAACAGTTTGCCACCGGCCGCGTGCGCGGCCTCTCCGCCAAAGAGATCAGTCCTCCCAACCCGCTTGCCGGTTTTGCTGGCAACAGCTGCAAAACCAAACGCGAAGCTGTGAGCCTGCCCTACCCGCACGAAAACGCCGAGCCAGCCCCAAAGCCCGCTCCGGCCGAGCCAGAACCCTCTGCGCCTGATCCTGAACCCGCTGCGCGCAAGCCCAAACAAGAAAAGAAATCCCTGTCGCAGCGCGCCGATCCGGCTGGCCGACAGCCTGTCCGTCACAAGAAACCTACGACCTCTGAGGCAGCATCCGAAGAGAGCGCACACCTCAAGTCCAAGGTGGCCTCGTTACATGCTCTAAACGCAACCCTGTCGGGGGGCCGGTGAGATGTACCCATCAGCAAATGAAGCGGGGCAGCTTTGGAGGTTGCCTCGGGAAAAGGTGATCTTTCTTGGCTTTGATGGGGTCCTGCACGAACTGACCAGCGCCTCTTTTGAGCGACTTCCCCTATTGGAAGGCTTCCTGCGCCTGCATCCACAAATCTCACTGGTTATTGCCTCAGACTGGCGGCGTGCTCCGCGCGCAATCCTCGAAGAGTTGTTCTCTGAGGATATCAGATCGCGCCTTGCAGGCTGTACCGCGCAAGAAGGCTTGTTTTCCCTGAGAAGCACAGAGGTACAGCTTTGGGCGCATCGCAACCGTGTTGTCGATTTCGTCTCTCTCGATGCCCAGCCCGACCGCTTTCGCCGCGAATGGCGTCACCAACTCATCACCCAGTCGCCCTCTGGCCTCAGCCTTTATGAGATTCGCCGTCTTCAGCACTGGGCAGAAACATCCACACTCTATGGAGGGCTTTCGGCATGATGTCCGTCTCCAATGTCTCCGCCGGTGCAGCCGCAAGCGGATACTACAAAGAAGAAGGCTACTACCAGGCCGGTTCTCCTGAAGCAGAGAATGCCTCACAATGGTTTGGCAAAGCCGCAGAGGATGCCGGGCTTACCGGCAACGTAGAAGACACCCGCTTTTCCGAGGTGTTGGACGGTCAGGCCCCTGACGGGACAGAACTGGGCCGATACGTCGATGGGAAACGTCAGCATCGTCCTGGTCTCGATCTGACCTTTTCTGCCTCAAAGACGGCTTCGATCGCCGCTCTTGTCATTGGTGACGGCCGTATTACCCAAGCCCATGATGCGGCTGTCCGCGCCGCCATGACCGTGGTTGAAGAGCGCTATATCAAAACCCGCTACCAGATGGATGGTGAGATGAAGACCGGTAATGCAGAAGGCATCATCGCCGGCATCTACCGACACGATACATCCCGCGCGCTTGATCCCAACCTGCATAGTCATGCTGTCATCGCCAATATGGTTCTGAACGAAAAGGGTCAATACACGGCGCTGTGCAACGAAGACGTATTCAACAACCGCAAGATCATTACAGAGGTTTATCGCTCAGACTTTGAATCCCGCCTCAATGAAATGGGCATCGAAACCCAGCGCGGCCGCTATGGCGAGGTCAACGTCGCCGGCATCTCACAAGAGGTTGTTGATGGGTTTTCCAAGCGCAGACAAGAGATCCTGAAATCCCTTGAAGGAAAGGGTCTGGAAAACACGCCCGAAAACGCCTCGAAAGCAACCCTTGCCACCCGAGCGGCAAAGCACAAGGATATCGATCGCGCCGAGTTGCGCTCAGAATGGCGCAAAGAGGCCATCGAGTTTGGCCTTGATGAAAAGCAACTCGACCGCGGACAAATCGGGCCCGACGCCCCTGCCCCGGTTCTGCGCGCAATCCGTGAACCGTCCGACCGTCCAGCCCAGGACCCCGTTGAAGCGGGCCGCGTGGCCGGCGTCGTAGCCTGGATCAAAACTCTTATCGCTTCTCCCCAGCGGGAAGAGACGAAACCCCCCGAAACCCCCCAGGCGCAGGCGGTCAGCAAAGCCATCGCGCATATCAGCGAGAGACAGTCCGTTTATGAACGGTCTGCCCTCACCGCCGCCGCTCTGCGTTTTGCGGATGGATCTTCCCTGGAACAGGTCGATAAGGAGATCGATCGCCGGATTGATTCCGGAGGGCTCTTTGCCAAAGGCCAATATGGCGAAACGCTGACCGATCAAAAATCTGTGGCGCTTGAAAGCTCGGTCCTCAACACCTGGCGCAGTGCTGAGAGCACCGCCGCTCCGGATCTCACCCCCGCTGGACGGCGCTCGGTTCCGCTCGATCTTCAAGCCGCACTGGCGCAGGAAAAGACGCTCACAGAAGGCCAGCGCGGCGCAATTGAGACCGCACTGACGGGTGAAGGGCGCTATGTCGGCGTGCAGGGCTATGCCGGGACCGGTAAGACCTACATGGTGCAAAAGCTCACGGAACTGGCCGAACAATCCGGTTACCAGGTCAAAGGCTTTGCCCCCAGCCATCAGGCCGTACAGGAACTTGGAGCCGTCACCGGCGAAGCCTCTACGCTGGCCCGCGTTGTTGTGAGTGAACACACGCACCCGCAACAGCACGATAACAGCAAGTCCATTCTTCTGGTCGATGAAAGCTCGATGGTGTCCGCCCGCGATATGCGCAGCTTCATGGATTATGCCGAGCGCACCAATGCCGCCCGTGTCGTCTTCGTCGGCGATACCAAGCAGCTTGACGCTGTGAGTGCCGGCCAGCCCTTTGCCCAGCTTCAGGAGGCCGGCATGCGCACGGCCGTGATGAGTGATATCCAGCGCCAGCGGGACACAACTCTGAGGGATGCCGTGTTCGATGCTGTGCGCGGTGATGCAGCCAGTGCGTTCAAGAAGCTGGATGATCATGTACAGACCGCCGAGGATCCGCGCGCGGCTGCCGCAGAAGCCTATCTCGGACTATCTTCGGATGAGCGCAGCAATACCCGCGTTCTGACATTGACCAACGCGGCCCGGGCCGAGATCAATGAAACAGTCCGCGCCGGCCTCAAAGCCGAAGGTACCCTTTTACGGGACGGTACTCAGATCAATGGCCTCACCGCGAAACCGATGACCAGTGTGGAACGCTCTGAGGCAGCCAGCTATGCTCCCGGAGATCTGGTTCAATCTGTCGTCAGCAGTTCCAGCGACGGGCTCAAGAAGGACACGCTCTATGTGGTCCAGTCGGCTGATCCCAAAACCAACACGCTCAGCCTTCAGAATGAATCGGATGGGTCCCGCCTCGATCTCTCCCTCACAAAGACTGTCTCGGGTCGCAACCTGGGTGCTTCTCTTGTGGCCTATACCCCTGAGACGCGTGAACTCAGTGCCGGCGATGCTGTCCGTGTGCGTATCACTGACAAGCAGAATGACCTCGTGAACGGAGAACGGGCTCTCGTGACCAATACCGAGGATGGAAAGATTGCCCTCACCACCAAGGACGGCCGCTCTGTTGAAATAGATACCGCCAGCCTCGGCGCGCGCGGTCTTGAGCATGACTATGCGGCCACCGCCCACTCCGTTCAGGGTGAGACCGTCGATCGGGTCATTGTGGCGATGAACGCCCGCGACCAGCTCGCCACCCAGAAATCCTTCTATGTGGAAATCAGCCGGGCGCGGGATGAGGCGGTTCTGATCACCGACAACCCGGCCGCTCTGGCAAATAACATCGCTGAGCGCACCGGCATCCGTATGACGGCGATTGAGGCCAAAGAACAGTCTGTCGCGCAGGAAACCCCCGACCCCACCCTGAAGGCGGTCAGCGCAGCCATAGAGCACCTGTCTGAACGCAACACAACTTACGATCGATCACAGCTTGCCATCGAAGCGCTGCGCCGCTCCGACGGCTCCGATATCAATGCCGTCGAAAAGGAGATCGATCGGCGCATTTACGAGGGTAGCCTCTTCGCCTCTGGCGATGACAAAGCCACCCTCACCGACAAGGCATCTGTTCAGCTTGAAAGCTCGATCCTGATGACCTTCCATGCGTCGAAGGAAACCCCCGGTGTTCAGCTTGAGACTGAGAACGGGCGAAGCCCAGAGGCGCTACTGTCGCGCAGGCTCAATGTCGCGCGCACCCTAACTGACGGCCAGAAGGATGCCATCACAACAGCTCTAACCGGCGAGGGCCGCTATGTGGGTGTCCAGGGATATGCCGGAACCGGCAAGACATTCATGGTCGATCGGGTCGCGCATTACGCCGAACAAAGCGGCTATGAGGTCAAAGGGCTCGCCCCCAGCCATCAGGCCGTCCATGAACTTTCCTCCGTCCTCGGTGCAGCCGAAACGCTGGCCAAAACGGTCACCCAGGAGCGCCACGATCCCAAGGATGTGGACAACAGCAAGACCATTCTGATTGTCGATGAATCGTCCATGATCGGCTCCCGAGACATGCGTACACTGATGAACTACGCGGAGCGGACGAACGTCGCGCGCGTCGTCTTTGTGGGCGACACACAGCAGCTCGATGCCGTCGCGGCCGGTCAGCCTTTTGACCGATTGCAAGAGGCCGGCATGCGCACGGCCGTCATGGATGAGATCCGCCGGCAACGCGACGACACCCTCCGCAGCACGGTCTATGACGCCATCCGTGGCGACGTAAAAGCGGCGTTTCAAAAGCTCGGTGAGAACGTCCAGGAGCACGAAAACCCGCGCGAGAAAGCCGCCGAAACCTACCTTTCCCTTACCCCTGAAGAGCGCTCAGAAACCCGCGTTCTGACGCTCACAAACAAGGCCCGGGCAGACATCAATTTGGCTATCCGTGAGGGCCTGAAATCAGAGGGTCAGATCGAGGCCGCAGACCTCAAGTATTCCGGTCTCAACAACCTCCGACTGACCGATGCTGAGCGCGTTGACGCGCGCAATTACAGCCCCGGAAATGTGCTCCAGTCCATGGTCACAAGCCCCGACCATGGGCTCAAAAAAGACGACACCTACTCCGTCCTGAATGTCGATGCCCCACGCAACCGGATCACCATTGTGAACCAGGAAACCCGCGACCAGAACATCCTCCCTCTGGGTGCTCTCCACAACAAACGTGAGCTCGGCAAAAGCCTCGTCGTCTACGAGAAAGAGCAACGCGAGGTCTCCGTCGGAGACCAGGTTCGGTTTCGCATCACGGACGAAAAGACGGGCGTGACGAACGGCATGCGAGGACACGTGACCGCAACCTCCGGTCGAGTACTTGAAGCAGAAACCACAGACGGTACCTCTGTCAGCCTCCCCATCAACAGCCTCGCCGCCCGTGGTGTAGAGCTTGATTACGCCGCCACGGCGCACGCGGTGCAGGGTGAAACCGTAGATCGTGTGATCGTCGCGATGGACTCGACCGAGAAGCTGGTCAGCCAGAAATCCTTCTACGTGGAGATCAGCCGTGCGCGCGATGAAGCCACCCTGATCACCGATGACAAGGACAAGCTGGTGAAGACTGTTGAGAAGGAAACCGGCATCCGCTCAGACGCGCTTGGGGCCTGGCTGGAAAGCCAGCGTGCCGACGATCCGGAAGACCCCAGGGACAAGCATCATGACCGCGACCTGGACCAGGATGCGGCCAAGGACGATGCGGACAAGAGCCCCGATCGTGAAAAGGCGGAACCGGCCATCGGCTACCTGCCTGGCCTCTTCGATGAAAAGACCGAAGCGAAGATCCAGGAACTCGAAAAGCAAGCTGAACTTACCAGAGACAGACAGAAGGAGATCACACGATGAACGACGCTCAACAAAAGATACGGGTTGTCCTTGGACCAGTCGCCAGAACCCTGGTGGAAGGAACAGAGGTTAACCGGGCCGAAGCGCTCGATGAAGCGATCGAAGAACTCATCAAAAAGGCGCAATCTTCAAGCGATCCGAACCGCGAGATAGGAAGCCTGAACGAAGAACTCGCACGATTGCAAACAGTCATAGCGAACCAAAGCGCTGTTATCAAAACGCTCCAGGATGTCGTGATCCTAGAGCAACGTATGACCCGGATCTTCGTTGCCTCGATCCTCTCAGATGACAGTGAAGAACAGCACCAAATCATGGAAATGGCGGCCGGCGCAGTGGAGGGATTGATAGACCAAAGTGGCTTGATTTCGGAGCAAGAACGGGAGACTCTTAAGAGCCGGGAACACG
>JBCDBQ010000015.1:0-28580 GCA_039183375.1 Pseudomonadota bacterium
TGCTGTGAAGGCCACCGATCCCGACATGATCTTCCTTGTTTTACCGGGTAGTGAGCTTGAGAAGGCAGGCGAGAAGTTGGGGTTACGCGTTGCTCGCGAAGTTTTTGCAGACCGTGCCTATGACGATGACGGCATGCTGGTTTCACGCAAGTTACCCGACGCCATGATCCATGAACCGGACGTCGCAGGACAGCGGATGGTTCGGTTCGTTCAGGACGGCGCAATCGAAAGTGTCTCTGGCAAGAAGATACCCGCGCAAATCGACTCGATTTGTGTGCATGGCGATGGTCCGGCAGCCGTCGAAATGGCACGCAGCGTTCGTTCTGCCCTAGCAGAAGCCGGTGTCGACATTCGCCCACTAGCCGATGTCCTCGGATAAGTATGTGTGGTTCGCACCATTTATGTGAAGTGAGAGATGACGGCGCGCTTCCTTCCCAGCGGTGATACTGGACTCGTGGTTCAGCTCAGCGATGTTGCTGATCACGCAACAAATGCACGCGTTCGCCAGTTGTTTGAGGCCGTTAATGCAGGCGGTCTGGCCGGCGTCATCGAAGCGGTGCCGACTTATCGTTCGCTGCTCGTGCAGTATGATCCGCTTGTCACAACGCAGGCCGACCTGACGCGGGCAATCGAACCACTGATTTCAACAGAAAGCACGGTTCGCATTGATCGCGTGCGTCGGTGGGAACTTCCGATTTGCTGCGACGGCGATGACTTTGCTCCTGACCTGGCGTTCATGGCGCACCATGCATCGCTGACAACGAAAGACATTGTTGAGATCTTGGCGGAGACTGAGCAGACTGTCTACATGCTGGGCTTCGCGCCGGGCCAGCCCTATCTCGGTGACTTGCCGGAGGCGATGATCATTCCCAGACGGGCCAATCCCATTCCCAAGGCGCCCAAAGGATCGGTTGTCACTGCGACCGGCAAGACGGTTATCTACCCCGTCGATAATCCGACTGGCTGGTATCTTCTCGGGCGCACGCCGGTCGAGATCTTCCGCGCAGGCGCGACGGAGCCGGCTCTCTTTGCTCCAGGAGACCGCCTGGTCTTCAAACCTATCTCGCGCAGCGAATACGATGATCTTGAGCAACGCGCGCGGCATGGAGATTACCAACCGAACGCAGAGATCATCTCATGAGCCCGCACCTCGAGGTGTTAGGGCCTGGCGCCATGACCACCGTCCAGGATCTCGGACGGTTTGGCGCGCAGGCGTTGGGTGTGCCGGTTTCTGGTGCTCTCGATCGAGATGCCTTGCGTCTGGCCAATGCCTTGGTTGGCAATGAGGCGGGAATGGCATGCCTTGAGATCCGCCTGTTTGGACCGACCCTCCGTCTGAGATCTGATTCTGTTCGGGTCGCGCTCACGGGGACTGAGACTGCAATCGAATTGCTCGGTCAGGAGAGCAGGACCATTGCAGCCGGCCAGAGCACGACGCTTAAACGTGGTCAGGAGTTTCGTGTCAGCGCGCTGCGTGACACAGCAACGGCTTATCTGTCCGTCGCCGGTGGGTTTGACTTACCGGAGTTTCTCGGCAGCCAATCAACCTACACACCAGGTGGATTTGGCGGATTGGACGGGCGGCCGCTTGCGCAAGGCGACACGCTGCCATTGTCGCTAGCCTGTGCACCGGCTGGACGCGATCTCAAAGTCCAAGCCGCAGCTGAGCCTCATTTCCAAAGCACTGTTCGTATCGTGCTGGGTCCGCAGGATGACCACTTTTCTGAGCAAGGGCTCGCCACATTCTTGTCGAAGCCCTATCGGGTCAGCGATCAGATGAGTCGTATGGGCATTCGCCTCCTGGGTGAGGAAGTTGAACATCTTGCGGGGCATGACATTCCCTCAGACGGCGTGGTTACGGGCGCGATCCAGGTGCCTGGTAACGGTCTGCCAATAATTTTGCTTGCAGATCGACAGACAACCGGTGGTTACCCGAAAATCGCAGCAGTCATATCAGCAGACTTGCCAAGCCTCGCGCGACTGCGACCCGGCGATGAGATCAGATTTCAAACAGTCACGGTGGCCGAGGCTGAAGCTGCTCGGCGCGACAGCGAAGCTCAATTGAAGCGCATGATCGATCAGCTGACGGCCGTCGGCGCCGTTCAGATCGATCCAGCCACACTTATGCAGGTCAATCTGATCAGCGGGGTGGTTTCTGCCGCCGACTGATCGCGGCTTACTTGCGAGATATACGAAACTGAACCGCGAACATTCTCGGTCAAGCGGTGCGCGAACGACTTTACCCACTCAGTTCTTGGTAACTGCAAGCACGTTGACCTTGAAGCACATCACACGCTCGATGCTTCCCCCATGACTTTCAGAGGCGTCTTGACGTGCTTTCTCAATTCATGCCCGCAAAGATGAGCGAGGGACCGGCGAAGCAGGCGATGGAAGAGCCTACTCGGGCGAAACAGGGCGAGCACACAGTGCCCTCGGCCAAGCCTGGGCATAAGCATCTGTTTGAGAGTGCGAGGGGGGCGATTGTCACGGACTTTTTTCACCACCCATTGCCGCTCTATTGTGTATACTGCCGACTTCAGCGAGCTGATCTGGCGTCACTTGGCATTGCACCGCATGAAACCGCGCCGCGATAGCGTCACACGCCATCCACCTATCAGGACCAATCCGTGACCGAGAGCCTCTATCTCGTACCTATGATCGCGTTTGCGGCAAGCATCGTCTTTGCCGTTTCAAATCACGTGCAGCACATTGCACTCGATCATATGGATGTGCGCAACGGGACAATCGTCAACGTAGCAACGACAGCACTTGTGCTTTGGTTGGCAGCGCCACTCTACCTTGTACCAGAATCGCTGCTGACGCGGGCTGCAGCATTATTCGCGTTAGCGGGCCTCGTTGTGCCATCGCTGTCGATGACCCTGCACACCCTGTCTGTCCGCATCATCGGGCCTGGAATCACGGCCGGGCTGACGTCTACGGCGCCGGTGTTTGCCATGGTGATTGCCGTTGCCGTGCTTGGCGAGATTGTCACCGGACGGGTTCTTGTGGGCACGGCTATCGTGGTTGGCGGCATCGGATTTATCGCTTTGAGTTCGCGCCAGGTTGGCGTCTCATGGCCGATGTGGGCGGTGCTTATTCCATTGGGCGCTGCGCTGACGCGCGGCGTCGCGCACAACATCGTCAAATTTGGTTTAAGTGAACTGCCGAGCCCGATGACTGCAGCGTTGATCAGCTCAACCGTATCTCTTGCGGTCTTACTGATCATCAATAGTGCAAGCCGGCAAAAGTTTCCGCGCCTTGGTCCGGGATACTACTGGTTCGGCCTGTTGGGCGTGCTCAACGCAATCGGTTTGATCGGGATCAACACAGCGCTGCATTTAGGTGACGTGGTGGTCGTTTCACCATTGATCGCGACGACACCCGTGTTCACGCTGCTGATCGGATGGCTGTTCTTCCGGCGCGAGGCTGTGACATGGTCATCCTTCGTTGCCATTGCCATTATCTTTACGGGCTGCGTGTTGATTGTGACCCGCTAAGTCGGCAGCTTGAACATGGGCCGGCAAATGCAAGAGATCGCCAACAAGCGCGCAGCGCGGCTGCAGACCTTTCATTTTACGAGCTTCATAGACATTCGTACGGCAGCCAGGTCCAATTCTACTTCTGCATCAAACGCGCGGCGTCGATCAGGCCGTAACCAAAGATCCGATCGCGGCCCTTAGGACCCAGATCCGACGCGCTAAGTTGTAGAACCTTCTCAAGATTAGCTGCAACACTTTGCGCAGGTGCCTTACCTACCCGCTGCAGGCGAAGCGCGGCCAATCCCGTGACAATCGCTGCAGCAAAGGATGTGCCGCTCATCACATCGTAACCACTGTTGCCCGTAGGCACGAGCAGATCGACACCCGGAGCTGCGAGGAAGACATAATCGCCACGATTGGCACGATCATAAATCTCACTCTTCTGATCCGTCGCGGTTACGGCAATGGTCGTTGGATAGGCGCCGGGGTAAAGCGCGCGAGCCTTCGGGCCGCCGTTGCCTGCCGCAGCCACCAACACGATCCCCCGTTGCCGCGCCGCTGCAAGCGCCCTTCGCAGCAATACGTTAGGCGAACCGGCAAAGCTCAGGTTGATCAGCTGCGCATCCTTCTCCGCCAACCAGTCGAGGGCCTCAATCAAGGTACGCGCATCTGATGTAACCGAGTCAGGCGTCTGGCCATCAAATGCCCGTGTCGATAGGATCTTGGCGCTCGGTGCCAGCCCTCTCACGTTCTTACGACCACCGATCAGACCGGCAATAGCCGTGCCGTGCCGCACCTGCTTGACCGGCGCACCCTTCAGCGCATCAAACGCCTCAATGGCTAGGCCGCGCAAGGCGGGGTGTTCTTGGTCGAGTGCCGTGTCAACGACGCCGATGCGAACACCTTGCCCCTTGTTCGTATCATCAACTTCGGTGAAACGGATCAACTTCACGGCGTATTGCGCCTGGCTGCTATCGCTCTGCAGACGATAGATATGATTGGGTGCAGCGAGTTGGACGTCTGCCCTGAAACTGAGCGCAGCCACAATGGCCGGGACAGATCTTGTGTCAGGAATTCGAAAATGTGCCAGTTCACCGGCGAGCAAGTTTGAAGCCCGGCTCTCGAGTAGTTGCAGGTTCAGACTGTTTGCGAGCTCGGCAGCAATGGACTGCGAGCTGACGACGACGACAACCTCATCCGGACGGCGATCGTTGTCGGTCTCCAGGGCAATGGCCTGTGGTACAGGTGGCGGTGGAAGAGAGCTGTGGGCCAACGCGCCTTTTGGAAGCCTTGGCTTTGCAGATTCACCAGTTCGTCGCTGCCGTTTTTTGCAAGTGCGCCACCGACGATAGGCATTCGATTCTGCCTTGGGCCGCCGTCCGCAAACATCGGTTGTGACTGTCCGCTTCTTTGGTCTTGTCTTCTGCTTTGGTTTGGCTTTTCGCTTGCCGGACTTGTCGCCTGGCGTCGGTAGTCTGCTTTTGTCTATCCCGAAACGACCGCCGCTGCTGCTGTCACGATGAATGTCAACGCTGGGACGCCGCCGACCTGGCGTGGTTCTTAAGCGGCCGCCTGATGCTCCAGGCCTCGGTGTCGGTCGACCAGTTGATGGTGGCAAAGCAACGCCAGAACCCCAGCGCCCGGGCACTGTCGCTTGGGCAAGTTGTCGACCAGCACGCAAATGCTGCGATTTTACAGACAGATTTCTAATGACTTGGCCAGAAGCTGGCGTCGCGTGAGCACCGCTCACATTTAACAACAGTGTTGAAAGGCTTATGAGAATGAAATGGCGACAGAGCAGAGTCATGTCAATCACGCCTGGAACTCGAAATGTTACGCAATTAAACATGGTTATTCGTGGCGGTTATGACCGTATGATGTCTCAGATACCCAAAAACTCAAAGTGAGCTAAACCCAAACCTTACTTATAGGCTACCAGAATGCGGCGCAACGCGCACCAAAAGCGCCATTCCTGCAACAGGTTAGCCTGAACTTTGGTTCCTAATTCCACAATCGAATTTCAGCACACCGCCGGGAATGCTAGTCGTACGCTAGTTTCGAGTATGCAATCGGTGTAACGCGATGAACGGGTTGCGGCAGTGTTGGATTGCCAAAGTTTATCTGGTTCTAGGACTGCTGATCCTTGCGCCTAATACACTGAGTGCGCAACAACGCGTGCTGCCGGATGGTGTTAACGCGGGTCTTGCATTCGAGAATGGAGGCCATGACACGGTCGGTCCTTACAAGTGGCGCGGCTTCGTTTTGCTGCAAGATCAACTGAAGCTTGGCGAGAGCATCAAGTTTGATGGCACGCTATCAGGCGAGGTCACCGAGCTCCAAGGCATCTCTGTCTCCTATGATCAGCCCTTAGGGCAAAACTGGAAACTGCACTTTAGCGGCAGTTTCAATCACACCCATCCCGGTGGCGTCATCAGCGAGTTCTTTGATCAGGACGTCAATGAATTGGGAGGGGGTGGCAATGCGCTTGGCACCACGCTCAGTTACACGTATCGGCCGAGCGACAAACTGGTCATGGTGTTCTCAGGCGGCTTCCAGTCACTCGATGTGAGCACAGAGCAAACATCGAAGGTGTTTGGGTTCTCCGACAGCACGTCTACGCAACGCACGCGGGATCTCCAGGCCGCAGTGTCATTCAACTACAATTTCTCAAAGGACACCGGCGCGTTTGCAGCGCTTGGCTTTGAGCAGGGCGTTGACGTTCTGGACCCGGAAGGAACGCGACAGAACTTTGATCCAACAGCGAGCATCTTGCGCTTCAACGGATCCTTCAAGCACAACATGGCTCACCGAACTCAGTTAGCGATACGCGGTGGCGGACAATGGAGCCAAGATCGCGTCAATCGTCTGAAGCTCTTTTCAATTGGTGGCTGGGATTATGCGTCCGGCTACAAGACCGGGGAGCGTTCAGGCGACAAGGGCGCCGGTGCACGGATAGAACTCAATCAGTTGAACGTCACCAGCCTGCCGTGGGGTGGTCAGCTTTATTATCAGCCATTCGTCTTTATCGATGGTGGCATCACGTACATCAATGATCCTGTCGGGAGCGAGACAAGCGGCTGGGAAAAGAAGGCATCCGCCGGTATCGGCATTTCCTTCGAAGCAACCAATGGCTTGCATGCCGGGTTGCAACTCTCATTCCCGATCTCTGGCCCAACCGTTTTTGACGGGCAGGACACCGATCCTCGTTTCCTCTTTAGCGTGGGGATAAAACAATGAGCGGTACTTTGAGACAAAGGCTGTTGGGCCGCGCCTTTCGATGGGTCCCTATTGGCATGGCTTGCCTGATAGCGACCGCAACGGCAGCACAGGCTTTCTGCAGGCAAGTGCTCATTCCCGGAAATCCGCCGCGGGTCCAGATCGTCTGCCCGCCGACACCAAGCCTTGACCGTCAGCAAGAGGTCATCGCGCGCCGCAACCATCTTGAGAGCAATAGCTATCACGCCGTACCTGAGGCGCAACGCCCGGAGAAGTGGCCTCTGGGATCACCGGCTATTCAATCATGCCGGTTCTGCCTGACGCCGGACCGCCAAAATCTGTCACGGCTGGAAAGTCTGCGCTAGTTGCTTCAAGAGCTGATGCAAACTGGCTTCTTATGTCCCGAGTATGGTCGCTGACAGTGCGCGCCAGGCAGGAACTAGCATTTCTATTCACCAGTAGCGTCTCGGACCAGCCGTTCAAGACGGTCGATGTCCCGGACAATGAGAGATCGTCCATTCTTCTCGACAACCCTTAGCCTGGTCAAACTGCTCATCTGACGGGAGACTGCCTCTCGGTGCGTACTGACTCGGGCAGCAATGGCTGCGTGGGTCGGAGTCGGATTGATCAGAGGCGATCCATCGACGGTCGAGCCCTCGGCCAGGCTCTCGCGGGCCAATCGCAATAACTCACCCTGAATGCGATTGTTGACCGCCAATGTCGAAAATTCGTAGACCCTGCGGGTCAGCACGCGCAATTGCCGCGTCAAGTGAAGCACCAACGCATGTGATACTGTTGGGTTGTGCTTTATGAGGTATTGAAAATCATGCGATGAAATAACAGCAACGAGGCATTCGACCTTTGCTTCGATACTTGCCGACCGACTGCCACCATCAATGGCTGCGTACTCACCGAACACATCGCCTGCCACGAGTTCGCGGAAGTCAACCAGCCGGCCCTGCGTCGAGTATATCACGACCTTTGCTTCACCTGAGATCATGAAATAGACATCGTCGTCCGATGCCTTGTACGCAAGTATCTCTTCGCCTGGTGCGTATGACAGCCAACGACATTGCTCCTCAATCACTTCCAACTCATTTGCATCCACATTAGCGAACAGCGGAATGCACCTCAGTGAGTGATGATTTGGCATGGCGGGCACTTCAGTTACTTGTTGGTTGTCAGACAGGTGCGCTGTCGGATGACCTCACGACGAAAATTACATTATATGCTGATCCACGATCAACACTTTGCAGCTTTGAAACGCATCCCTGAGTTCCTCCATATGAGATATCGTTGAACGACTGAGCTTGAACGTTTTCTCAACCACAACACTTAACCCGATGGCTCGCACGCTTGCGACCCTGATGTGCGTCTTAGAACCCTTGTCGTAGAATTCGTTGTGTGCTGGCGGAATTGCGAAAATCTTTCAACATTGTGCAGAATACCACTCCCTAGAATTGGTAGCTGATCTACCATCCATCGTGTTGCGGGGTAGAAGGGTCGATAGGTACACCTACCGTGCCAGTCGGCCCTTTAATTCGCAGCATCTGCCGGCTTACCAATATCGCTCCAAACGGGCAGTCGGCATTTGCAATTTGCACTCATGAAAAAGATGATTGATGACATATGAGGTGATGGCGCTCACCTAAGTATGTTTCGCATTGCACCCAGGTTCTGCCTACGGCAGCGCTGTGAGTCCAATCAGAGCAAGCTCGGCGTTGAAGGCCAAGCGATTGTTGGCCTGATCGGTTCGGTCCACCTCGCAAAACACTGTCGTACCCTCCTTGTCGCCTGGCTTAGCTCAAATCAGCAGACAACAGTTGGTTGGGTGCCAATCCTTTCTCGCGAATTTGCTGTATTGAAGATGACTTCTTGGGTTGATCGAGTTGGTAGAGGTGCAAAGGCTCTGTCATTCCCTTCGCGTCTCTGGTGCCAAGCTCGTTGAATCTCAATGACGAACCAACGACCAAGTCTCTCACCGTACGGGAGACAAAGACCTCATCTTTACCGGCCTGATCACAAACGCGCGCTGCGAGATGCGCGGCGAAGCCGTAAAGCTCCCCATCGCTATCGAACCCAACCTCACCACTGTGGACCCCGGCTCGGACTGACAATCCGAGCGATTTGACTGCACGTGAAATGGCCTGCGCACATTCTACGGCGTTGGTCGGACTATCGAAAATTGCCATGATGCCATCGCCGGTCTTTCTGATTAGGCGACCGCCATAACGGTCAAGTTCGGCCAATGACAAGGTGTAGTGATTGCATACTGTCACCCCCCAGCTTTCATCGCCCATCTTCAAAGCAAGTTCAGTGGAGCCGACCAAATCAGTAAATAGGATCGTGGTCAGCACTCGCTTGGGGGTTAGTTCTGATTCTGTGTCCACTGCACCGTAGCCATCTGCAGCGCGGTCTGCGCTTGCGCGCTGTGCGCAGCAGTCTTCGTGAGATCGTAACGTCTCAGGTCGTTGAAGACTGTCCGTGCTCGGAGGCAGAGCTGCGTGAGTTGAGACATTGCGCGGGCAGCAAGGCTCAGAGATTTGCGCAATGTGAACGCGTCGGAGCAACTTGCTGGCTTGCGAGCAGAAGCCTTTTGCCAAAAACTGACTACGGTCTGCTAATCGCTGCAGATACCCGCTCTTCAGAGCAACAGGGACGGAGCCAACGGAGCCTTGCTGTTTCGCATCACAGATATCCAGCATCTCATCTTCGCCAATCTGCTCAGTAAGTTGAGCTTTGTGGTTGCTGGAGAAGAGTCGCTTGATCAATGGAACGCTATTGGAACGTGGAAATGGTTTTGACACGTCGGAAGTAAACCTGTGCTTCGTGTCTGGTCCCCATCCCGTGGTTGCATGGCCAGCTGACCATTCTTCCACTCCAACAGTTCCTTGATCGATCCGGCTCTCCTTCGGTTCGAAGTGTGAGTTTCCTCACTCGCGAACTCATTTTTATCTGGAACGACCATTAGCGGGTGTGAAATGGATGGCGGCCCGCGTGAAAAATCCGTGAATCTCGCGACGCACGCATTGCCATGCCTTCATGTTCGGTGGAAATGACGGCTCAATGGGTGAGATTTGCGTCTTTGAGTTGCATCTGCCAGAAGAATATTCATCGGCAATTCACGGCCCGTTTCCGGCACGCAGCGCTCGGATTGGGTATGTTGGAGATGCCAGACGGCAGCTGAACCGTGTGCGCCCAGTCCTGTCGTCAAAGGGCGGCAATCTTCGACCCGGCATTGCCAAAAGTCCAAGTCGTCGCCCTTCCGTCGATCTTGTTATGTCGAAGGATACCTTCGCGGCGGAAGATTTCGAAAGTTCGGTTTCTCGACGATTGAGTAGCCCCGCCGATCGTCTGGGTAATCGAGCTTGTGTACGCGCCCTTTCGGATCGCCATTCTTGATGCTCTCTAAGGCCTCGGCCACGGTCTTGCCTTCCGCCAGCATCTCAGACAAGAGCCTCGCAACCTGTGGGGCAGCGACACTCGTTCCGCTCAATAAAACGTAGGATCCGCTATGCGTACCGCTAGCCAAAATGCCTGGTGCCGCATTGCCTTCTTCCGAGAATGCAGATGCGAACGGCTTTTCTGGCAGACCCGGCATGCCTTGCGAACTATATTCTGCCGGTGGCCAGACAATATCCCCGACGACGTCGCAAATCGTGCCGCCGACGACGACTGTATTGTCACCCGTCGCTATGGCATTGATCGTCCCCGCGTGGGTAATCGGACAGTTGGCACCGAGATCGACATAGTTTCCAGTGCGATCGTTGCGGTTGTAGGCATCGTGATGATCGAAATACGATTGACGCCCCCGCATGTTGAAGCTCGTAGGTGTATCATCACGTTGCACGTGCGCCCACAGCGCCGTCTCGCCGGACCTGCAATTCTCGACCTTGACCGTCCATTCACCTGACATCGCCGACTGGAAGTCTTCGTCTTCGAGTTCCTTGGTACGGCTCACCGCCAGGAAGAAGCGATGCCGTCCTTTGTTGCCATCTACTTCTGGTCGATCAAGGTAGACCGCAGCAATTGCACGATGGTTCTTTTGAAGGACGTTGACGCCGCCCAGAGTCAGGCCGTCGCTCGTAACGGTTTTGCCATCTGGGGATGTCAACGAAATACGCAACGGAGCTTTGTCCGAGGTCACTTCGTCGACCCAGATCTCGATGAAGTTATCCGTCTGGTCATCCGGTGGAATGGTCCAGCCAATGTCACCGGATGCGTTTCCGCTCAGCTCGAAGCGTGCAGTCGTTCTGCTTTCGTAGCTGTTACCTGCGGGCAGAACCACAGCAGTTTCTCCCTCGCGTTCTGAAACCATGCGGGCAATCTCGCGTTCCAGAGTCAGCGAGCCATCCTTCGGCCCGGCCGTGAAGCCATAGCTAAAGTTAACGACGAGAGGGACGCCGTGCTCGATGGAATCAGCCCACAATATAATTGTGCGCAGTGCCTGGAGAACATAACTCGTCAATCGCTGGCCTGAAGTATCTGCCGTGACCCGCGTTGGCAGCTGAACCGCCAAGATAGGCCATTCCGCGGGGGACAGGCTCGCAGTTTCACCGGCGTTCTTGCCCATTCCACCGCCCGGGTCCGCGCCACAGGCCAGGTCCATCACATGTGTGCCGTGCCCAACGCGAAAGTAAAGCGATGGGTGTTCGGATCTCGAAAAGTCGATGACACCCATCTTCCTGTAGATCTCAAAATCTTCGTCGCCATCCTGGATCATGGCGTCAATTTTCTTGAGTTCCTTGCGGTGCAGCCGCTTTCCGATAACAACCCCATTGTCCTCATCGCGCGTTTCCGTGTCCTGCAGCCAGATGGCTGAGACACGGGTTGCTAATGAAGATGTGGAATCGTTGGATCGGTTGCCACCCGGCGTCTCAACCAGGAATCGATGGTTGGCAAACGAAATCGCATCATCGATCACGGCTGTTATGACCTTGGGACTGTTGCCGCCAATAGTTTCCGAGCACTTGGTTGTGTCGCTGACGTCAATGTTAGCCAGCTTCCTATGCGAGATACCCTCTATGGGAGGGCTGACGTAGAAGATCGTAAACGGAAAGTCCTCATCACAGTAGTTCGGGTGAGCATCACCGGCTTTGCCGGGGTCTTTATATATTCTGCCTTCCGGTAGGTATATGAACCAAACCTCTCTTACGTCTTCCTTTTTGGAATTGCAGTTTGCCTCCTCAATCTCTCTCGACAGCAGCGCGTATTCGTCTGCTGTCATCTTCAAATAGCGCTTGTTCTCAGCCAGATTCTTCAGCTGCTTCAGATTCTTGATCTTTGAAGAAAGATCATCTCCCTTGATCCTCACGATAACCGAACACCAGCGGTTCAGCTCGCGATTACAAGGGAAGATCTGAAGCTCCCAATCAATGTAGGGATCCGGCCTATATCGCGTTCCAGATACAGTATTCATGATTTAAGAGCCTTGATAAAATATAACTTATTCTAAATGCTCCACTCTTTCAGCGCCATCTGCCACAAATGCTTGAGCACCGGAGATTGGGCGGGGCCCTCGCAATAACCTTCGTTCTTCTTTCCAGACTTGTTTGAGTCTTGTTTGCTGTCACTTTTGGCAGCGTATTTATCGAGGTTCGCCAAAGTCTCAGCGTAAGAGAAATCGCCCTTAAACTTGGCTCCGCTAAACACTCGTGGATTGACCGTCATCTTTTTGCTGCACCGCGCAATCCAGTACTCCGACAGCGTGAGGCCCAAGACCATTCCTGCCGCGCTATCGACAGGGAAATGCACGCCCGCCACCGTTCGGTTGATCGCTATGCGCTCAGCGTGACGCATCAGCTGCTCAAAGACCGTTCTGCCCGCATCGCCGTGCGGGTAGGCCTTGCCGCCCTGCATCAACGCCAAGATCACAAATGCCGCCATAAACGCCTCAGTGGAATGGCCACTCGGGAAGGAGCCATGGCCGGGCGCCGGAATGATCGGCTGAATCTGCGGTGAGTACTCTACCGGGCGCCGACACGCCAAGGCGTGCTTGATGCGCTGTTCAACAAGAACGGTGGAATTCAGGAATGCAGTCAGCAACTCAAGCGTATAACCATGCCTGTGAGAGTTGAGATTTCCAACCGAACCCAGATACATCAAGATATCTGAAATCTGCACATTGATCTCGGAGTTTCTCTCGGAACGCAGAGCGGCATAATTGTTTACGAATTCGAGCTGCTCTTTCAGTTGGCCGCTGGCTTCTCGATCGTCGTGTCCTTCCTCAACTCTGAAGTCCGGTCGTACGATCTTTATAAGCTTGCATAGCTGCGGCTTGTCCTCCGCGAGGTGTTGCACCTCGATGGCGTTCACACTGTCGTGATAAGTTAGGCCCGCCAGCAATTCTGCCTGAGCGACCTGAATCCGTCTTCGCGTTGACCAGAGATAAAGTGCTTTTGCGCCTTGCTCGAGCGGATCAGGTTTGGAGACGAGACCTCTCCACCGCCCGACAGTGCCATCCCTGCTCGTGATAAGCGTGCGACTACCTAGAACTGATGTACGGCGACCACCTCGACCAAAACCAAGACCTTCACCGCCTTCACCGCCTTCACCGCCTTCACCGCCTTCACCGCCTTCACCGCCCAGACCGCCTTCACCGCCCAGACCGCCTTCACCACCCTCGCCGCCTTCACCACCCTCGCCGCCTTCGCCGCCTTCGCCGCCGAGTGTTCCATAAGAATAATACAGCCTGGACATATCAGGGTCCCCCTTAGCAAAATTTAAAGTAGGTATTGGCGTCCATTAATTTAGCGGACATTTTCAGCATCATGTAGTAATATGCTCACGTCAAGTCTTCTGTCATCATACTTCATCTGTTTTCAATAAAATCTGCGGGAGCAAATTGTCTGACAAACTCTGACAGGCTGCAGGGAGGTACGAATTGACGATGGATGTGGTGTGGGACTTGCATTGACGAGCGCCTTTACTTCAGAATAATCCGCGAATTGCTTGATATCGCGGGACTTACTTGGAGCCGCACGTGTCGGTTGGGGAGCCGAATATAAAGGTTTGCCTTGTCGGGCCTTTTCGAATTCAAGACTCGGGCGGAGCTGACCGAACTCCCCGGAGCCAGAAGGCGCGTGCGCTAGTCGCTTTACTTGCGCTATCTCCCAACTACGAACGATCGCGCACCTGGCTCAAGGACAAGCTATGGAGTGATCGCCAGGATGCACAGGCCTTGGGCAGCCTTCGGCAATCTCTTAAGCAGATCCGGACTGCACTCGGAAGCGAGAAGGGCTGCCTCGAAACTGACGGCCAGACGGTTCGATTGGACCCTGAGGCCATCAGTGTCAGTTTTGAATGTGAGGCTGAACAAGGCGCTGACCCTCTGTCCGTTGCGGGTGAGCTTCTGGAAGACTTGAATGCCAAGGATCCGGCGTTCAAGGCGTGGCTGAAGGAACAACGTCAACGATATCGCCACCAACAGACCAACAAAGCCGGACTTGATAACGGAACCGGCAAGGAGTTCCGGAACAGCAACGGCGCTTCACCACTTGCACCCCGCCTTTACCTGACCAACACGACTTGGGGCGAGCGTGACGAAACCGACGCGCTGGCAAGCGTCATCTCCGATATGATGGCGAAGTCAATTAAAGAGCTGCTGGCAGCGGAAGTTATCGACGAGCGCAACGCTATTGCTTCGGACGTGCGCGACTTCGCAAACGTGGAAGCTGGGTCGCTGAGGCTGGCCACCGAAATGGCTGCAGTTGCCGGGTCGAGGTTTCTACGCATCAGTTTGACAAATTTGTCGGACAACTCCGTGGTTTGGACGGACACGATTGCTGATCTGTCTGAGGTGACGGACGGCGGCAGATCGCCCGACACTTTGCGACGCGTTAATCACATAGCAAATAACGCTGCGAGTTATCTGGATCATTCGAAATTCAACAAACGCCCGGATCAATTGGCTCATCATTTTTGCCAACTGGGTATATCGCACCTATTTCAACTCGGTCGTTCAAATTTTGAAACTGCCGATGAGCATTTTAAGAAGGCTTATGAATTACATCCAAGAGGTGTATTTCTTGCTTGGCGCGCCTATCTAAGGTTGTTTATGCATGCCGAGCGCCAATTTGAATGCCGACAGACCATGGAAGAAGAAGCCGTGGTGTTTGCCGCCAAGGCCATGGAGATTGAGCCGTTCAACTCAATCGTCAATAGTCTGGCTTCTCATGTTCAACTTACGGTCAAGCGCTCCTATGCTGCAGCGTATGAACTTGCCGAGCAGAGCGTCCGGCTTAATCAGGCCAATAGTCTTGGTTGGCTGAGCATGGGAGTTGCACAGTGCCAGCTTGGCAAGCACGAGGAAGGTTTGAAGAACTCGCTGTTTGCACGGGATATCTGCGGACCAGCTCCGTATCGTTTCCAGGTTGACGGCCTGTGCTGCATCGCGGCGACCGTTGCAGGGAACTTTGACCAAGCGACCCACCTCGGGGAGACCAGCCATGCACACTCTCCCTCGTTCGCGCCGGCTCTTCGATTTCTCATTGCGCTTTACTCACGCCAAGGTCGCACCGAGCTTGCCTATGAGACACTCGAGAAACTGAGGCGCATAGAGCCAGACTTCTCATTCGAGTTGCTTCGGGAAGACGGATACCCTGCGGCCAGCCTGCGCCGGACCTCTCTCTTAGAGGCCCTACCCAGCCGCGAGCATTAAAGCAATGGTGTTCAGCCGAACTGTACGACGACCGTTTTGTTCGCTGTTTCCTTTATACTTCCCGCCTACCAGCATACTTCGGTGTTAGATATCACTGCCTGTTCCTGAGTACTGCCTTACTAATCGTTGTCGAACAGAAGTTCGCTCCCAACCTGTCATCATGCCCTGTGCAAAGTTGGTTTGCTGGCGTTCATCAGAACCAAGTGCGACGTTATCCAGCTGATCTATTGATTTGAGGTTCTCGATGTTTATTGAAATAGAAAACCTGCTGACAGCAGACGAAGTCGAAGGCGTCAGGGAGCGGTTTAACAAACTGACGTTTGAAGACGGCCGCGCGACGTCGGGCTGGAATGCCAGTCTCGTCAAAAAGAACGAGCAGGCTGCTGCCGGTGAAGAGCTGGAGACGCTGCGCCAGGACATTGCTTCGGTAATCCTCAACGACCCAATCTTTCTTGCTGCCGTTCGCCCCAAGGCTCTCACGCCGTTGATCCTCGCGCGCTATGGTCCGGGACAGACGTATGGTTCCCATATTGACAACTCAATGATCCAGGGCATCCGCACAGATGTGTCTTTCACGCTGTTCCTCAGCGAGCCGGATGAGTACGACGGCGGAGAGCTTGTCATCGAGTCCGTCAGAGGCGAGGAGGCGATCAAGCTACCTGCCGGAGCCCTGTTTGCGTATCCTGCCACGACACTTCATCGCGTCGAGCCGGTTGCATCCGGAAGCAGGACCGTTGCCGTAGGATGGGCCAGGTCCTACATCCGCTCCGCAGAGGACCGGGAGATCTTATTCGACCTCGATACCGTCCGGCGCGTCATGTTCGACCGGCAAGGCAAGACGGACGAGACCGACCTGTTGTCGAAAGTTTCAGCCAACCTCCAGCGGCGATGGATGGAGGACTAGTTCCCCGCGGCCTTTTCGCCATGACAGGAACAAGGAACGTGCACAACGCGCGATTTGACGTGTGCTAGCGCACTACATGCGTCGCAGAGCGCTGGACTTTCCCTCGAGAGCCTGGGAATCGCAATTGGTTTTGCCAGGGATTGATTGGTACGGCCTCCCCGGTTCGAAAAGGGGACCCTAGATCCACAATTTCGTGCTTGCGTTTGCCATTGTGCCCTTATCTCCCGCAGTTTTGAAAAGTCAGATCTTTGTTTACCTTGGGATGACATAGCCACCTTAACTAGCCACGAACTGCTGTCCCTAAGCGGCCCTCAATTGGCTCCACGAGCAGCGGTCTTTGGACTAGTGTTGGTGTGGTAAATCTTGGCATCCCATCAAGTCCGCGGTTGAGAGTTTTTCCTCCTCACACCACGCTCGGTCAAGAACAGAAGAGACCCAAACCGGCCCCCATCCAGTGTAGCATCGACTTTGTGCATAGAGAACTGCAAGGATCATTGGCAAACAATCGGCTGGACCAATGTCCGTTATGCTATCTGCAAATCCAGTTCCCTTTCATGGTCGTTCGCGAGATGTCCCTCGCTAAACTGATAGACGGCATCGCAGGCATCACGCAAAGCTTCAGCAGAGGATATCGTGTCGTCTTTTTCGTCACTGCGAGCAAGCGTGTTCGTCTCGCGAGCGATGTGTGCAACCTGTCCAGCACCGAATGTTCCTGCGAGCCCGACCAACACGTGACTGGCCCGCTCGATTACATGGATGTCGCGAGTATTAAGCGCTTCGTCGAGCCGATCACGTTGCTCCTGGATATCGGCTAGGAATTGTGTAAGCGCCTGCCGTTTGATCGCTTCCGGCTCGCCCTCAAACAGCTCATCAAGGACGGACAGATCGATCGGATCAGGACTTGTCGGAGTGACGACTTCCAAATCCTGTGCAACCTCGACTTCGGCCAGGGCGGCATAAAGCTTGCGCCGAACGATTGGCTTGGTCAGAACCTTGTCCATCCCTGCCGCCAAGCACCGTGCTTGATCTTCGGCAAGAGCGTAAGCGGTAAGCGCGATAATTGGAATCTCGCAAACAGGCACGTCCATCTGGCGGATCTGCCGCGTGGCTTCGAGGCCATCCATTTCCGGCATAGCAACATCCATGAGGACGACGTCGTAGGTCTGGCGCTCAATAGAGGCTAAGGCTTCGAGGCCGTTACTGGCTGTATCAACCTTGCAACCGGCAGCCTCGATCATCGTTCGGAACACAAGCTGATTGGTCATGTTGTCTTCAGCGAGAAGGACGCGCAGGTCGCGCAAATGCTCCGCTGGGAGAGCTGGCTCGTCGTCACGTGGGATCAGAGAACTATCTCCAACAGGTAGATGAACCGTGAAGCTAAAGGTGCTGCCACGGCCAAATTCGCTGGAAAATTCGATTGTTCCACCCATCGTCTTGGTTATGGCTTTGCTGATGGCCAGTCCGAGCCCTGTTCCGCCCAGCTGGCCATTGGCCCCCGGATCAAGCGTGGTGAACTCTGAAAAGATCAGCTCTTTCTTCTCGTCCGGAATACCAATGCCGGTATCGATGACGCTAAACGTCAAACCAGCGATACCCTCGCTCGATGGCGTTTCACAATTGACGTTGATTGAGACCGATCCGGTCTCGGTGAACTTGACGGCATTCGAAGCGAGATTGAGAAGGACCTGTCGCAATCGGCCCGCATCACCAACGCAGGCCTCGGGTACAGGTTCGCTTATAGATGTTTGTACAGTCAGCCCCTTCTGCTGGGCCAACGGCGCAACAATTTTCGTAACGTCGCTTAGAAGTTCATCGACG
Source organism: Pseudomonadota bacterium (assembly GCA_039183375.1). Taxonomy (GTDB): domain Bacteria; phylum Pseudomonadota; class Alphaproteobacteria; order Rhizobiales; family Hyphomicrobiaceae; genus Tectiglobus. Next base: position 18,077 of record JBCDBQ010000015.1, read on the forward strand.
CGGAAGATTCCTTCTTCCAGCGTCATCTGACCGGCTTCAAGTTTCGAGAAATCGAGGATGTCGTTGATAATCGTCAGTAGGGCGTTGCCGGATGTGTGCGCGGTGCGGACGTACTCGCGCTGTCGCTCCTTAAGTGGTGTGTCCTGCAGGAGGTTGAGCAAACCCAGCACGCCGTTGAGCGGTGTGCGAATTTCATGACTCATCATCGCGAGGAATGCGGCCTTTGCGCGGCCGGCGACCTCTGCCTTGTCCTTGGCCTCTATCAGCGCTGCCTCGCGCGCCTTTTCATCCGTGATGTCGCGTAAATAACCAATGAACACGGGTCCGTCGGGTCCATTTGATTTCTGAACTGCAAGTTCGACAATAATCGCTTTGCCATCCGAGCGCATGCCTTCGATCTCGATGCGCTTGCCAATGACCGGCCCTTCCTGAGTCTTGAGGTAGTGAGCCAGCCCATTGCGGTGCGCAGATCGGTACTTGTCGGGTATGATGAGTTCAGCCATGTCACGGCCAATGACTTGATCTGCCTTGTATCCAAAAATGCGCTCAGCAGCAGGGTTGAACCTGATGATATTGCCTTCGTGGTCGATCACGATAATTGCATCAAGCGCAGCCTTGACCGTGGCTCCCATAAGGTCCTGTGACTGGCGCAGAGCTTCTTCGCGTTCTTTGAGAGCTGTAATGTCGACGCGGAAGCCAACGGTAAAGCCACTATCGGTTCGCCGCTCGATGACACGCAACCAGCGTCCGTCATCCAGCTTCTGTTCGACACCGGCACCGGGGTTTCGGTGTTCGGCAAGGCGTTGCTCGATCCAGGTCTCGACGTCGTCCGACTGATACTGGCCGCGCCGTGCACCTTCGCGAATGATCGTCTCGAAGGTGTTGCCAGGCCTGATGAGATCCGCACTCGTCTGGTAAATGTCACGATAGCGCTCATTGCAGACGACAAGGCGATCATCCGAGTCATAAAGGACGAAGCCGTCGGGCAGCGCTTCGATGGCTTCGATCAATCTTGTCTCAGCCTCTCGCGCCTTCGCCTCGGCTGCCTTGCGAACCGTAACGTCCCTCACAATGGCCGTGTAGAATGGCTGTCCGCCACGCATAAACGCGCTGATAGACACCTCCGTGGGGAAGGTCGTTCCGTCTTCGCACTGCCCCAGACACTCAAGCTCGCGGCTCGACGAACTATCGAGTCGGAAGGAACCGCCACCGTTCTCAAGACGATCGCCAAAGTCCGGAAGAATGAGCGAGACGTGGTGTCCGATCAAGGCATCGGCATCATAGCCGAATGAGGCCTTAACAGCTGGGTTTACGGCATCAATATTGCCGTTGGCCCCGACGGTTACGATCGTATGGGCAGCCGTTTCCAGGATGCCCTTGATGCGAAGCTCGTTCTCTTCGGACAATGCAAGCGCTGTCTGCGTGGCATTCATTTCCTGCTGGTTCCGTTTGATCAAGAACCGGACGATCGAAATAGCAGCGATGAACCCGATGATCAGAAAATAGATAATATGTTGAATTCCGCGATCATCTAGAATGCCCGCTCTATTGAGGGGCACTTCAACCGTTTGGATGCCGCGAACATCGCCGACCTTCCAAGTTTTGCTCGGCGAGCGAGGGTGCCTGTTATGACAATCGACGCAGGCTGCTTTCATAACCACTGGTTCAGCATAGAGCAGGCGTTCGCCATCGGTCGTAACAAAACGCTTTGTAAACTCAGACTTTGGTTTTGATTTCAGATAGTCGATTGCTTCGCGCTCAACCGACGATAGTTGTCTATCGGCACGCCAGGGAAAGGGTTTGGCGCTGAGAAGGCGATAGGTGGTGTCATCACCATGTTCGGTCAGCGCATTTGCCAGCTCTATTGAGAACGTCGCTGGCAGGGGAATGGCATTCGCCTTTGAGCGATACTCGTGAGTGGCCGTGATGTTTGCACCATCGCCCAGTCTGCCGACAACTTGCTTGGCGTAACTTGCACGAAAGACATTCAGGGCTCGTGACATATCCCTGGCGTGCTGTACTGCCAGTCTTTCGCTCACTTTGTCGACGTGAGCTGCAAACATGAAGATGACGGCTACGCCGGACACAAGGGAAAATACAACCAGCGTCCAAAACGTGGATCCCAGACCGGAGCCGCTTTTTCCTGGCTCGCTGATTTCGCCGTGTTGAAGTGCCATACTGTAAACTCGATTGATCAACTGCTTGTATGGTTACAGGCAGGATCAATGCGTCATTGCACTGAAAGCAAAGCCTTTAACTCTCACTCCAGATTACGCGGGGGGTATTAATTTCCTGCGAGACGATTGGTTAATCATTCGTCTCGCAGCGTTCCATTGTGAGGCTAAAACAACAGATCAATGGAACTGGTGTCGATGGCAGCCTGCTCTTCGAGGACAACTGTGATTCCGGTGTCTGACGCGCCGTAGGTGATGTGCATGTCATTGCCAACAGCCGTGAATTCGAGATCATCAACCGATGACAGTGCCTTGATATCAGTGAAGTCGAGCACGTCATCATCGACATCAAAATCCGTAATTCGGTCAATCCCGGAAACGAGGTTGAAGTGGAATGTGTCGTTGCCTTCGCCGCCAGTCAGAGTATCATCACCCTGACCGCCACGCAGATGGTCATCTCCCAGACCGCCGTCGTGCACGTCATCTCCTGCTCCACCGAACAAGCGATCATCATCCGCTCCGCCGGTTAGCTGGTCATTGCCTCCACCGCCCTGCAGATTGTCGGCACCTGATCCACCTTCGATGACGTCTGCTCCTTCTTGCCCAAGCAAGAAGTCAGCCCCATCGCCGCCGGACAGCGTATCGTTGCCGTCTCCACCATGGATGGTGTCGCTGCTACCGCGACCATCAATGATGTCGTCACCGCCAAAGCCATAAAGATGATCATTCGCGTCGGAGCCGAGCAGATTATCGCCACCCAGGTCAGAACCCTCGACGCCTTCAATGCTAATCAGTTGATCTCCGGCCGCATCACCGTCTTGTCCAAGGCCCGAGCCGAGGTCAACCGTTACACCGGTTTCCGAAGAGAAGTAGCTGGCAAAGTCGAAACCATCACCACCGTCCAGCACATCTGCGCCTTCGTCTCCGCGCAGCAGGTCGTTACCAGCGCGGCCCTCCAGCACGTCATCACCATCGCGTCCGCGCAGAACGTTGGCACCATCATCGCCACGCAGGATGTCGTTGTGGAAGCTACCTTCCAAGCGTTCGACACTGTTGTATGTGTCACCGGCGGCTTCACCTGATTGTCCGCCGTTGGCAAGATCAGCCTCAACGCCTGCCGTCGCCCGGGTGTAGTCAGCCGTATCGCGGCCATCGCCCCCTTGAAGCTGGTCAGCGCCAGTACCGCCATCGAGGAAGTCATCACCTAGGCCGCCGACAAGAGTGTCCTCGCCAGAGCCGCCGAGCAGGAAGTCTGCACCGTCCTGGCGCAGGAACTGCGGCAGTGGTGCGCTGTCATAAGAGAAGCCATCGTTGATGTTGGACTTCCCACCAACCGCGAGTTGCGCGGCGACTGGCTGACCGTTCTCAAGGCCGGAGATACCATAAATGTTGCCGGTTGAGTTATCAGAGAAGTAAAGGCCACCGTCAGCAGATGTCCAGCCCGCACCAAATGGACCAATTTCGTCGAGGCCTTGCACGGTCACTGCCGATACTTCCTGGCTGCCAAGATCATACTTGACCAACTGGCCGTACTTCGACAGGCCGAAGAAAGCGCCACCTTCCTCGTCATCGATGTAGACAAGATCATGGACTGCGCCCGGCTTTGACCCTGCAAAGCTGATCTTTTCCGTCTCCAATGTTTCCACATCGATTGCTGTGAGCTGTTTCGATCCGGTCTTGATGAAGAGGCGGCCGTCACCACCGAAGGTGCCGGCAGCAACAGTGGGCAAGTCCCCGACGAGAGCCTCAACATGCCCGTCGCCACCGATACGCAGGAGGTAGCCTTCGAATTCGGTGTTTCTGCTGCCGATGCCGTAAGCAAAGCCGTCGGCCTCATTCAGTCCCACGGCATTATAGTTGTCCTGGTCAAGCCCAATGTTGATGTAATCACCGGTCTCTGGCTCCAACTTCTTGAGTTGCCCGTTGATGACCTGATAGAGGCCGGACTCGAAGTCGAACGGAGAAAGATCGGTTTGGGGGAAGCTGGTCCGTGTCGGCTCTGTTGCGACACTCGATGACTGATCGTCACCATAGATAGTGTCATTGCCCGGTCCGCCACGTATCCAATCTGTTCCGGCGTTACCAATCATCAAGTCGTTGGCGTGTGCATCGTAGACACCGTCAGTGTGGGCGCCGGATAGGTTTTCGCCAGCGGCTGTCCCAGTATAGTCGTCAGAGATCTCCTCGGACTTGTCTGCCTGAAGGAGCTGATCCCAAGCAATCGTCTCATCGCTGAACTGAATGTGCTCGATGTCACGGACCACCTTAGTGCCGTCCGGTGATCCTTCACGCGTATCGATAAAGGTATAGGCACCGCCAGTTTCGTTATCGATGATCGTGTAGTCGCCAACCTGTCCTGTGAGGATCAGTGTGTCTTCGCCGCCCTGGCCTCCCCAAACGCGGTCATTGCCAGAGAATGCGTTAAAGACGTCATCACCGTCGGTGCCGATAACGACATCGTCGCCATCTGTGCCATTGACGATCGTGAACGGCGGTTCGACGTAGGCGTCGAGAAACTCCTCGAGCGTAGCGACGCGATCTGAAAAACTAAAGACCTCGATGTCGCGAACGATATCTTCACCATCCGGCGTACCTTCGCGCAGATCCTTGACCAGGTAACTGCCATCGCCGCGATCCCAGATCGCATAGTCTTCTAACTTGCCGGAGTACTGTGCCTGGTCTTCACCGCCTGTTCCGCCCCAGACGTGATCGTCTCCTGCGCCGCCAGAGAGAATGTCGTCACTCGCGGTGCCAAGCAGATTGTCGTCACCATCGGTACCAACGTTCGGACGTGGCTGGGCGGCCAGGAGTTCTTCGAGTGAAATGGTCTGATCTGCGAAGTCGAACTCTTCAATGCTGCGGACAACAATAGTGTCATTGACGAGTGCATCCGTCAGGCCCTGCAGAGTGTAACTACCGTTGCCGTTGTCAGCAATGTCGTAATCGGCAAGATTGCCAGACAGCTTGAGCGTGTCGACGCCTCCAGTGCCGCCCCAAACTCTATCATTGCCGCCCGACGAGATGAAAAGATCATCTTCTGACGAGCCGAGCAGAACATCATCGCTTGACGAGCCAGTGACGTAGTTCGGAGTGTCGGAGATGAAGTCTTCGAAGCTGAGGGACTGATCTTCGAAAGTGAGTGTATCGATGTCACGGATGATATCAGTGCCATCCGGAGATCCGTCACGCAGGTCAACGATCGTGTAGCTACCATTGCCGTTGTCCGTGACGGCATAGTCCGACGCGCGTCCTGTGAACACGGCTTCATCGACACCATTACTGCCGCCCCAAATACTGTCGTTCCCAGATGTTGTTGAGAGAACGTCGTTACCAGAAGTGCCGAGGACTTTTGCCATTGTGATTTACTCTCACTTATTGTGATTTGAGATTGAGGCTCTTGAATTGCAGTGCTTAGTCGGATTTGGACTTGCGGGAGACTTGCGCGGCGTGTGCTTTCGTGAGGCTCAACATTGCCTCGCTGGTATTCTCAGCACCGCGGAGATAACCAATGATCTCTGCTTCCCTCGGAGAAGTCTTAACAAGGAGTTTAACGCGCTCTATGAGCCGCCGGCGTTCCAGCCTGAGCTCTTCCAGAGCGCGCTCAATCTGCACATTGTTGAAACTGTCCATCACGCCACCGTAATTCATGACCAACTGAACCCCGTCCTATTGAGAGCGCCAAGTTCGCGTGTTCTTGCAGCCGCCACAAACGCGGTTGCCTCGCCATTGACTGAGAAATGTTCGCGAACACATCAGGCAGCGACGGTTGGCGCGATCATTGTTGGTGCAATTATCTGCGCCCGAGTGAAACTGCTGCGCCATTTCGTGTCGTTCGATTACAATGTCAGCCTGCATGTTCTTCTCCATTTCCACCGCTGTTGCACATCATCGTGCAACAGCGAAATTTATCGCGGCGGATCACTGAGTTTGGGAGAATTCGTCAGATCCGAATTGCGATGCCAGGTTAGGAGCAAATGCTGGACCAGATGGAGATTCGAAAATTACTCTATATTTTTCAGATGGTTATGAATTGAACGATTGTTCTCTGTTTGCATCTTGCAAATGGTAGTCAGGCAATTTGCAAATGCGAAATAGCGATTTTCAAAACGCCCCGGTTCCCGGAAAGCAGGCCAAAATATGAGAATGTTAGAATTTTAAATAATTTTACGACACTTAAGCAGAAGTTATTCAATGAACTTGCCATAGAGTCATGACTTGCACTGCGAGATCGGTGTAAGTCGGGAAAACCGACTGCTTGAGTTTTCCGCGGCACTCAGTGGGGCCTGAGAGTGATGTCGCGACTTTGGGGACTGCGTACAACTATGCCAGCGAAGCAAGCAACAGTACTTATAGTAGAGGACGTCATCTCGCTTGCGATGACGTACCGGTCGTATCTCAAGGCCGAGAATGTGGCTGTCGAAGTGGTCGGAGACGGACAGGCAGCGCTTGACGCTGTTGCTAACAATCCACCGAATGCAATTGTCTTGGATATCAACCTACCAGACATCAGTGGTATGGACATCCTGCAAACCCTGAAAGAGAAGGGTCTGGACATTCCGGTGATCATGATCACTGGCGACGGTTCCGTTCAAACTGCCGTCGAAACGATGCGCCGTGGGGCCTTCGATTTCATTGTGAAACCGTTTACGGCCGATCGTCTGCGTGTCACCCTACGCAACGCTCTGACCCAGCATAAACTGAAAGAGCAGGTCAACGAGCTCCGGCAGAGTTTCGCTGCAGAGGGCTTTGGGGATTTCATAGGCAACTCCCTGACCATGCAGTCCGTCTACCAGATTCTCCGGAGCGCGGCGCAGTCAAACGCGACAGTTTTTGTGACCGGTGAAAGCGGAACAGGCAAAGAGCTGTGCGCCGAAGCTTTACACAAGATGTCGAAGCGTGCGGACAAGCCGCTCGTCGCAATCAACTGCGCTTCGATCCCGCCCGGCTTGTTGGAGAGTGAGATCTTCGGACACGTTAAGGGCTCGTTTACCGGTGCAACGACAGATCGCCTTGGTGCAGTGCTGTCTGCTGATGGCGGGACACTGTTTCTCGATGAAATCGGCGAAATGCAGCCGGAATTCCAATCCAAGCTTCTGCGCTTTCTTGAAACCGGCCAGGTGCAAAGGGTTGGCGAGGATAAGCTGCGCAAGTGCAATGTCCGTATTGTGTGCGCAACGAATCGTGATCCAAGGCACGAAGTTGCAGAGGGACGCTTCCGCGAAGATCTATTCTACCGTCTGCACGTGATCCCGGTGGAGATGCCGCCGCTACGTGAGCGTGAGACTGACAGCTTGATGCTAGCAAATCACTTCCTGCAGATGTTTGCCAAGGAAGACGGTAAGCCAATTGAAGGCTTCACTGAAGCGGCAGAAGATGCAATTCTGACCTACACGTGGCCTGGCAACATTCGCGAACTCAAGAATGCCGTGAGGAATGCCGTCGTTCTGGGTGAGGGCCCGACGATCGATGTCAGCGATCTACCAATTGATCTTCACCGACAAGCCAACCCTGCACCGGTTGGAGCGCATGATCCCGGTGTTCGTCTCATGCAACCAAGTAGCCATGCCGGCGCCTCAACCCAGGTCGTTCCTCTCGAGCAGCAGATTGATATTGCCATTCAGCGCGCAATCAACACGATGGACGGTTCCATCCCAAAAGCTGCAGCGGCATTGAAAGTCAGCCCATCAACGATTTACCGGCGGCTTCAATCTCGATCGCACAAAGATAGCGCTTAACATCTGCATCTTTGCGCGACGCGCGTTCCCATTCCTAGCAAGACCTTTTCTGAACCAGTGAGCCCGATGGCTCGCTGGTTTTGATGTTTGGGATTTGCAGCGTCCATCAATTCCCGTGTTCGAAACTTGCAATTTGCAATGATTTTTATTTTGCAATTTGAGAAGTGGATATTTGCAAATCGTGCGAGCGTTCAGAAATCATAATACATTGTTTTTATTGATAAAAATTGGATTGCACGACTTGGCCTCCGATTTGAAATGCTTCTGGCAAAAGTTCTTACGCCCAGGAGATTTCAATGCCGGCTTACTCAAGTCCACTCGCACATCAAGATCCGCAAGTCGCGCTTGAAGCTGGGACAAGCGTTCGGTCTTCTTCACCGGTGCATTTCGCATTTCCGTCAAGCGGCCGACATGTACGTGTTCTCGGATTGGATGTGACTGACACGACGCTGGAAGGCGCCGGCCACTGGATCATCAAGCAGGCCCAAGACAAGACTTCTACCAACATTGGCTTCATCAATGCTCACTTCGTCAACTTGGTACACGAGCAACCAGACTTGAGCGAAACAACAAAGCAATTCGACTGCTTCTACGCAGATGGCATTGGCGTGAAGATCGCCGCGCGGGCGGAAGGTGTGGCCCTGACCGAAAACGTCAATGGTACAGATCTCTTCCCAATCCTTTGCAAGCAGGCTGCTGCCGGCAATGTCGGCTTGTTTCTCCTCGGCGGAGAGACAGGGATTGCGACAGCGGCCGCGGCCAATATGAAAACGAAGACACCAGGCTTGACCGTATCCGGTACAGCTTCTGGCCACTTTGCTGACGGTCAGGATGAGCAGAGAACGATCGAGCAGATTAATGCGAGCGGCGCGGACATCCTGCTGGTTGGCATGGGGATGCCGATCCAGGAACAGTGGATTATCCGCAACCGTCACCGCCTTGCTCCCAGTGTGATTATCGCGGTCGGTGGACTCTTCGATTTCTACTCTGGTCGCATTCAACGCGCTCCGAAGGTTCTGCGTGATAACGGGCTGGAATGGGCATGGCGACTGGCGATGGAGCCGCGCCGCTTGTTCAATCGCTACGTGATCGGAAACGTCAAGTTCCTGGCCCGCGTCGCAGCACATCGCATCTCGCACGCTACCAGCGCCCATCAGACACAATCAGTATCTCAGTAAGGAATTCGACAATGGCATTCACCGCTTACAACGACAACATCGTCCTCTCACACAGCCAGTCTTCAATGAACTCCGACACCTGGATGAAGGAGTGCCTCGACTGGACTGTAGCTGCAGTTGCAGTAGTTCTCCTCGCACCTGTATTCTTGATTGTTGCAGCGGCAATCAAGCTGGAGAGCCGTGGTCCGGTTTTCTTTCGCCAGCGTCGCAACGGTGTCGGCGGCAACATCTTCAATGTATGGAAATTCCGCACAATGTCCGTGATGGAAGACGGCAACACTGTCACCCAGGCTTCACGCAATGACAGCCGCGTAACGCGCGTCGGAGCTTTCCTGCGTAAGAGCAGCATCGATGAGCTTCCACAGCTGATTAATGTATTGCTCGGCGAGATGTCATTGGTCGGCCCGAGACCGCATGCCGTTGCACACAACGAGTACTATGCCGGTCGTATTGCCAACTACGTCGAGCGCGAAGCCGTCAAGCCTGGCATTACGGGTTGGGCTCAGATCAATGGTCATCGCGGTGAAACGCAAAAGTTATCTCAAATGATAGATAGAGTTGAACATGATGTTTGGTACATCCGAAATCAGTCTATGTTATTGGATTTGAAGATCATTTTGTTGACGCCAATTTTCGGCCTGGTTCATCGGAATGCCTTTTGATGATTGGCTGAAATTCTCTCTACGGTTCGTGTTTGGAGTAAAGCCATGTCAGTCCAGAATCCAAGGGAGGTGACAGCAAGAGAACCGGTTGAAACGGGTCTCATCAATATCTACTCAGCGCGCAATCTTGGTGATGCAGCCATCATGTCGGCGCTTGGTCAACTCAGTCCAAAGGGCCATGTTGTTGCTCGGCGCAGCGATGATATCGACGAGATTGATGTACGTGCTTTGGAGTGGGCCGGCGACACTAACGACTGCGATCGTTTTGTCAGCGTTGGCGGAGATATCTTCAATAATGCACGGCCAAACCTCGTCACGCGTGCGTTCCTAGGCAACGTCTGGCAGCTTTATCAGCGCCGCCGCAAGGCAATTCTCTTTGGTCAAACCATTCCTGCTTCATGTCAGGGCGCGGCATTGCAATTGCTGGCAGGAGTATTGCGCAATCTGCCAGCGGTCGTCGTTAGGGATGAGGCAAGCCATGCCGAGCTTCGTTCGCATGGCGTTGATGCGCAGCTATCGTTCGATACCGCCTTTGCGCTAGCGCCAACTTATTCGGGTAAGCAGGCTGCCCGCTCACTATTCGAGATGGCGGGCTTGGAGCCAGAGCGCACAACACTCCTATCCGTTCGCTCCTTTGATGCACTTTACCCTCATGATCGCGAGCACTTTGTTGATCGAATGGTTCAACTCGCGAACAGGCTTTCTGAGCGTGGTCATCAGGTGGCAGTGCCCATCCAGTCCGATGTCTCTGCGAA
>JBCDBQ010000016.1:0-28018 GCA_039183375.1 Pseudomonadota bacterium
CGCGAATGGCTCAACGCGTGATTGCACGCCTACATATGCTTCAGGCACGCTCCTAGTTCTTGCATGACTAGCGATTTGAATTGCCATTCCGCGACCGCCCACTGACTCAGGTAGAACCGCACACGCGGAAGCCACAATGTCAGCGTCGTGATCCGGCAGAGACCGTCCGCCACCATCTATACGGCAACCAAGAGCACCGCGCATCGCCATGCGGTAAGCATTTCCGGTGCTCAATTGGTTACCCGCCAAGGTGCCTTCGTCCTCAAAGTCGATAGACGCGCATTCGTCCGCGAAGGCCCATTCCAGAAGAGATTTGATGTCTATCGGGCGGCGGACCCTGCCAACCTCGTCGGGCTTTGGTGCAGATCGCACAACTGTCATGCTGCTGTCTTCCCTGATTTGGCGCTCTGCGGTTGGTTGCGATGCTCGATACCAGCGCCCACGATTTGATCCACGTGTTGGGTCAATCGAGCCAACCATTCTTGATGCTCGGGATCACGATCCTCTTCGAAATCAGCCTGAAGTTTCTTGATTTCTGCTAGAGCGAAGTCGGTACTCGGGGGTATTCTTTTCTCGCGGATCCACCAATAAGCAGCAACGTGGTATCCGGCTGTGCGCGCCCGCTCGCCCCACGCCGAATGCAGGAATGACCAGTGCAGCGGCCTGCCTTGCGCAGGTGGCGTTTGCAGCAAGTGTGCCATTCTCCGCACAATCACCCAAACCGGGAATTCGTCCCGCTTTTTGCCACCGCCGCAGTTTAACAGGATGTCGCCCAGCTGTTCTAAATTGGGCCGCGTCATATAACCAAGGTAGCCCGCCAGCTTGTCTAGGTATGCTTCATACGCTGAAGACGTCATTTTCGGTGCCCGACGCATTCCAGACGCGAGCAAGGGCTCTATCAGAAGCCTTCTCGCCTCAGCCTTGCCCGCCCCGCTGTCTGTCACCACTTCTGGTATATCGTTTGCCGCCATTTTTTGCCCTTCTAAGCAATACGCAGTTTCAGCGGGCGCCTGCCGTGGGTGGTCAGACCGTACTTTCTAGTCTGTTCTTGTCTGATCTGAGTGCGGACTGTACGCGGACTGTCCAGCGTTCAGACCCGACGTGTCACGGCTACAAATCGTGACAGACCGTGACAGACGTACAAGATTATCCGGGTGGCACCTGCTTTGTAGTCGATATTCCGGCCTCACGGAGGAGGCGTTTCAGAGCGGCCTCCCAGCGACCGCCTTCTCGTTTTCCTTGGAAGTTTGCCTCAAGCCATCGATGGCAATCATCAAGAAACTCATTGTTGCTCATCATCGCATCAGGAACACCGGCTCGCGCGAGGTGGTCAGGAAGCCTCCGCCTGCGCTGCCGGGCGGCATCATTCGACGATCGCGCCGCGCGCATGCCCTGCTTGTTCAGCACATGGAGCGCGCCGCGAATGACGTCAGCATGGCCCCAGACGATCTCTTCGCCGCTGTCTTCGTCGGCAACGCGATAATGCGACCACTTGTGCAACGGCTTCATCTCGCGCTTCATCAGCCCGCGCCACGTGCTCAATGGAAGCCGCAGGAGCGTTGCGAGCTCACCCTCGTCGACGGGCAGCGTGCCCAGCGGTCGCCGCTTCTGCGCATAGAAAAAACAGCGCAGAGCTGCCGCCTCGACGTCAAGATCGGCGGTCATGTGAAGCCGCGACTGTAGGTACACATCGTGCCAGAACAGCATGAAGTAGTGCGAATTGACCTCAGCCTGCACCAACTCTTCTGGATAAAAGGGAATCTCGCCAACCTCGACATTCGAGGTCACAAGAGAATGCACCGATCCTGTCATGCAGCCACCTCCACAGCCGCCTCAACACGCTTTCGGGCAACGCCAAACCAAACGGGATCGATCTCGATACCGACAGCTGGCAAACCAAGCTGGGCAGCCGCAACCAAGGTCGACCCGCTTCCCATGAAAGGATCCAGCACAAGTTCACCTGGTCGAGTCGTTAATCGCGCCCACTCTTTCATCAGATTCACGGGCTTTTCAGTAGGATGGTTCTTTAGCTTCTCGTGAGGCGTCCCGACCGGTAGGTACTGACTGGAAACCTTACACCTTGGCAGAGATTGAAGCGCGGACGCGCCGCAGTTAAGAAGGCTACGAAAACGGCCTTTGTATAGATATAGCCCAAACTCGCATGGTTGCATGAAGACCCGTGAGGCAGGCGCGGAACCCTTGTTCCAAATCAGCAGGCGATGAAACTTTAAACCAGCATCCTCATAGGCATTTCGAGCCAAGCCCATTTGCTTGTCTGAAGTCATTATGATTGCGCGTGAGCTTTCGGCCATATTAGCCTCAATCAAATCTGCCTGTTGAGACCAAGGAACCAAAGGGAAAAAACGCCCTGAGTTGTCATATGTTTTTGGGGATAGCATTCCGCCCATTGACCCACCGCGACCGCCAGACGTCACGCTGTACGGTGGATCCGAAAGGACAAGATCCGCCTTCAAACCGAGCTCCGGTAGAATGTCCCGCGCGTCGCCGCAATAAAGCGAAATCGAACCTATTTTAGCGCAATCAGCTATCATCCGCAGTCATACTCGCGTTGCTTATGCAGCATCGCAGCGCCCATGATGCGCTCAGCAGCGCGCGGCGATCCGCTGCGAAGCGAGCGAGAAATGTAACCAGGCGTAAACCCGAAAGCTCGGTCAGCAGCAGCGAGCGAAGGAAACACCAGCCCTGCGACCTTAAATTGCTTTGCACCGTGAGGTGAGATAGCCCCTCGAATGCCAATTCTATCGGGTCGGCCTCGCGAAAGCGCGGCGTAAACGGCCGGTCTTGAGACATTGTTCGCAGCCGCAGCTTCGGCGGCATTTTCATACACCTTACCTCTCACCAGGATAGGCATAGGCTCTCTTCCAACAGCCGCAGTGCCGACGCGGTGCAAAGTCCCTTTGTATATCGCCTTAAATACGGTGTTTGTTGTGACATCTAGCGCACGCGCTGCGTCTACTACAGTCGGGTAAACGACACCGCGGATTTCGATATCTTGGTGCTTTCGCCGCCCCATCACGCCTCTCCCAACAATGAGGCGCGCCGGTCCGTGCGCACAGTTTCCGACGCGCCCCATACCAACCTGGGAGGGTTGAAGGGGCATTTCTGCGCCGCAGCCCCAATAAAGCGGCACTTGGTCACCCCATGCGGTGACCTGCAGCCGAAACGACACATTGCGCTGAGCGACCGACTTGCCCGAAACCGAAAGCCAATGCTACGAAATGAGAGGAGCGAACCTCGGAGGAGTAGGCGCCTCGCGACACCACCAAAGAAACAGGCTTTCAACGGGGATTTATGCACAATGGTTGAAAGGACCGATGGCGCAGCCAGACTGCTCTTCCCATTCATCGACACGGCTGAAAACAAGTTCATCACAGTAGCACATGTCATTTGAGCAAGCCCGCGAAACTCTCAGTTGGGCGCAGGAAGCACTCGACGAATTGGATGAAATTTGCTGCAGGTTTTTTCAGCCCGGGAACAGCAAGCGGATCACTCAATTCGACATCAAGAAAAGAGAGTATGTCGACAAGGAGGCTTTCACCTCGCCTTTCCCCAGAGCTCAAGCGGCGCGAAAAGCCACTGAGGCCATTCAGAGCGTCAAGAACACTTTTGACCAAGCTACACATGCATGTGTGACTGCGATCGATCAAACCCTGAGCGAAGAGACGATATACTTTCCATGGACCGACACGCCAACCGGCCTTGACAAGCGGCTCAACGGAAAGAGCTGCAAAATTCCTTCGATGCTCTGGGAGACATTCCGGAACTTGCAGCCATACGGGAAAGGTAGAGGCTACTCCGGCGGCGACGACGTTACGCGCCGTTTGGCAAAAATGGCCAACACAAAGCACACGGTCGGCATCGCAATCAGGCCCCGTATTGCCGACATGAGCTACCGTGTCAGCGCAGCGGCTGCGGCATGCCTTCAACCCGTCCCCACTTGGAACTCCCAGCGCAACGAAGTTGAAGTCATGCGATATCCGCCTGGTCCGACCCCGCAATACGAGTACAGCATTTACTTTGACGTAGTGTTTGATAGGACCACGCCGCTCAAGGAAAAACGGGTACTTGAGAGCGTCAGACGCTTCGCAACAAAGGCCGAGGAGGCAATTACGAGCCTCGAAGAGGCCGCGCGAGCTTCGTAGATCGCGGTAGCTGATGCAGAAGAGATCCCACATAGCTAACTGTCCAGGAAGCGGCACAGGCGGACGAGGACTGGAAGAGTGATCTTACCGCCTCTAAGGCTAGCAACAGCAAACTGACTGCCGATCTTTGATCCAATGGTAGTATCCGCCTCGGGACGCTGCTCCACGGCCTGAAGTACGTTGTCCATCAAATGATTGAGCTGATCGCTCAACCCTTGATTGTTAGCCTGATGCCCTGCCATGTAATTTATTATGCACAATATATAACGCATGAGCAAGCTCGCATTTTTCAGACGCGAAATGTATTACGTGTAATGATTAGAGTGGCGACATGATAGAAAACTACGACCTTGAAGAGATGCGCGCGCGGATCAAACAACTGCTTGATAATGACCGAGACTCAGGCAGGAAAGCATCATTGAGCGTCGGGCGCTCGGAGGAGTACCTTCGAGGGCTCACAACAGGCACTAGCGACCCAACGACGAGATCACTGATAGGCATAGCAAAGCACTACAACGTCAGCGTTCTTTGGCTTCTTTTTGGCGACGAAGGTCAGATAGCCGAAGATCAGCATCGGGTTCTTGAAGCGCTTCGTCGCCATCCCGAGAAGAAAGAAGCGGTCCTGACGCTTCTTCAGTAACAATCTTGAGGGCTTTTGCGACCAAATCCTTGTCGGTCAATATTTGAACCAGCCTATCGAAGTCCACTTTCTAACCTCGCATATTGTCGACACTCCCAAACTCAACCTTATTGCTACTTAGCACGGTGTAGCAGCGCTTCCGAGAGCGCTCATGCTCACTATGTCGCTTTTCACGTTATTTTCACTTGAGCACTGACCTCAAAGGGATCGACCCGCAGAAAACTTGTTTGGGGTTGCTTGCCGTAATAGTGTGTCGTAAAAAAACGAAAGAGAGCGCATATGATCAACCCAAAAGCCATAAGTTTTAGAAAGAAGTTTGAGCAAGAACTTACAGATTGCTCAATCTCTGCGCGAAGTCTGCCTCGCCTAATAAGTGCAGAATGGGCGCACGATTGGGCGTGGCGTATAGTTTCTGGGCATTATGATCACAGTACGACCGGACCGGGGGTGTTTAGAGTTGCAGAAGCGGCTCGATATTGCGGAGCGTCGCTAGATGCTTGGTTGGGACTGTCTCTCGAGGAGTCAACCCCAAGACTTCCAGCGTTCGACGCGTCTAGGCCATCTATCAACGACATTGCCTCTATATATTATAGGGGTGACAAAAGCCTTGAAGCGTTCGAGCCGTTAATACACCTCTTCGACATATATGAAGACCCGACGCATGGTGTCAAAGTTCTAAGGGTCGGAGAAGCGAGTTTTGCCGCGAATGAGCTGAACAATACCGACCCGTGTGTAATGCAAGGTGCCTATGACCAAGCGCCCAAAAAGACTAGAGATAGGATCCAGGCGGCATACCTCTTAGCTTGGGAAAAAGGGTTTGTGTCGGACGTAGACTACCTTGACGAACGCATCCCCAAACCCCGTAGGCGCATCGACATCCGCTTTACAAGAACCGCCGCCAGGGTTTCCGATCAGTCTGGTGCAGAATACCTGATAGTTCACTGCGCTAGAATTGAATGATATTCTGCCAGTCTATAGCTTGTCTCGGCACCAATCTGTCATGACTTTGCTAAGGGCCAAATTCGCCTCCGCAACTACGCCAAACGCCGCTATAATCTCGTCACGCAAATCAGTCGTATCTGGCACACCACGGAGCTTAGAAATCAACTGGGCAACGGCTTCCTCGGCATCTTTGCTAACTGTGTCATGGGAACTCATGCCATCAAGGCATATTGCGCGAACGTCCTCACTCGCCATCACTGGACTAGCGATCAAAAAAGTAAGCAATGCAAGTCTCATGTAAGCTCCATTTGCTTTGCGAGAAACTTCTCAGCTCCACTTAGCATAAGAGCATGTTGCTGCTTGTTGTTAAAGGCTATCCACTCAGGACGCCCAGCGGCAAATGGGTTATCCTCCCATTCATGAAGGAACGGCGCCTCCCCGATAAAGCCGTAGCTTTTATCAGCCCCCCTTTGATGGTCCTTGTCTCGAATAAAGCACCAAATTGCGTCAGGCCGCATTACATTGTGCACTAAGTGGTGAGCGCAGATGTTGAAAAGCCGCATGTAGAGTTTTGCATTCTTACCGAGACCGAGAGTAGTCTTCTGATTGGAGAAAAGGTCTCCAAAGTAAGCAAGCCTGCCACCAATATGATCACGGAGATACGGCTCCGTGTGAGGGCGCAGCGCAACGCCAAAGATGACTGGCATCGCACGCATAAGGTAGTCGTCAAGTCCCTCACGCTCTAGGTCATCGAGCCGAACGCCACCGGCGATCATGGGTACACCTTCCCTCTCAGCGAATAACCAGAAGCAGTTTGACCGCGTAAAAACCGTCTTTCGCGGATCAAGCATAGGCGAGATTTCTTTGCGCCCCATGCCGCTCAACAAGTCGACAGCTCGGTTGAGATCGTACTCTTGCCTCAGAGAGATGCCCGCCTCAAGCAACCTGCGCTGGCAGCGCTCAACGAATAGATCGGTTTGGAAAAAAAGCATTGAACCTCTAGCCTCCTGCGCGTTGGTCATGGCGAGCAAACCACGACACGTTTTGCGATTCTAAAGGTATATTCACGACTGCGCATTAAATTACGCAAATTCTGTTGATAAATGCTACGTCATATATTATGCATAATATATTACTCATCCTTGCTTACTCCGCGCAGAGCGAAACTTTGCGAGCATAGCAACCTCGGGAGCCGATGATGAAAGACAAAGTCGTACAGAAAGCGCAACACGTCGCAGCCAATCCCGACCAGTACATGGATGATCCGGGACTGATTGAAACCGCGTTTCTCGCACTATTGAAAGCGCGCGGCAAGACAGTCCGCTACGAAAACCTTGGCCCTACCCGATATCGCTTTAATAGCACCTTGCTCGCGCCGTCGCTTGTGAAGCAGATACGGGCGCAGCGGCCACCGCTGATCTGCCCGGGCGCGGCGATCTGAGGCGCTTTGCTATGCACTCAAGCCCGACAGAAGAAACGAACACCGAAATGCGCGCTGCCTTCCCCAGACGTGCGCAGGGGCGCGAGCCCCACCCCGCGTCCAATACGTCCCGTAACAGACAGGACGCGGGGACACAGACACCAGATGCTGCAGCCTCCGCTCAACCCAAGGGCCGCAGCCGGGCCGGTGCAGACTCTCCGAGATCTGCACCGGCCCATCCTCGTAGATTTTACGATCTGCCGCCCGCGCAACAGGCTGGCATTCTGTGCAACACGCCGCTGTTTCAGCGATTTGTGGCCCTGCGCCTGAACTTGCCCACAGACGAGGCATCCACCCAATGCGCCGCTGAATTCGTCAGAGACGTGTGCCGTGTCAGCAGCCGCAGCGAACTCGACAACCTGCTTGGCGCAGCCAAGCGCTTCGCGGCTCTGAAGACAGAATACGACGCATGGCGGGGCCGCATTGGTCGCCCCGAGTAGCAAGCAACCAAGAGAGACACGACATGCAAAACCCGAGCCACATCAATTTGATCCAACTTCTGCAATCTCATCGGCGCGGCGAGTTTGTATCGATCGCTAACGCGGCGCTCGAGGAACTCATTGCAGCGATGAAAGAGACGGGTGGCGATGGAACGCTGACCATTACTTTGCCCATCAAGCACGCCAAGAAGGGCCCGCACATCGAGATCACGCCGAAGGTAACGCTGAAGAAGCCGGACGTGCCTGTGGCTATGGGGATCTACTACCTCGCCGAAGACGAAGACCTACTGTCCCGTCGCGATCCAGCGCAGCTCGACATCGAAGACGAAATCCAGAGCCGCCGCGAAGCGGCAAAGTAACCTCGAGCTCACAGAAAGGGCCAAATTCATGAGCACAACAGACACGGCTGACCTGCCACGGCAGCTTTTTGACACGCTGCAGGACGCCGCCACGTCCAAGTCCCTGACGCCAATGGAGTTTGACGGCAAACATGTGATCGTACTCCCCCGCGGCCACAGCTTGGCGACGGTTGAAGATCCAGGTTGGATTCATCCCGATGTTGCGGAAGCAGTTGAAGTCGATGACCGGGAAAGCCTCGTCACGTATACCAATCGCTTTCAGGATGAACGTACGATCATCACCGCCGACTATGATCGCGGCGAGATTATTGCGCGCATTGATTGGCATTCTGACAGCATGGAAGAGGGCCAGTCGGTTGCGCAGGCAGCGACGCACATGGCCACGCTGAAACTGCGCGACAGCGAAGAGTATCAGCGCTGGAACGCGATTCAGAACAAGCTTGTCAAGCAAGACGAGTTTGCGGAATTCCTGGACGAGAACGCCGCCGACATTCATGAGCCATCACCGGCGGAAATGATAGAAGTCGCGCGCGACCTCGAAGTCATCCAGGGCGCGAGCTTCAAGTCAGGCACGCGCCTCGACAACGGCGACCGAACGTTCCTCTACGAGAGCGACACTCAAGTAAAGGGCGAAGTGAAGGTACCAACGGAGTTCAGCCTGAACATTCCGCTCTACCATGGCGAAGAACCCATGGTGCTGAATGCAAAGTTCCGGTTCCGACCAAAGCCCGATGCGCTTTACATGGGTTTTGTCTGGCATCGAGTGGAATACCAGCGCCGCGCGGTATTCAACAACATCGCGCACAGCGTTGCAGAAGCGACAGGGCGTCCCGTGATCCACGGACGCCGCGCATACGCACCGGAAGCCCGCTAAGGCGATGCATCACTGATGCACTCAGCAGAACCGCCAGAAAGAGCCAAGGTCGCCACGCATGACCATGGAGACGTCGCAGAGAACATGCCGCTCTACGCGGGCCTCTGCGACCACTGCGGCGCCAAGCTCAAAAAGAGCCCGAATGGCCGTGTCCGGCGGTTCTGTAGTGCAAGATGTAGGCGGTCATGGTGGATCTGGGCTGCGAGCAATGGGGCGAAGGTTATGCATGCTCTTGCGCGGTGGCGGATTCATCGCGGGGCGAAAGGCACTCCTGGAGAAGGAGCGCTGTCGCACGTGCAAGCAACGATCGACCGCGCGCTGGCTGAACATCGACGCGCGATCTCCGCAAAACAGAAGTCTGAAGAGTGACCCGCCCGCTCCTCACGCCCGCTGAGGCCTGCGACAGGCTGCGGTGCTGCAGCAAGACGCTCCGAAAGTATCGCCAGCGTGGCTTGGCCCACGTCCAGCTGGGCAACAAGATCCTTTATCGTGACGACGACCTTGACAGCTTCGTCAAAGCCAACAGGGTGGAAACATGCCGTTCCGACGCAAAGACAGCCCGTACTGGTGGTACGATTTCCAGATCAAGGGTCGTCGATATTCGGGATCGACTGAAACCACGGATTTTGAAGACGCAAAAGCGGTAGAAGCCGAAGCCCGGATGGCCGCAAAAGAGGCGGCAAAAGCTGCGGGAGCAGCGACCCATCACGAATACACGATAGGACAGGCGCTCGGCACGTATTATGACGAGGTCTCCATACACCAGGCCTCGGCAGCGACGACGGAAAGCCAGGCCGCAAGTATCATTGCTCACATCGATCCAGACACTCTAATCAGCGCGTTGACGCAAAGCGATCTGGTGACGCTCATGGCTAAGCAACGCGCCCATGTCGCCAATGCCACGGCCAACCGACGCATGGAGCTTTTGGGGCGCGCCTGCCGGTACATGGTCAAGAACCACGACGGCAGACTAGGCGAGGTTGACTTCAGTGCCGCTCGGGTGAAGGAACCGGCCGAGCGAATCCGCGAGCTTTCCATGGAAGAGCAGGAGCGACTACTCGACAGCTTGAGGCCCGATCTGGTGCCGTTTGTTCAGTTCTCATTGATGACAGGAGCGCGTCGCGAGACAATCGAGAACCTGCGCTGGAAAGATGTGGATCTCTCAAGCCTTACAATGCACTTTTGGGTAAAGGGCGATCGACCGCAGTCGTTTCCAATCAGCCCGCAGCTAAAGCGGTTCTTGGAAAGCCTTCCTCGGGCGCATACCCTGCCGGCGGCGGCCTACGTCTTTACGTTGGTTCACCAAAAGACTTTGGCCAGACAACAGGTCAACCGAAACACTTTCAACAGCGCATGGAGATCAGCGCTGAAGAATGCGAAAATTGAGAACTTCAGAGTTCATGATCTCCGTCACACCTTTGCGACCAGGACTTTGAGACAAAGTCAGAACCTCAAGCTAGTATCCATACTGCTTGGCCACAAAGACCTTCAGACAACAATGAAATACGCGCATGTTCTTGACCAAGATTTGCGCATAGCACTGTCGTCATTCGACCCGCTGAATCCAGGCGAGTCCCACGAAAAGTCCCACGCGACCGAGAAAAACGTTTAAGATCAAAGCAAGGTATAAGCTTCCCAAGCTTAAGTTACGGGTTCGATTCCCGTTACCCGCTCCAAGCTAAAGTCGTTTTTTCACAATTGTTGCAGTCCTTTAGACATCACACTTCGTTCATGAAGATCGTAATACAGAGTTGGAAAGTGGGAAAAATGGGGAACATTTCGGCATTCGTGGGACTATGAGTCCCACAAAATCTCCCACGCTAGAGCAACCTACTGGCATCGCGCGACGTAGAGATCAGCAGCTCTTTTGCAATGGTCCCCTCGCCCTTTGAAATTGAGTAGGTCAGCCGCATTTCTTCCATGTGGAAGCCGTCAAAGACTTCGCGGATCTCCGGCGTGTCATTGATTGAGAGAATGGCCTGTCCCGCCATGGCGCGCATCGTTTGGGCCATGAGTTCGAAATCCGACCAAGCGAACATGTCCTTGCCATAGTCCGCCTCTCCGCCTGCATAGGGTGGATCGAGGTAAACTAGCGTCTCAGGTGTGTCATAGCGCGCGAAGACTTCTAACCAGGGCAAGCACTCGAAGATGACTCCGTCAAGCCGTTCATGGGCAGCCTCTAGGATCGGCTCGATGCGCGATACGGAAAAGCGCGGGCGATTACCCGGAGAAACCCCAAAGACGCCTGCGACCTGACCGCCAAAGGCAAGACGCTGCAGGTAGAGAAATCTCGCAGCGCGTTCGATGTCTGTTAGCCCGTCTGGCGGTGTATTTCGCAGATTCTCAAAGGCTCTCCGCGACGTTATTTGAAACCGCATGTGGTCCAGTAGAAACGGCAGGTGCCGCTGCAAAACCCGAAAGAGGTTCACGATTTCACCATTGAGGTCGTTGGCCACCTCACAGGTAGGCTTAAGACGCCGACGCAGGAAGACACCGCCCATACCAACGAAGGGCTCGACATACGTCTTGTGGGGAATTGCCTCGATGCGCTCGATGATGCGCGCAGCGAGGGTTTTTTTGCCCCCGCGCCAAGGCGCTACAGGGGCGGCCGCTCTAACATGTTGCATTGCTTGGAATCGCTTTCCACTCTACGCCCCGGATTGCCCGCGCGGGCATGGGGCGACGAAAAGGAGACACATCGTCGGCGCGGCCGCTTTGAACGAATGGCCGCGTGGTTTGGGCTGTTGGCGCAGCCCGGCCCCCCGAAAACGAGGCCGCTTAGGTGTTTCGGCAAAGGCTTGCGCCAAGCAGAACAATGTGAGAACAAATTGGGCTATGCCAGGACGCACAGCCCGCCGTGAATTGATTTTGCCTGAAGTGCTGGAGATCCTTGAGCAGCTAAGGCCCGCTCGAAAAGTCTGCATAGCGATGCGCACTAAGACACCTATTGGTTCAGCTCAGCACGTGTTAGCTGGTGATTTAATCAGGTGCCTTGATAGTCTTGCGGAAGGTCTCACCGGCAGCAGCGAATACTTCTTGGAGCCGCTCGCGGCAGCCGATGCTATGCCGAAGCGCTAAGGCGCGATTAAGTGCCCTTCGGGACGGGAGCACGACCCTGCCGAATTGCACTAACCTCTGACGGCGTGAGCCCCAAGCGCGCGCCGACTTCAATCATTAGCTCGCCATCTTTTCGCGCGCGGTCATACCACTCATGACCCGCCTGACGACGGCGCTCTAGCTCAGGACTATGAACGCCGGAGCCGTTGCAAAATATGCAGTTGATGAGCTCAAAGGAATGCGTTGAGCTGTCGGGGCCTCGATTAATGTGAGCCATTAGCTTGCCGGAGCCCTCGCACTTCGCGCATTCACTCATCGTGCTTGCGCTCGTTTCTGTAAAAGTTGAAGGTCCACCAGCCCAAGTGAAGCGCTGGAAACTCAGAATCCCAGTAGTAGCCAAGCGAGAACCAGCGCCACTCATGGGCTTCGATGTCGAGAGACCAGTCGAGCATCAGCTTTCCTCCCTCATGTGAACCAAAGCGCAAGTGACAAGCCGATCACAGCGGCGAACCCGGAAAAGCTGGCAAGCATGAAAACCCGACCCGCTAGGCGAAGGTCGAGGTTTTCGCGATAGAGCATAATTACCATTCGCCGCGCTTGCGTAAGATCATCTATTTTCACACTCCCGGCCTCTTTCCAAAGCGCGCGGTTCCGCTGATAATCTAGCAGTCTAAGGCGCATCGCCCGAGCCCTCCCTAATGTGCAGGCCGAAAGGTCGCGACTGGACCGTCCCTTAATTCGATAACGCCCGGTACGTCGTCTTCTGCGCAAACCAAGTATTCGACTTCTTGGTCACCTATCTCATCCAGCATCACTCGCGCCTCTTCGCGGTCGAACACCATCATGTCGGGTGACCATCCAAGGCCTTCGCCATACGCAATCGCGTGTGGCTCACACGGCAGCTCTGCAGGAATTTGGTAGACGCCATCCGCCCGAGGTACAGCGACGTAGTGATAGCGGATTTTAAATCCATCATGGTCCGATGGAATGTCCTGTGGCTCTACTAGCCAAACTCCTGGCTCGTGCTCGACACCCTCGGTAAGCTGTGAAGCAACCCTAGCTAAATCACCCGCCACGCCCGGACTTTCATCATTCCAATCACTGGCGTAAAATACGTCACGGACTATTATCATTTCGAGGCCTCCATCATGCAAGAAACGGCTCCTGCGGTTTTGCTCTCTGCCCGCAGTGTGGTCCTTGGCCTAACGACTGCGCCCGCCGCTCCGACGCTTTCGTGGGAAATCTCGCTGCCCCCTTGGCCCCAGCCGTTCCGCCGGGGTTTCATCGCAAGGGCGTGCTCATCCGCTCCCTCTGGCATTGGTGAATTGCTGCCTGCCGCGGGTACGGCTTTCTCTGCGAAGTAGTCGAGGCCCGGCACAGGCCCCCTTTTCATCCGTCGCAGCGGCCCACGCTCTTCCGTCATGAAGGTCTCGGTCCCAACCGAGATACCTATATGGTTCAACGTGGGTAGGGCTGCATGTCGTGTCATGACGAGCCCTCAGAAGGTTTTTCCAGCCCTGGGCAGCCCTTTTCCAGCCACCGCCGCAGGGTCATGTCGCTCTTGATTGGCTCCAATGTGTCACCAGTCGCGATCCTGTTGCGGCCTTGCTCTTTCAAGAGTTCAAACTCCATCAGTGTCTCAGCCGCAAACATTGCCAGTTCTTTTGGCCCCCACTCGCAGCCCATACGGATCAACTTGCGCTCGGCTATTTGCAATGCGGCTGCGTCTGACCTGTCACCCATCGCCCGAGCCCTCCATTACGTGGTTATCCAGCCATTCTTTGAGGCAAGCCAAAAGACAGAGAGAACAACAGCAAGTACCGCAAAAGGAGACACGATTGCCGCCGTTACAGCGTGCCCCTTTGCGGCCGCCTCAATGGTCCACGAAACCAGCATTAGCACCAAACAAACTGTTGTGGTGTAGCCAGCAATCGTAGCAATGAGCTCCCTCATCAGCTTTCCTCCTTAGCGTTGCGTTCTGCCTTTTTATCCGACAGCCATTCATTGATCTGCGCGAAGTAGGCGTCATGCGTTTGCTCAGGTGTCACGCGATAAGAGTAGATTGCCCCGTCGCTCGGCGACCCGGATATCCCAACAGTCACATCAGCGCGTCGGATGTCGTCGGCGAAGCGCTCAAGGCACGACGCCAGATCGTCAGCTGTATCGCCACAGAACACGCCAACAAGAGAATGTGCGCGGCGAGGTTTGTCTGTTCCGTGTGGGTCAATCATCGCCCTGCCCCTCCTTAGTGTGTACCTGCCACGAAGAGCGGCGCTTGATCTTCAAAGTTCATCCACATGACCTCTGTCTTTTCCGAGGCGCAGTCCCCGCGCGTTGTCATTTCCGAACGCCGCCAACCGCCAAGGGCGTCATCATACATGTCTGACGCATAGCCTGAGACAATCACTTTTCCTTCGAGGCCGACAAGACACTCCAAAAGCTCAAGGTGCTGATCGTCCGTCATTTCAAAGCGGTAAACTTTGCCTTTCGACCTGGTATCGGTGACATAAGGCGGATCCACATAGTGCAGCGTTGTGGATCCATCGCTGGCCTTCATCACATCCAACGCCGGCCGGTTTTCAATCACCACCGCTCGCATTCGATCAGCCGTTTTCGCAATCACATCGGGCAGCTTGGACCAAAGGTGCGCCGGCAAAGTACCGGCCCTCATTCCCGCCGCTCTAAATCCAGTGTCACGCGCGGATCTGGCCTGAATGCCCATTGAACCATGAGCAAAGTGAGATCGAACGAGAACATGGCGCGCCACTTCAATTTCGTCTTCGGTCGGGCAGAATGCACATTCAAATTCATCACGCGAAAAAGGGGTGAGGGCCACTGCGTCTATAAGCTCGGCCGGCCGATCCCTGAGAACGCGAAAGAGTGTCGTCATTTCCCCGTTCATGTCATTGTAGACCTCAAGGCGCGCGCGATCTTTGGCCAACAAGACGGCCGCCCCACCGCCATATGGCTCAACATAGGCCTCGTGGCTTGGGAAATGGGTGATGATCTTGGGCGCCAGGCGAACCTTGCCGCCGTGATATCTGACTATAGAACCCACCTGGTCTATGGCTCCTTTTCATGAACCCGCAGCTTGAACAGATCATCTGCCGCCACGATGGCGGTGCCGAGAGTCTCGCCGAGAATCGGCGCCCATTGGCTGGGCGGGCCCTTCATGTACGTGTCGGCCATGTGGGCTGCAGATGTCAGCAAGAGCACAATGCCTTCGGCTGGATCGGCACCGCTCTCTAAGCAAAGCTCCCTGACGCGCTTCTCGATTTCAAGAACAGGTCTGCGCGGGTCGTCAAAAGCAACTTCATCCATCTTCGCTAAGGCCTTGCCATGCCAAAGGCATTTCGCGTTTGGTGGTGCCCGTGTATTTGCGTGCGAGCATCTTCACCCAGTGAATTTTTAGCGTGCCAGCCTCTAGCCCGAGGCGGCGCTCAGCAAATTCCAGAACCTCTGCCGGCGTCTTGTTTGGCTTGTGCCAGTAGAAGCGCAGGATCGCCTCAGCGTCTTCCAGCGAGTAATTGATGCCTGGCTTGCGGCCGGTGGCCTCGCGCACGGGGGCTGACCGGCCCACCTTCGCCTTCAGGGCATAGAAAACCGCCACATCATCAGCGTCAGCAATGCGCATCGGGTCGTGACCGACGACTTGAAACGTCCCCTCGCCCTCTGAGATCTGATCGAGCGTCAGCAGGCGCGACTTGCTCAGCGCGCGCGGGTTCACCATGACCAGCGTGTCACCCGGGCGGAATGCTTTCAGATGGATGATTGTGGCAATCTCTGCTGGGGCGACGGCGAAATCCACACCGTCACCATACAGCCACGTGGCGTCGTCCTCTGCCCCGATTCCGATCCTCACTGGGCCGTTATCTTCGAAGTTTTCTACCAATACCACGGTTTTATACTTTTCCGGTTGCGTAGATATAAAACTAAAAGTATAAAATATAAAACGCAAGTATAAAACTTAAGGAACCAGAGCATGATCGTAAACGGCTTTGAAATCCGCCAACGGCCAGATGGCTACGTCGATTGCCTGTCATACAGCGGTTCAGTCTTGAGTACACACAACAGCATCCTCGACGCTGTTGATTGGGCGGAGGGAGATGAAGCTCCTACGCTTGATGTACAGGCCAAGGCCGAACTGACGGGCTTGAAACTGACATGAAGCCAAGCTGGCAAAACCGCGGTCTTAAGTTAACCAAGCGGCAGGAGTATGTCTTGTTCCTTAAGGGCGCTTTAAGCGCAGTGACTAACGAAACTCACCCGCCTGCAGATCGCGAAGCTATGCGCCATTTCCTTGAAGGAGGCCAAGCGGTGCAGCAAGGGATCATTGTCATAAACGACCCAGAGGCAATGCGTATGTTTATTTCCGACGTGCAGTCCGGCAAATGGCCACCAAAACTGCGCCAGCGAAATCATCACTAAAAGGAACGAAGCGTGGCGGATGAGCCTCTATGGTTCTTGACCAAAGATGGCGATCTTTCGTGCCTGAAAATGTATGAGCGACACTACTCGGCATACCAGTATCGAGATGGGCGGAAGCGAAAGTTGTTCTGCGGACCCGGTCAAAAAATCGTACTGCGCACCTGGGACGCTTCCGCCATCTTTGTATGGCGAAAATTCATCGACGCTTCCGGCCAAACAGGAGTCAACTGCGCGGTCTTTCGTAACGAAAGCTCTCACCGCGCGAGCGACCTTATCCGACAGGCAGACCTTATCGCTGATCACGTCTGGCCTGGTGAAAGGCATTACACATACGTCAATCCACGACACCTCCGTCGCGGGCGACCAGGTTACTGTTTTGAGTGTGCAGGTTGGCGGCGATGCGGAACCACGGGTCGTGGATTGCTTGTACTTGAATTGGCTCGTGATAGCCGGAATGCCGCTAGACTAGCGGCCTAGTCATAAAGGAACAATGGCACCGGCGCAGCCTACGTAGATGCGTCGTCGGGGTAGCCGGTCGCGGGAGGCCAGAAACGATAGCCCGTGGACAGTGAAGCCTGGGTTCGAATCCCCGGCGGTGCCGCCATAGTCATAAAGGAACGAAGCGTGGCCAAAAAGCAAGAAGTACAATGCTATTGGGATGCTGATGATCGTGAGTATGGTCACAGTGATCCATGGGAAATCGTTGAACACAAAGAGCCCGGGGTAATTTCCACGATTGAGCATGTGGCCGTCGTTGGCGTCACATTCGAGGCATATCTACATCCAGCGGAAGACTCGGACACCGACGATGAATTTCACGTTGTCGAAGATACCTACGAAGCCGCCGAAGCTGCGATTGCTAAAGAGCGGATGCGCCGTGATGCCATCCAGGAATCAAGCGACGATTAACCCATCCCCCCGGGGATACCCACAGACGAGGTTGCGCTCGTCACCGGCTCAAAGCCACTCCGACCGCGCGGCGGTTTTGGCGGCGAGAAAATGCGCAAAGACTCTGCCGGTCTCTGTGGGTCAATGAAAGGAAGAGAAGATGTTTCCACCGAGGAACCCGTACCACGGTGAAGTAGAGCAATGGAGTGAATGGAAACAGGGATGGCTGGCAGCAGAAGCTGACTACGCTAAGCATGGGCCCCTCTCGGCGCGACCATAGCCCCCAAACGCAAGAAGCCGCCCCGGTTAAGGAGCGGCTTGGCGTGTGAGGATAGTGGCGAAGTTAGCGTCTTCCTATTTCCAGAAGTCGAACTCGCTTCTCTAGCTCACTGATCTCGCTCTCGAGAGAGATGACCTTGGCGCTTGAAAGCCTGATTTCGGCCTCAAGACGAGCAATCGACACTCGAATATCGGTGTATCCAGCAAATCCTGCCAAAAGCATCACTCCACCCTGTAGGAGATGCCCAAGCGTGAGGGTGGCGTCGAAACGCGGCTTTCTATTCGGATTATCTACCATCAACACGGCCCTTCAAGTTCGGCGCACAGCGCCAGGAAAACGGTCTTCCAAGCATATTTTTGCTACACATCGACAGGCATTAGCCAATTAAGCCTCATAAAATCGAGCAACTAGACTACCCGCACATCCTGCTAACGTTCCAATGCACCGAAACCTGAGAGATGCCAGCGTTGGCGAGCATTACCCGGTCCCCAGAGACATACAGTGAGAGCGTCCCCGATCGGGATATAGACTCCACCGAAGCCGATGCCCCACCCATCACAACGCCGTTGACGTGAGAGCTTGCGTTAAAGGCTGTGCGGGCTGCTACCTGCCACATCACGCCCTCCTCAGTTGCATCGAATAGCTCGACTGACGATTGCGCCGGAACTTGTAGAGTGCCGGGCTTTGAGGTCGGCGTGCCCATCTCGCGCGTCGGCATATTCGTATACACGCCTAGCTGTGGGTTGCGGACATTGTACGAGTGGCGAACCGGGGCGGGCTCGTTGTTGTAATCCCACCAGCGACCCCACCCGGTCAGGATGGTCATGGCGTCGTTGAAATCGCCGATTAGGGGTTCACCGCTCTTAAGGTCCACCACTTTCAGCGCACCGAATTGAGGCGCGTTGCCCTGGTCGTTATTCCACTCGAAAGTGCAGTCCTCGAAGGTCAGCCAATCTATGAATGCGTCCGACGTTGCCGCGCGCTCGACATAGATAGAGCACCCCTCTCGCCCCGGGCCTCCATCCGCCGCGTTAAACTGCGAGTGGAAGTTCTCAAGCCTCACGCCACCGCCGATTTTGGTCTGGGTCCCGACACCGTTGTCATCGTGAAGCAGGAACGCAATGTCGGCTAAGCCACAGCGTGTTAGCCGAACATCGCGGAAGCGTGATTTGTTGATAAATTGAACGTCATCTTGTCCAAAAGGCGCGAGACGAAGGCACAAACCATAGCGACCGGGTCCACTGCCCTCACAGTCTGCCAAAAAAGACCGCTCAAGGTACAGATAGTTAGCCCTCTGCTCGAAGTGGAAGCTGTCACGTCCAGCAGAAAGAACAATGACGTCCGTCGCGCCGCAGCCAATCCCGCCATTAAAGCGCAAACCATCGCGGCCGCCATTTGCCTCGATGACTAGGTGAGAAATCTTACCCGCACGCTGCTGATTGCCTGCGCCGCTCTCGATCGAAACTGCATCTTGCTCAGGGCCTAGGTCAGAGAAAACAAGACGGGTCGAACCGCCCTGCCCCTGTACGTTGCGCTTGCCGAAGTCTATCGGCGCGCCGAGGTGAATATCACCGCTGGGCAGAAAGACTGTGCCGAACTCAGGCACGCCGTCAATCCATGATTGAAAAGCAGCGGCGTTTGCCACCGGGTCTGGCGCGGATTGTGCCACGGCTATGCCAGACGTCGCCAGCTCGCTATGCGGCGGTGTGAAAAGATAGCTCATGACAGCACCCTACGAAGAGACGCACTGTTGAAGACGCCCACGGATCCCGCCAAGCCGCCCACGACAAGGCGGAAGTTAACCGAAGCGGCCGGCGCCGCGATGACCGCTGAGACTAGCCCTGTTTTGTTGATGAAGCCGAATGCCTCCCTGCCGCTTAAAAACGCTTTCCAAACGCTATCTATCGACTGGCAGTCGACGGCTAGGAGATAGTCTGCCCCGCTGACAAGCGTGAGGCTTTGCTGTGCCTCCTGATTTGCGTTTGGACCTTTGGTGATTGTCGCAACGCCGGACCCGATAACGCTCGTGCCGGTGCCAGAAGCCGTCCAGTCATCGGACGTGTCGAAGGAACTGTTAGTTATTAGTTCAGGCCCGTAAGACTCGGAAGACTTAAACATGCCAAGCTTCCCAAAATCCGAAAGTTTTCTACTCATGATCAACCAAAACTTGAGCAAATCTGCCTGCATGCGCTTTCGCCCAAATGCGTGCCCCCGATCCGTAGGCTATGGTGCTCAGGTCTCTTTGTAGAAACCCTTCGGAAAAAGAAAAAACCATCCCGCGTAGAGTGATATCTGGTGATGCAGATGTGCCCCGTCTAATTTCTGCGACGCCGCTCACAACTTGAAAGGTTATAGCGGTCACATCGTCATTCGTTAGCTCAACCCAACCCGCGCCCTGCGCGGTGACTACTTCCATATTTCTAGCCATTTGACCCCCCCAACGTAGAGTCTGGCGCCCTGTTCGGAACCTGATAAACCGCTCCCACTAGCGCGAGCACTGCGGCTGCTGTACCGAGTGTTTCTCCGGTCATAGGTATCAGAAGCCCATCATCGGTAATTTGAACGTTGGCGATGATCCAAGTGGGCAGGGCAACTAAGGAAGCTGCGATTGCTTTTGCGTACTGCCCCATCATTCCGCCGCCTTGCGAATGACCGCGCACGCATCGCGGATTTCTTCGAAACGATCAGGCGCCGTAACCGGCGCAATGGCGCAGGCACTTGAAATGAGAGCGCGAACCTCGTCCGGTGCGGTAATGAGATTAACGCCCTCTTCGTTCAGGCGATCAATCTCCTGCACGGCGACCTCGACCAATGCTGCGCGCTCACCTGGTGTACGATCTGTGCATGCCGCGAGCGCCAGAAAGCTGGGCAAAGCAAGCATGGCGAGTAAGAGCTTCATTTTATGGTCTCCTTCAGAAGCGTTGATGTTAGGGCTGGTGGGCAAAGCAAAGGCTCTGCGAAGCTTTGGGACTTTCGTGGTGAACCTCGTGAATGACGCGATCCATTTTCTCGCGGATCAGCGCGCGAAGACGGTCGCCAACGTCGATCGCGTTGCCGGGTCGATCCATGTCGGGAAGCCAGTTGATGTCCCACTTCCATCTCTGGCGAATGCCGAAAATGGGCTGTACCTCAGAATGAGTGTAGATAGAGGTCCTCGTGGCGGGGAGATCGTATGCGACCGCCTTCTCAGCGATCCACAACGTAAACCCGTCGACTTGATCCCACGTCATAGGCGCTGATCCGGCACGGAAGGGACGCTCATTGGCCCCCGCCATGCAATCCATTGAGTACCCTAGGCGGCGGGAGTTGAAGTTGAGCGTATGCGATGCCCCACGAATGCCAGCTCTGTACCGGACTTGATCCAGGTCAGACCATTTGCCCCAATGACGCTGACCCTCATTGTCTGTGACGCCATTGTAGTGCCTGCGCTCTAGGTCGATGACTCCATGCGCACCAGCGGTCCAATGCATGCAAAGCCCGACAATTCCCGAGCTGTGGAAGAGATCTGCGACATCAGATCCGCCACTCTCTTCTAGGGCGGCGTTGATTGCGCCTTTTGTCCGCCCCCCCATTACGCCATCCAGCGGACCAGGATCATGGCCGAGAGCGGCGCAGCGCGCCTGAATGTCAAGGGTTGTGAAAGACATGACAAAACACCCCGCGGGCAGGGCTCCCTACTTAATTTCGGTTTTTCAGAAGGTTCCGAGAGGCAGTAAAACCTGCCTAGTCTAAGTATTTCGCGTCGAACCAACCAGTGGCAAACGCGGCGCGCGTTGCAGTTGCGGGTAACGTGATGTTGGCTCTGCTGTCATTCCAGATAACACCGGACGCGCGCTTAACGTCGGTTAGATCCCAGTTGTCGCCAGCTATAAAGCAGTCTCGCATCTGCGTGTCGTCAGTTCCGCCACCGCCGGCCCCAACGCGACTCTGCGTCTCTGCACCATCGAGTAAGGCATCGAAAAACCTCGTATCACTGACGAAAATCTGCTGGTTCGCAGCGCCTCGGATGCCGTTGGTAGTGCAATGCGAAATATATGCATTTGCCTGTGTAGAGTAGTTCGACATGTTAAGATGCAGATTGTCGATATTATGTGCCTGCAGCTCAAATGAAAAGTCGCCGTGAACGCCGTTGATTGTCTGTGCAGGAACGAAGATCCCTTCTTCAATACCGCCGACCGCTCGAGCAGTTCGCATGTTCGCCACGGAGATGACGATATCGTGCGATGACGATCGCGCTTTCATGTCATTTAAGGGCAGATACAACTTTAGGCGGTGACGCACGCCTTTAAACCCGTCGAGCTCGACGTTATCAGGGAAATATACCTCGCCCCCGTCATCGCCAGCATCGCTCGCAATTGCCATGGCCAGTGGCTCAATTTGCCCTTCATCACCGTTGTCGTCACCAGCATTGCGCACGATATCCTTGACAGTGACACTATATGCTGCGGGCAGCTGAAAACCTCGAGCTCCGATTGGATTGGATCGAAGGTCCACAATTGCCTGCGAGAAAGTGTTGCCGATGAGGGTCGGGCTCTGCACCAACAGATCACCCCAAACGAACCCGCCATAATCAGTCCTGCTTGCGATTGCTGGACAGTTGATAAGGGTTGGATTGATGACTCGGATGTAACCCCAAGCCGAGCCAAACACGACACCAATATCTTTAAGAACAGTATCGACAATTGTTGCATAGCCTAAGCCCTGGTGCCCATCCACCCGGTTGAGCTTACTGGAACGCACCGTGAGGCCAGTAAGATACCGGGATGCCATGGCACCCCAACCTTCTACGCCACAAATGTTCTCTAATTCGACATTCGCACTCTCATCGAAATCAATGAGATATGAGCCGCCGCCAGCGTTTTCTTGGCCGGTGCCAGCTACGTTCTTCGCAGTTAGGAAGCCGCATCGATAGAACTGAATGATCCTATTAACGCTATTACTTGCCGACTGCGCTCCATGCACAGCCTGTACACCGTCGATCTCGGTGTTGTTGCGCTCCACCTGAATTATGCACTGGTTGTTAAAGGTCGTTGGATCGACAGTGATATTTTGCAGCTTGAGGCGCCCAAATGAAGGCATGCGACGGAAAGCGTAACCGAAGGTGTTTGTGCCGGTAAAATCGAATGTGAGCGGGTAGAGGTTTTGACCGTTTCGCTGGACCCAGGTCGAGATTGCAAAGTCTTCCCCAGACAGATCGTCTTTGGTGCGCGCCGGGACGCGAAGTCCATCAATTCCCTGTATGAAGACATATCCAACTTCGCTGAAAAAGTCCGTGGTGTAGGTAGTCGATCCCTTGTTAGCGATGCCAGGCGTGATCACCTGCGTGCCCGTGACCTCTGGGGTGTCCTCGTCGTAAACGCGATATACAACGTTTACAGCGTCGAACGCCGGCGAAGCCATAATGCCGCCGCTGATCTCAATGACTGAGCCGAGCCAATCGGTGCTTGTGTTGACTACAATCCGCGCGTTTGCATCAACTAGCGTTCGACCCATGCCATAGTACACGACCGGACGCTGATGCTCGTTGGCGAACTCATGCGCCTCACGAATTGCTGCGGTCATGTTGGTTATGCCGGGATCCGTATTATCGGCGAAAGCCAGCGGGTTAACCACGCCGCCTGCAGGAGACCAATTAACTGACCCGCCGTTGCTGGTGATCGCAGTTCCTGCTGCATCACGGACGACACGGTGCTCTATTCCGCCAGACATGAAGGATGCTGCGATGACAACGGCAGGGAACGCTATGGACTCGAACGCAGCACGCGTATCGAGCGATATTACCGTCGCACTGTTGGCCAGAAGCTGCGCAATAGTCAGACCACTATTAGAGACTTCCCAACGCTGGTTAGGTGCTGAGCCGGTAAGCCGAAGATCGTAAAGACGGCCCGCCTGCAGGTCTCCGGGCTCAAGAGGGTTGTTGCCGTTGTCTCGGATGGGGAAAGGGTCGCCACCGTTAAGGGCAAGTGTTGGATCGGCAGCTGTGTTGGTTGCTGGACAACGATATTTGATCTTTAACCGCGAAAAAATCTCAATCGGAAGATCCGCGGCTATATTTATCTCGGCAGTTGTCGCCTGCGCGATGCCGCCGTAATTGTTCAAATCGATTACGCCACCGGCCTCCAGCGCATCGGCGATCGTCTGGAATAGTTCTTCGGAAACAATATCCACCCCAACATCGAGGTCTTCAACGCGCGCAATTTTGAGCTCGCCGACTGTCGTAAGCGGCAAGTTAAAGTCGGGTGCACTCATGCTCTGCGCCTCCTAGACAATTGTAAGCTCGAAGGGACCAACGGGACTACCTTCCGCAAGTGTTTGGGTTACTGGAACTACCCAGAAGAAGAAGGTGCCCTGCCCGAGAAGAGCGCCCGGTTCATCAGCGAAAATGGCGGTATCATCGATGTCGCCGTCAAAATCCGCCGAACTTCTGAATGCTACGTTTCCGATGTTGGCAGGCGCAGTCAGCTTCCCGAAGAACGTGCCATTTCCGTCGCTCTGCGGTCCTGATGGTACAGTGTCGCCCTCCAGGCGCACGTTGACGCCACCAACCGTTCGATTTGCTACCGTCACAGCCCATCTATATATGACGTCGTTGACTAGAGCGACGGGCTGCTCGATGTCTGATGGACTTCCCGACGATTTGGCCGCGACCCCAGAAGCAATAGACCAACCAGCACCAAGCGCCCACGCTGAGACGTCGTCAAAGCCAGCATTGGTAAACAGGTTTACCGTGTTTGGATTACCTGCAAAAACATCAACGGTTGCCCCCGGCTCGACCGTGTCAAGCCCACGCACCAAATCAGGATCGACATATGCAGGAGCATTCGTTCGATAAACGCGCACACCGCGGAAGGCTTCACTGGTAGGCGCGGTAACGTTGAACTTGGCATTGCCCAGACCCGCGTCGGCCGAATTGACGGTCACTTGGAGACCGTAGCGAGCACCCGTCAGCTCGCGCCATGCGCTTTTTCCATTTCTGCCGACTGCACGATATCGCACATCATGCGCCGCAGAGAAATCCCCCACATTCAGATAAAAGAATACGTCCTGATCGAGCCCAATGGTGTCCGCGTCAATGAAACCGCCGGTTTGGTAAGTCTCCCCTTCCAGTCGCCATTGCCACTCGTAATTGTCGACGCTGGCACTGTCAGATTGCGCGCCTGAGAAACGGAACCTTGGAACAATCGACCCGCCGGTGTTGAGATCGATGCCGGCCCCACTGGCAACGCTCAGCGCGCCCGGAATTGACACCCCATTTCGAGTTCCATCATAGGGCTCGTCAAACACATCTTCCTCTTCGGTTGCCGGGTCAAAATCGTATATCTCAGCGCTATGCTTTACGAGGCTGGCCGGCATAAGGAGCGCGCATTCACCGCTTTCGCCGAGAGCATCTAAGCCCGGATGAATGGATTCGACCTCATAGACACCATCCAAAGCGGCATAGGGTCCAGGCAGCAAAAGCGTCAAAGTAGATCCTCCAACAAGGTTCAATGCCTCAGGCGGCAACGCGCCTTCTGTGATCCTTCCCTGCCGCCGCAGTCTTAATCCCGTTATCTTGCGCACACGCATTGCCTGGGTCGCTGAAGGGCAGAAAGGGAGCTCTATGCTGCGCACCGCAGGCACACCGTTGTCCTCAGCGAGCGAGCCAGGGATTCGCCAAGGGTTAAGCTCGGCAATTTCGTATCCGCGCGAAGGAGATAGGTACGACACGCGAAGCTCGTTCACCAGTTCATCACCTGGCCGAAGATCGGGAAATTCAATTCCCTGCCCCATTATGTAGGTCAGCGTTTCCGTTGGCGCGCGGTAAGCGCCCGCTGCATAGCCGAGCCTGCCGCCGACGCGAATAAAGTCTGCCGCGCCTGACAGCATCATTGGAACCAGCTGATCTTCAATTTCACCCTCAGTCCAAACTAGAGTTCCCGAACACCTGTACTTACTCTCGGAGCCGCCTGAGTTAAGCGGAACAATAAGGTCGCAGATATCCGCACCCTCTTCGAATGATGGATGAATTTGATCCTCCCGATAACCACGCCATGGATTTTGCCGAAGCGCGTCGCGGACGCAAAGCGCGTGATTATCCGACCAGCGCCAAGTGCTGGGATCATCAGCAATCTGTGCAGAATCTCGCGGATCGTATACAAGAGACCAGCGCCCCTCGACCTCGACAAACGGAGGACTTGCTGGCCACCGCTCTGCACGACTGGAGTTTGGACCAACATCAATCTTCAACCAGATCACCGTGTGACCCTGCCAACCATCGCTAGCTTTCCAAAGATCCTCTCGCGTCCCAGTTTCATACGCCGCTTCGTCAAGAAAGACTTGCGGCGGAGAAGTTTGGTCGCCCTTGCTAATCCAGCAATTAACATAACCTGAAAATGGGCTAGCAATCGCGGACGCCCCAGGGCCAGAAAAGTCGAATGCATCTCCGCTCAACTCCACAAGCCGCTTGTCCAGATACAAACTGAAATCCGGCAGATAGCTGTCGCGGGAATTTAGGATCCAAGCACCATAAATGCTTCGACCCTTTACGGGCGCACCAGCAGGAGAGCCGGTCGCCCGGTCCGTACCATAAACAAATCGATATGCGGGAGCAGTATCGTCTTGTGCCAATTCACGTTTTAAGTTTTGCGTTCGAATGACGGGTCGAGAAGCAGGACCGGCGATGGCGCGGGCCACTGAGCTAATGAGAAGCGAGCTACCGATTTGCAGGACACCGCTCGCAATGGCCGCAGAAGCCGCAGCCGAGAAACCTACAGCAGTTGCGACCGTCGCAACACCGGCTCCGACCGCGGCGATTGCTGGCGCTACGAATGCCATGTCCACACACGCACAGGCTGAGACACAACGACTGCAGAACCACGCTCAGTTTTTGTGACAAACTCGCGTTTTGAGACGCGTAGCGCCAACGCTGATAGTAGAGGTCCGTCGCTTGGTATGAGCGCTAGATCGCCAGTTCTAAATGCATGAGCCCGTGGCAGCTGAAGAACCGCATCGACCCATGCGCCGTAAGTTCCGTACCGTCTCAGCAGTTGAAGAACCTCTGACATCTTTCGTGGTCGCCAGCCCATACGATCCAGCAAATTCGAGCCGTGAAGCTCATCGAAGGCAGCTAAAACCGACACGCAGCAGTCACTTTTGCCAAGCTCGAATGGGCCAGACATATGCGAGCGCGCCGCTTCAAATGCGGCAGAGGGTTTAATCATTCAGGCCAACTCTGCGGATTGAACCGGCGTTTAGTGGCGTTCTGCACGTGCCGGCCAGCCGTGTCTCCGGGGTACTTTGTGATCTGGTCTTCGTAGCCGTGCGTCACAGACGCCGACGTGCGAGCG
Source organism: Pseudomonadota bacterium (assembly GCA_039183375.1). GTDB lineage: Bacteria > Pseudomonadota > Alphaproteobacteria > Rhizobiales > Hyphomicrobiaceae > Tectiglobus. The sequence goes on from JBCDBQ010000016.1 coordinate 26,878, forward strand.
CTCGGACCGATTCCAAGGCCCATAATCAGATCATGATCGTAGTTCGCACTTGCCCGCACCAGCGAGCCTTTCCGGCTATCGAAATAGCCTGAGAACAATTCTACAGGATCAGCCGCTAGTACACTTCCTCCAGCCTCTGTTGTAGCTCCAAACCAGCACACGAAGCTTCGGTTGCGAATGTTAATCTGTCTTTCTAACATCATATCCTCAACGGTGGCTGCAACGTGGACTTCGCCTTCGGAAGTCACGAGGCCACCGGCTTCCTCAGGCGCCCGGAAGCGCACGAAGGAGCTGGCGCCAAGCCACGTGTGACCGCCCCAAGACATTTCGCCCCCGCCAGTATGCGTCCGGAGCTCTCCGCTAGGATGATCTGCATAGGCTAACAGCACGGGATGAAAATGGCCCCGAAGAGTGTTTCTTAGGGTTTCGGAGACCCCACGAGTCAGCGCCATGGATCCAACTCTGTAAATGCGCCGGTGTATTCATCCTCGAACACTTCGCGGAACTCCCATCGAAATTGTCCTGGTTCACTCAGGGATTGCACCGCCCGCGGATCGCTGAGCGCCTCCAGAACCACACTTTCCTGCTTTCCGACGCTAACGAGACCGGAAACTGTAAACGCCTCCGCCCTGTCGGTACGAAAGAATGCCTCGCCATTAGCGTCAGACGTCACAAGCGTCAGAACATAGGCTTCCTGTGTTTCGTTACTGCTTGATACGCTAATGCACTGCGACGGCATTCCGACTAGCTGCGATGCAGGCAATCCAGAGACCAATATGCCGTGCCAACCGTCTCTAGTAGATGGAACACCGGTCAAGGCCACGTCACCTGAAAACCACAGCACAGGATCGTCATCATGGGTCCACGCTACGGTGGCACCGTCGTGTGCCCACGCAATAACATCTGTGAGGAAGCGGCGCTCTGCGGCGATTAGATGCCATAGCGTTGAAAAGCAGTTTGCTCGAACAAGCTTTGGCCCTCCGGCCCACTGACGCTTGAGCATGCGCAAATACCCAGACCCAACAAGGTTCGGCCCCATTCCAGAAACGATGGCAGACGCAACGCGACGCGGGCGCAAGGCTGATGACGTGCGCGCACGCCCTTCGATCAGACCAACTGAACGCGATTGCGGAAACTCGTC